>DKXL01000005.1:26954-55314 GCA_002493005.1 Ruminococcaceae bacterium UBA7127
TATTTTTAAATTCACAAAAATCTTTTAACAAAATTTAAAAAGCCCCATTACATTTGGACATAAGATAAAATAATTATATCATTTTTGGTAAATTATTTCAATAATTTTATTCTTTTTTCTTATAAACAATAATGATTTTAAAGAATTATTGTAGTATAATTGTATTAAAATTTGTATATTAACCTTTATGGAGTGATAATTAATTGCAATCTGACATAATTATGGCGGTTATCATTGGCATTTTGGTGCTTTTATCAGCGTTTTTTTCAGCTATTGAAACTGCCTTTTCGTTTGTAAATAAGGCAAGGCTGCAAAGATACATTGACGACGGCAACAAAACAGCTAAAACTGCACTGTATATCATTGAGCATTTTGACAATGCTCTTACTACTATTCTAATCTGCAACAACATTGTTAATCTAAGCTGTTCGTCTATTGCAACGGTGCTTTGCATCAGTATTTTCGGCGACATCGGCTCGGCTGTTGCAACAGGCGCTACAACATTGCTGGTGCTCACCTTTGGCGAGGTAGTTCCAAAATGCCTTGCAAAGGAACACTGCGACAGCTTTTCGATAAAAACTGCGCCGATTCTCAGAACACTTATGGTTATACTGACGCCGCTTGTCTGGGTATTTGTTAAGCTAAAAAGCTTTGCTCTTAAACTTTCGGGAGGCAAAGCGGACAGCCCTACCGTGACAGAAAATGAATTAAAGTACATTGTTGAGAGCATTGAGGAAGAAGGCGTGCTTGAAGAAAGCGAAAGCGAAATGGTGCGTTCGGTGCTTGATTTTGACGAAACCACGGCTGAAGAAATCTTAACTCCGAGAGTTGACGTCACTTTTATCAGCGTTGACGACCCGCAGGAAAAAATTAAAGATATTATCATTGAGAACCGATATTCACGCATTCCTGTTTATGAAGAAACAGTTGACCATATTATCGGCATTCTTCACACCAGAGATTATCTTGAGTTTCTTGCTGACGGAAAATCGCCTAATGTGCGTGAGATTATGCAACCGCCTTACTTTGTATTTAAAACTCAGCAGCTTTCTAAGATTTTGAGTGCATTTAAGCGAACAAAGAGCCACCTTGCCATTGTTACCGACGAATACGGCGGAACGCTCGGAATTGTAACAATGGAGGATTTGCTTGAAGAAATCGTCGGAGAAATCTGGGACGAGGACGAGGAAATTGAGCACAACTACTATAAAATCGGCAGAGATGAGTTTTTGCTTAACGGCGATATGGAGTTTGACGATATGCTGGCGCTGTTCGGTATGGACGAGGACAGCATTGAGAGCGACAGTATTACCGTTGCAGGATATATTTTAGAAAATGCTGGAACTATACCGTTAAAACGCGAAAGCATTGAAGCAGGCGGATTCAGGTTCACCGTTATGGAGGTAAAGGATCAGCGAATACTGCGTGTTGTAGCAAAAAAACTTGCGCAGATTCAAAGCGGCGATGACCCCGACAGCGACAAAAATCACGAAAATTAACCGAGGTATATAATTATGAAACGACCGTTTGGATTGATTGGTTTAACCTATCTGTCCATAATTGCGGTCGTTTTTTATTTTTACAACATAACACTGATTATCATAATGCTTTGTGCGGCTGCTGCATTGATTAGCGCAGGAGTTGTATTATTTCTAAAGCGAAAATATAAATCTATTTTTCCTAAGTTTATTGCTATAGGTTTATCCGTAGTTATTTCGTGCCTGAGCATCATGCTTTACACAAATTTTAACTACAACCCTGTTATCAACAATTATTCCGATAAAGAAATTAATATTACCGGCTATATCTGTGATGAGGTTATCAAGGACAATAACAGCGCAACGTATATGATACAAACCGACACCGTAAACGGAGAGGACAAAGCGGTAAAAATTCAACTGTTATCTTACAACGATTTGCACTTGGAACCGTTTGATAAGATAAGAGCAACTTTACATACGATAAAAGCCGACACAAATTTGCTCAAAAGCAAGGGAGTATTTTTAAAATCCTATGTCGATAAAAAATTTAAAATTGATGTAATTGGAGAAAAGCATTTTTGCCTTTACAGTTATGCTGTGTCTGCAAGAATTGCCATGAAAAATGCGCTGAGCTGTCTGCTGCCCGACGACTGTTCTTCCCTTTGCAGGGCAGTTTTGCTCGGTGACAAAAAAGCGCTGTCAGACAAGGTATACAGTGACTTTATTGCAACAGGAACGTCCTTTATTATTGTGGTGTCAGGTATGCACCTTTCAATAGTAACAGGTGTTGTTTACTTTGTTATGCGCAAACTAAAGCGCAGTAAAATAGCACAGGCGATTTCTGTAATTTTGACAACCATATTATTTATGATGCTGACGGGATTTGCTCCGTCAATCATAAGAGCGGGATTGATGACAACCGTGGCATTTCTTGCATCAATTTTTTTGCGCAAAGCCGATTCACTGAATTCTATCGGATTTGCCGCAGTTGTTTTAACAATATTCAATCCATACGCAGTCGGCAATATAGGAATGCTCTTGTCGTTTTCGGCTACGCTTGGAATAGTGCTTTGGGCAGATAAAATAAATTCATTTCTTCAAAAAGTTCCCAAGCCAAAGTTTAAACCGATTAAGCAAATAATCGAATTTTTGATAAACCTTTTTTCGGTGTCGCTGGCGGCGTCTGTTTGGGTGCTTCCGATTTCAATTATAGTGTTTCACAGAATGTCACCGTTTACCGTAATTATTTCTGTTATAATTTCTCCGATTGTAAGTGCACTGATTATCTTATCCCTAATTGCATCACTTTTTTATCTTTTGCCGTTTGTTTCCTGCTTTGCATATCCGTTTGCACTTTTGGCAGGTATTGCCGGTAAATTTATTTTGTGGGTAATTGAATTGTTTGCAGGTATTCCGTATTGCTCAATTAACACCGACAAACCTTACTTTTATGTTTGGCTTGCAATAAGTATTTTGCTGGTAATTATTGGTTACGCTGTAAAAGCTAAGGGATTTTACATAAAATGTGCTGTCACTTTTTCAGTACTTACACTTTCTATTGGCTGGGCAATATTCGCCTTTGCAACTGTCGACGACACAACTCTGACAGTTTACTGCACAGACAGTGGAGTGACTGCTACTATATCAAACGAGAACAGTATAACGGTGTTATCCTGCGGCGGCAGTAAACACAAGTCTGATGATGTTGCAGATAAAATCAGCGATAAGTACATATCAATAGACAACATTATAATCCCTAACCAGAAAAATAAATATTGTTCTTATCAATCAAAGCTAATTAATCAATTTGACGTAACGAGGGTTTTGGTATATGATAAGGATACTGAATATCAAAAACTGCTGAGCAATTATGACGGCAAGCAACGAAAGGTTTTCGGGGATAATCTGAGCTTTGCACTCAACCTGTCAGAAAACACAAAAGACGAAGTAATCAACATTGGCGGCACAACATATCAATATGTCAGCACCAAAGCAAAATCTTTACTTTTTGTACCCGATAACGGTGATATTGCTGACTTGCCCCAAAAATACAGAAATGCAGACTATCTTTTGATTGGCGATATTGTTGATAATATAGAGCTTATGAATTGTAATGCTATAATTTTTGCAGGAAGCAAAAAGGAATATGACAAAAATTATAGTTTGTTAAAAGAATTAAATTGTAAAATACTCAACACTTTATCTGATGACATAGTCTTGAAACTTACCTGATGCAGCGGAGGACAAAATGGCTAAAATAACTGAGGCAGAACTCAAAAAGCAAATTAAAACAAAGAGCTTTTCGCCTGTGTATCTGATTTACGGCAGTGAACAGATGTTTGTTAAGCAATATACTCAGTTGCTGACGCAAAGCGTGACAGGCAAAAATCCGTCTGACTTTAATTTTCACACCTTTAACGGCGACATTGAGCTTGATGATTTTGCGGCATCTCTGCAAATTGTACCGTTTATGAGTGAATACAACTGCGTTGTTGTCACGGATATTCACCTTGATAATATGGACAGCGATTCGCTCGACAGATTTAAAGAAATTACAAACAAGCCGTATGAGGGAACAATTCTGATTATTTCTATGCCTACCTACATTCCGTCTAAAAATAAAGCGGCGTTCAATGCACTTGTAAAAAGAGTTGACAAAATCGGCAGTGTGTGTGAATTTGCAAAGCTTAATCAGGCTATGCTTGAAAGATATGTTGCAAAATGGGCAAATGAAAACGGCAAAATGATATCGCACGTCAATGCTTCAAAAATTATTTCAAACTGCGGTGACGATTTAAATCTTCTCAAAAACGAAGTTTCAAAAATCAGCGCCTATGCTCAGGGCGAAGAAATTACCTTAAGTGATATTGAAAAGCTGTCGACTATAAACCTTGAAACGAAAATATTTGCTTTGTCAGACGCTGTCCTAAACGGCAACGGCGACAAGGCTTTCAGCACGCTTGACCTGCTTTTTTATCAACGAGAAGAACCAATAATGATGCTCTATGTACTTTCGGCATCATATATCGATGCATACAGAATAAGAATTGCCGATGAATGCGGCATTCTCAAGGACAACGTCGCAAAAGATTTTGAATATAAAAACAGAGCTTTTGTGCTTCAAAACGCTCGCAAAGCAACGGCAAAAGTGTCAACAGAAGCACTGCGCAAGAGCCTGAGTGTATTAATTGAAGCTGACGAAAAATTTAAAACCACCTCGGTAAATGCACGGCTGTATATGGAACAGCTGATTGCACAGCTTTTGCTGATTGCTAAGGAGGGCAGGCTGTAGTGCTTAAAATAAAAGAGGCAATAATAGTAGAAGGAAGATACGACAAAATAAAGCTTAAAGGTCTGATAGATGCACCGATAATTGAAACCAACGGATTCAGGGTGTTTTCCGACAAGGAAAAACAAAATTTAATCAGACAAATTGCTGACACAAGAGGAATACTGATTTTAACCGACAGCGATGGTGCAGGATTTGTAATCAGAAATTTTTTAAAGGGGACAGTTGATAAATCAAAGATAAAGCACTGCTATATTCCGCAAATCGCAGGCAAGGAAAAACGCAAAGCAAAAGGCGGCAAAGAGGGATTATTGGGAGTTGAGGGCGTGAGCGACGAAGTAATCATAAAGGCAATACGCAACAGCGGCGCAACCTTGATTGGAGAAAAGTCTAATAATTCTAATAAGGAAATAACAAAGGCAGATTTATTTACGTTAGGTCTTACGGGCACAACAAATGCCGAAAAGAACCGACAAACACTGCTAAAGTACTTGAATTTGCCAAAATACCTTTCCACTAATGCATTTTTAACAGCGTTAAACTGTCTTTATTCATTAAAAGAATTAAATGATGTAATTAATGAAATTAAAAGCAAAATGTGATTTTAGGCTATATCATTCATACTAAACACACCGATATTGGCAATACTAATATCGGTGATTTTTTATGAATAGATTAAAAGGTGATTGCATTTTATTTTCAATCGGCGGAATCGGCTATGCTCTGCTTGAAATTTTGTGGCGCAGAAAAACGCACTGGACAATGGCTGTAACAGGCGGTACGGCTTTTGTGTCGCTTTATAGATTTTACAAGAGATTTGCCAATATGAAGCTTCCGCTCAAATGCATTTCGGGCAGTTTGATTATTACAATAATGGAATTTTTTTGCGGCTGTATAGTTAATATTAAATTTAAGCTGAATGTTTGGGATTATTCAAATTGCCGTTTTAACATTAAGGGTCAAATATGTCCGTTTTACAGTATGCTTTGGGCATTCCTGTGTATTCCAATCAGCAAATTGTGCGGAATTTTATGTAAAAAGCGGCGTGATGTCGGTCACAACCTTTGCAAATAACCTAATGGTGTCAAAACTAATCGGTCTAATTATCTTTTAATGATTCCTATAACGCAAAAAATCCATCGGTTAAACCGATGGATTTTCGTCTAAATATTTACTTAAAAAAGAGCGGAAGCTCCTGCAAAAAGATTATGTCATCTCTGTTCTTTGCGTCGCCTTCGGCAAGCACTGCCGCCTTGCCGACAACCGTTGCGCCTGTCTGTTCAACAAGAGTTTGGAGCGCCTCAAGGCTTTGACCTGTCGATATAACATCATCAATAATCAGTACCCGCTTGCCCTTCAAAAACTCTGCGTCATTCTCACCAAAATAGAGTTTTTGCTCACTTGCAGTAGTGATTGAGTTGACGGAAACTTCAATAGGATTGCGCATATAAACCTTTATGCCCTTGCGTGCAACAACGTAGTTGCGACAACCCTGACGGGCAACCTCATAGCAAAGCGGTATTCCCTTTGCTTCGGCAGTTACAACAACGTCGTGCTCAGGACATTTTTTTAACAATTCCCTCGCGGCAACCTCAGTAATCTCAACGTCACCGAACATAATGAAAGCGGCAATGTCAAGCTTGTCGTTGACAGGGAACATCTCGAGTTCACGCTCAAGTCCTGCAATATTAATTTTGTATGATTCCATTTTCCCTGCTCCTTTATGCCATTGATGTGCTGAGCTTTTTGCCGCCAAGCAAATGGAAGTGCATATGTTTTACGCTTTGGCAACCATCGTCACCGCAGTTATTTACAATTCGATATCCGTTATCAAGTCCAAGAGTCTTTGCAATAACAGGAATTTTTGTAAAGATATGTGCAATAACATCTGCGTTAACCTCATTTACCTTGTTTGCACAACAGATATGCTGCTTTGGAATCACAAGCACATGAACAGGAGCCTGCGGTTCAAGGTCATAAAAAGCAAGAATTTTGTCGTCCTCATAGACTTTTTTTGACGGAATTGAGCCATCTGCAATACCGCAAAAAATACAGTCTGCCATTAAAACCATCCTTTCTGAAAATCATTATAATATTATTGTACAACCAAATAATAATCGGGTCAATATGCTACTTCTTCTTTGCGGTGATTTTCTTTTCTTCACCACGCAAAAGCCTGCCGATATTCGCCTTGTGCTTAACAATTACAAAAATGCTGATTATGAGCGCTGCCGCTGTCGACATCAGCACATATGTAAGTGAATACGGCGCCTTTGGCATAAGGTAATCAAATACAAATGTCACGCCGAACGTAAACGGTGCATAAAGTGCCGCCGCTGTAATACTTGCCGCCGAGATAATTTTTGTTATTATGAATACAATCAAAAAAGTTGCTATAATACAGATGAATACTCTCCAGTCTACGCTTGCTATAAGCGCCGCTGCGGTAACAATACCCTTGCCGCCCTTAAAGCCGAAGTAAACGGGATAGGAATGACCCAATATACAGAAAATTCCCGAAACATACTTGCCAATCAGAACAAGCTCGCCGTTTAATATTTCGTTTGAAGAATTAAGAATCGTGCCTGCAAATGAGAAAATAAATGCACCGATAAGCACAGCTACGACACACTTGAGTGCGTCACATACTATTGTTATAATTGCAGGCACCTTGCCTACACTTCTGAGCACATTCGTAAAGCCTGCGTTGCCGCTGCCCATGTTACGAATATCTTTTTTGCCTTTAGTAACAATACTTGTCACCATCACAGCAGTATTGATGCTGCCGAGCAAATATGCGATTACGGCTGAAAGCAAAAACATCCACCAGCAGCCTGATAAAATATCAATACCTAATTCCATTATTTTTCTCCTCTCTCTCGTATCACAATCTTAATCGGAGTTCCTTCAAGCGCAAAAGCCTCTCTTATTCTATTTTCAAGATAACGCTGATATGAGAAATGGAAAAGCTGTGCATTGTTGCAGAAAAATACAAACGTCGGAGGCTTTACGGAAGCCTGAGTCATATAGAAAATTTTGAGTCGCTTGCCCTTATCGGACGGTGGCTGAACTCTGGTTGTTGCCTGAGCTAAAAGCTCGTTTAGCATACCTGTTCTTATTCTTCTGTTAGCCGAGTCATTGCAGCTTACTATATATTCAAAAAGTTTGTCAATTCTCATTCCCGTTTTGGCTGAGATGAACACCTGCGGAGCATATGACATAAATGCAAAATCAGCGTCGAGCTTTTTGCGAAATTCCTGCATTGTCTTGTCGCTCTTTTCAATGGCATCCCACTTGTTAACGGCAATAATACACGCTCTGCCTGCCTCGTGGGCAAGACCTGCAACCTTGGTATCCTGCTCCGTAACACCCTCTGTTGCATCAATCATAATAACGCACACATCACTGCGTTCAATAGCCATTTTTGCTCTTAAAATACTGTACTTTTCAATGTTGTCATATATTTTGCTCTGTCGGCGAAGTCCTGCTGTATCAGTAAAGTTAAACTTGCCGTACTTATTCTCAACAAGAGTATCGATTGTATCACGGGTAGTACCTGCAATGTCGGACACAATACATCTCTCTTCATTGGTAATCTTGTTGACAAGGGAGGATTTGCCTGCATTCGGCTTGCCGATAACGGCAACGTTAATGATTGTACCGTCCTCCTCTTCATCTGCATTGTAATCAAAGCTTGCAAACACCTGATCAAGCAAATCGCCTGTGCCGTGACCGTGAACAGCCGAAACCTGAATCGGGTCACCAAGCCCAAGATTGTAAAACTCGTAAAATTCAGCAGATGGCTCGCCTACACCGTCGCACTTATTCACACAGAGAACAACAGGCTTGCCTGACTTTTGAAGCATCTGAGCAACATCCATATCTGTTGCAACCATTCCTGTTTTGCAGTCGGTTACCAATATAATTGCATTGGCGGTGTCAATTGCAAGCTGTGCCTGACGGCGCATTTGCACAAGGATGACATCGTCTGATTTTGGTTCAATACCGCCTGTATCAACAACAAATGCAGTTTTGCCGCACCACTCTGTTTCACCGTAAATTCTGTCACGGGTAACGCCTGGGGTATCATCTACTATTGAAAGGCGCTGGCCTATCAGTTTATTAAATAATGTTGACTTACCGACGTTTGGTCTGCCGACTATTGCAATTACGGGTTTGTTCATAGTATCAATCCCTTTCTATGATGGATTTTACAAGCTGCTCACCATTATTGTTAACCGCAAGCAGAGGAATATTAAGCTCTCTTTGAACATCATCTGTTGAAACATCGTCCAAAAACAAATCGTTTTCAAATCGGAGCATTGATGACGGAATTATCAGCCTGTCGCCAAGTTGTGCGCCCTTTAGTTGATCTATCATATCTCCGCCTGTTATAAGCCCTGACACGTTGATTCCTCCGCCGAAAAAGTTATTTTTTATGGCTTTGGTGTTTATCTTAATATTTGGGAATTTTTCGTTTATAAGCGACATTATGTTCTTCATAAAGGGATAAACTCCCTCGCCGCAGGCAACGGTTACGGTGTGACAAAGACTTTCGTCCTTATCAAATTCTTCAAGAGCATATTTTACATCATCAGTAAGATATGCAATCATTCCTACGCCGTCCTCAAGTGCTGAAAAGTCCTCATAAAACTCCGGGTTCGGGATTTCTCTTTCTGCAAGAATATAAAATTCATCCCCTGCAAAAAAAGTTCGTCTGCCGTATTTTTGCTTACACCTGTCGCCGAATTTTTCGATAATATCAAGAGTATCTGCCGCAGTTTGCTTTGTGTATGCCTCAAGCGGAAACAGCCCGTCCCTAAAGCGTGTAAGTCCAACAGGCACAATTGCTGTTGTTTCTACACCAAGCGCTTCAAGGTCAGTTAATGTGCGCACAAGCTCATCTCCGTCGTTTATTCCGGGGCAGGAAACAATCTGGCAATTAAGTGTAATTCCTGCGTCGGCAAAGCGTTTGAGATGCTTCAGTGCATCGCCTGCAAAACGATTGTTCATCATTTTACATCGAAGCTCCGGATTGGTGGTATGCACCGACACGTTAATCGGGCTGATGTGCATTTTTATAATTCGGTCAATCTCGTGCTCTGTAATGTTGGTAAGCGTAATGTAGTTGCCGAACAAAAACGACAAGCGGCTGTCGTCATCCTTAAAATAAAGCGATTTTCTAAGTCCCTTTGGAAGCTGGTCAATAAAGCAGAATATACATTTGTTGCGGCAGGAATGCTGCTCGTCCATAAGATAAGTTTCAAACTCAAGACCAATCTCATCGTATTCGCCCTTTGTTATGATTACCTCTCGCCTTTGACCTTCCGTATCCTCTATTTCAAGCAACAGCTTGCGGTTGACCTGATAAAACCTGTAATCAAGAACATCCACAATATCGTTTGAATTAATAGAAACAAGCGTTTCTCCTGCTTTGATTTTTGCTGTATCAGCGTGACTGTTTGCAGTCACACCATAAATTTTTACAGCCACACTATCACCTCATATTGTCTGCACAATTAGCTTATAATAATCAATATTCACACAAAACAAAAGGGCGTACAGTTAACTGCCGCCCATAGTGTTTAGTAATTAAAATTACTGTTCGTCTTTCTTATCGATAACCTGTCTGCCGTTATACATACCACAGTTACCGCAAGCTCTGTGAGCAGCCATTAATTCGCCGCAGTTCGGACAAGCAGTAAGTGTAGGAGCGTTAAGTTTCCATACTGTTGAACGTCTTGAGCTCTTTCTTGCGTGTGATGTTTTGTTCTTGGGTACTGCCATTACAAAAACCTCCTTATATTGTATATTAATCCATAAACTGTTTAAGTATCTCAAGCCTTGGGTCAATCTGACGCTTGTCGCAGGAACATTCACCATTGTTAAGGTTTTGTCCGCAGCTTTGGCACAAGCCCTTGCAGTCTTCTCTGCAAAGATTCTTTGCAGGAAGTGAAAGCAAAATGTCAGAAATTACTATCTCATCAAGCTCGAGCGTAAAATCAGGTGTTTCAATATAATCATCATTACCATCATCAACCAAGGTCTGTGCAAGCTTATGATTAAAGCTCATATTCATCTGCCTTGTATATTCCTCGCCGCACCTGTCACAACTGCGACAGTAATCAAAGCTAAGCTCAAAATATAAGGTCACAAGACTTGCCCTGTTCTTTGCTGTTGCAATAACACTGACCGGAGCTTTGAATGGATAAACACCGTCAATGTTAATCTCAGACATATCAAGCCGGTATTCAACTTGTTTTACTTCGTCCTCATTTTGAAAGACGCTTTTAAGCTCAAACAGCATATTTGCACCTCTTGATAGCATAACGCATACTAAAACGCTGTCTATTATTATACAAAAGGTTTTATGCTTTGTCAACTGAAAAATATCATAAAATAAGTATAATTTTTTTGAAATAAATCGTATAATGCAGTTAATTTTTCGTTTATAGAAATATAACATTATTTATGATTGTTGACAAGGGTAGTTTTGTGTGCTAATATGTTTATCGGCAGTTCGTAACCATCCTGCCGGGGCAATGCCGATAGGTTTTTGTCCAATCAAAACTAAGGAGTAAGACACACAGGCGTACTGCGCCCTTCCGCACCCCTTAGAGGGTGCTTTTTATTTTATTGAGAAATGTGTGATGATAATCAATCTATCTGCTCAAATTGCGTGCAAAATTAAATTGCTTGGTTTGATTGAACGCACATCATGCCGCCTTTGTGTCAATTAATTATGGAAAGATACAGCATAATAAACAACAAACAAAAACGTGAGATTGTTCTTTTGCGGGGACGCGGATGCATTTACAAAAAATGCACCTTCTGCGATTATTACAGTGACAGTTGCAATAATGAGCAAAAAAACTTTTTGCTCAACAAGTCCGTGCTCGACAACGTAACCGGAATTTACGGCAATCTTGAGGTAATCAACTCAGGCTCTGTGTTTGAGCTTGACAATAACACGCTTGAGCTTATCAAAAAAACCTGTCAAGCAAAAAACATTTCAACCATTCATTTTGAGGCGCATTATTTGTACAAAAACAAAATAAATGCGTTAAGGGAATACTTTAATAACTTTGACTTAAAAATGAAACTGGGGCTTGAAACTTTTGACTTCAATTTCAGAGAAAATGTGCTCAAAAAAGGCATTAATGAAAATAATCCCGCTACAATTTGCGAACATTTTGATGAAGCAAATTTCCTTTTTGGAATAAAAGGACAGACTCTTGAATCTATGAAAAACGATATAGAATTGGGTCTTAAATTTTTTGAACGCATTTGCATTAACATTATGTGTGACAATTCTACGAAGATTGAACCTGACAAAGATGTGATACAGCAATTTGTCGATAAGCTGTATCCTATTTATAAGGACAATGAGCGCATTGACATACTGATTAATAATACTGATTTTGGAGTGGGTGACTAAAATGATAAACGAACTATTACTTATGGGTTCCGTTGTATTCATATACGGAATGGCGCTATTGGGCTATAAATTATTTGGTAAAACAGGTCTGTATTGTTTGTCGGCAGCGGCAACAATTCTTGCCAATATTGAGGTTGTACTGCTTATAAACGCATTCGGGATGGAGCAAACACTCGGCAACGTATTATTTGCCGTAACATTCCTTATTACCGATATTCTGTCCGAATGTGAGGGCAAAAAGGCGGCAAACAAGGCTGTTTTGACAGGTGTATTCGCATCGGTATTTTTCCTATTGCTTTCACAAAGCTGGCTGTTGTACACTCCAAGTCCAAACGACGGAATGATGGACTCGGTTTCCGCTGTATTCTCAAACACACCCAGGATGATAATATCATCACTTGTTGTCTATGCAATAAGCCAGTTGTTTGACGTTTGGCTTTATCACAAGTGGTGGAAACTTACGGAAAGTAAAACAGGCGATAAACGCAGATTTTTGTGGCTTCGCAACAACGCTTCAACGCTTATAAGTCAGATTATAAACACTGCATTGTTTACTCTGTTTGCGTTCTGGGGTACATATGATGTTTCAACACTGATTGCAATTTTCTGTTCAAGCTATGTTATCTATGTGTTTACAAGCCTGCTTGACACTCCCGTTGTTTATCTTGCAAGAAAGATTCATGACAAAAAGGCGGTGTGATACATAATATCACAAACAATAATGACATATTAAAAATTTTTCACGTATCAACAAGATTATCATATTCAAAACGGATGCAGCTTTACTGCATCCGTTTTTAGTTTTTATTGCATACATATGCAGCATCAAATAAAATCCACGAAATTGGTTGATGCAATATCGCCTACAATGCGCTGCATCTCAGTCTTTGATGTTGCTTCCTTAGCCCTTTCAATATATTTTTCCCGTTCGGGCTTTGGCATACTGACAAACACCTTTACCGTCTCTTCGTCTTGCACAAGCGCTCTTGAAAAGCCAAGCGGCAAATCCCACTTTTCAAGCTTTTTTTCATCGAATCTTTTATTACTCATAATTCACCCCTGTTTTATTTTTTGAAAAACAAAAATGGTTATACAACATCATCATTTCAAAAAAATTTCAACATAATTCAACATATATAAACACCAAAACACTCCGCAGTATAAGTCCTGCGGAGCGTTTCGGTTTATGTGAATTAAAAAGGATAGGTTAATTATTCAATATCCTGCATTGCATCATAACCTGTTTCTCCTGTTCTTACCTTTACAACATCTTCAACATCGTAGATAAAGATTTTACCGTCACCAATGTGACCTGTGTAAAGTGCCTTGACAGCCGCATCTACAACTGACTTAACAGGAACCTTGCACACTACAATTTCTACCTTCATCTTAGGCAGGAGATTACTTTCAACCGCAACACCACGATAATATTCAGGCTTACCCTTCTGAGCACCGCAGCCGAGAACCTGTGATACCGTCATACCTGTAATTCCCAGTTTATCCATTTCTTCCTTGAGTGCCTCAAGTCTTGACTGCTTAAGAAGAATATCAATTTTAGTAATCTTAACACCGTCGGATGCCATATCGTACTTGCCTGCAAGCTGAACGGGGACAGCCTGTGTAACAGGAACAGAACCCTCTACATCAAAGCTTTCGTCAAGCGAAGCAGTGCCGACACCGATTGGCATAAAGTCAGCATATGCACTGACAAGACCGTGCTCGCTGATATCCATACCCTTCATCTCATCCTCTTTTGAAGCTCTGAGACCGATTGTCTTTTTGATTACCAAGAATACGATTGTCATACAAACAACTGTCCATCCGATTATTGAAACCATACCGATAAGCTGAATACCAAGCTGTGCAGGGTTGCCATAGAAAAGACCTGTGATACCATTCTGACCATCGCCTGTTGCAAACAAGCCTGTTGCAATAGTACCCCACATACCGTTTACGCCGTGAACGCCGAATGCACCTACAGGGTCATCAATCTTGAGCTTAATATCAACAAATTCAACTGCTACTACAATAAGAATACCCGATACAATACCAACTATTGTTGCGCCGATAGCATCTAAGTCTGCACAACCGGATGTAATGCCTACAAGACCTGCAAGGGAAGCATTAAGGCACATCGAAACGTCGGGCTTACCGTTCTTAATCCAGGTAAATATCATTGTTGTTACTGTTGCTATTGCCGGAGCGATTGTTGTTGTAAGGAAAATTCTTCCAAGGTAGCCAACGTTTTCAGCTGCTGCGCCGTTAAATCCGTACCAGCCAAACCACAGTACAAACACACCGAGTGCACCAAGCGTAATGCTGTGACCCGGAATAGCGTTTACCTTGCCGTTCTTACCGTATTTACCGATACGTGCTCCAAGGATTGTAGCACCGATAAGAGCGGAGATACCGCCAACCATATGAATAACGGTTGAACCTGCAAAATCTACAAATCCGAGCTTTGCAAGCCAACCCTCGGTATTCCATACCCAGCCTGCTTCAATCGGATAAACAACGAGTGAAATAATACCGCTGTAAACGCAATATGCCGAAAACTTTGTGCGCTCAGCCATAGCGCCCGATACGATTGTTGCCGCGGTTGCGCAAAATACAAGCTGGAACACAAAACTGCTCCAATCAAAATTTGCAAAATCGGTAAACATATTAAGATTAGGAATACCGATTAATCCAAACAGATAATCTTGAGACATCATAAGTCCAAAGCCTAACAAGCTGAAAACTACTGTGCCTATGCAGAAGTCCATCAGGTTTTTCATTATGATGTTACCTGCGTTTTTGGCTCTTGTAAAGCCTGTTTCCACCATAGCAAATCCGCACTGCATAAAGAATACAAGTGCCGCACCAATTAAAAACCATACGCTAAAGACGGTGCTGTTTACACTTTCTAAAATTTCAGTCATATAAATCTCTCCCCTATCAACTGATTTTTTAAAACAAAAACGGTGTGTAATCCGAACAGAGTTTTCCATTCCGATTACACACCGTTGTGTTTGCTTAATTTTTTATTATTTTAGATTCTTTTAATTACTTTTATCAAACTCCAAAAAGCATCTCGCCGTATGAAGGATAAGGCCAGTACTCTGATGAAGTTTCTGTTTCCATAGAATCACCAATCGCACGCAGCTCCTGCATAATTGCAAATACTGTTTCTCTAAAGTATTTTGCGCTGGCAAGACCGTCGCCTATGTCATTAGCCTTAAGAACCGCATCCTCAAGCTCTGTTGTCATCTTGCTGAAGCACACAAGCTTGTTTGAAAGGCTTGTGATAAGCTCCTCTTCAACCGAAGTCGGAATAGCGTCTGAAAGCGCTTTCTTTGCAAGAGCTGTATCTGTGAGTTCTCTTACATATGATGTAACAGCAGGAAGAATATTCTTTCTTGCCATATCAATCATTGTAAGCGCTTCAATGTTGATTTCCTTTGAGTAATTTTCAAGTTCAATCTCATATCTTGCGTGAATTTCATCAGTATTATAAATCTTGTTATTAACAAAGAGATCAATGTTCTTTTTGTCAATATAGTGTTCAACTGCCTCAGGAAGCGACTTAAAGTTGAGAAGTCCTCTCTTCTCAGCCTCAACCACCCATTCGTCAGCATAGTTGTCACCGTTGAAGATGATATCCTGATGCTCTGTGAATGTCTTTTTGATAAGAGCCTTAACTGCTGTATCTATGTCCGTTGCGTCCTTAAGCTCATTATAGAACTCAGATAGTTCCTGAGCAACCATAGTATTGAGCATAATGTTAGGACAAGCAATGTTGAGTGCTGAACCCAAAGCTCTGAATTCAAACTTGTTTCCTGTGAAAGCAAATGGGGATGTACGGTTACGGTCAGAGGTATCTTTCTTGAAGTTAGGCAAAACATCAACGCCTGTTTCCATTCTGACCTTGCCCTTGCTTATATACTCAGTGCCGTTGATAATTGAATCAACAAGTGCGCCTAGGTCGTCGCCGAGATACATTGAGATGATTGCCGGCGGAGCTTCGTTTGCACCAAGACGATGGTCGTTACCCGATGAAGCAACTGAAATTCTGAGAAGATCCTGATACTCATGAACAGCCTTAACAATAGCTGCAAGGAATAGCTGGAACTGAGTGTTTGTTTCAGGCTGCTTGCCCGGGTCAAGTAGATTTTCGCCTGTATTGGTTGAAAGTGACCAGTTGTTGTGCTTACCTGAACCGTTCACCCCTGCAAACGGCTTTTCGTGGAGCAGACAAACAAGTCCGTGCTTCTCGGCTGTTTTCTTCATAATCTCCATTGTAAGCTCGTTGTGGTCTGTAGCTATATTAGTAGTAGAGAAAATCGGAGCAAGCTCGTGCTGTGACGGAGCAACCTCGTTGTGCTTTGTCTTGGCAAGAATGCCGAGCTTCCAAAGTTCTTCGTCAAGGTCTTTCATATAATTTGCAACTCTTGTCTTGATTGCGCCAAAATAATGGTCGTCAAGTTCCTGTCCCTTGGGAGCTTTTGCGCCAAAAAGTGTTCTGCCTGTATAGATAAGATCCTCTCTTTGATCATACACATCCTTGTCAATAAGGAAATATTCCTGCTCAGGACCGACAGTTGTAATAACTCTTGTAACATCAGCCTTGCCGAGAAGATTTAACACCTTTACTGCCTCTGTGTTAATTCTTTCCATTGAACGGAGTAGCGGAGTCTTTTTATCAAGAACCTCACCTGTATATGAGCAGAAAGCTGTCGGAATATAAAGTGTTCCGTCCTTTGCAAAAGCATAGGAGGTTGGATCCCATGTTGTATATCCTCTTGCCTCAAATGTGGCACGAATGCCGCCGCTCGGGAAAGAAGACGCGTCAGGCTCGCCCTTTACAAGTTCTTTGCCTGAGAACTCCATGATAATCTGACCTTCACCGCTTGGGCTGATAAAGCTGTCGTGCTTCTCTGCCGTGATGCCTGTCATTGGTTGGAAC
This sequence comes from Ruminococcaceae bacterium UBA7127, assembly GCA_002493005.1. GTDB lineage: Bacteria > Bacillota > Clostridia > Oscillospirales > Acutalibacteraceae > Ruminococcoides. The sequence goes on from DKXL01000005.1 coordinate 44,108, forward strand.
CAGTGTGTATAGTGAGTGCAGCCCTTTTCAACTGCCCAATCCTTCATTGCACTTGCAACAACATTTGCAACGCTTAAATCAAGTGGTTCACCGTTCTGGATTGTCTTCTTTAAAGCCTTGTATGTAGCCTTAGGAAGTCTTTCCTGCATAGTCTGGTCGTTAAACACCATAGATCCAAATAATTCGGGAACTTTTGCCATTATAAATCGCTCCTATCCAAACTAAAATTTTGACGTAATAACGAAAAAGACGCTGCAAGCCAACTGCTTACAGCGCCTTTGCTGTGTCATTGCTGTAAGTATATTCCTTTTCTTTTAATTTGTCAATAGCTTTTTTCAAAAAATTTATAATTTTGCAAGTTTTTTTATTTTTCTTGCAATAAGCAACGCATTTTTTTGGTTTTAGCTATTTTTTGAACCAAGTTTTTATTTTTTATGAATTTTATTTTTTAAAAGTTGCAATTTTTTTGATTTTCTATTGACAAAGTTTAATATATGGTTTTATAATAAAAACAATCGATTTTGTTGCTTGGACTTTTGATAACAAAAACTTAAAAGCAACATTATTGACTGTAGATTTTCTTATAATATATATACGCGCTATGCATCATATATGCAAACCGAATATCTACTTTGTGATTAATTAAATTAAAAAGGAAGGGTGGTTCTTTATGGAGCAAACAGAGAGCAGACAGATGAAAAAAGGGCTGTATTCTCCAAAATTCGAACACGATAACTGTGGTATTGGAGCTGTTGTAAACATTAAAGGCATTAAATCACACGACACAGTTGCCAATGCATTGACAATAGTTGAAACCCTTGAGCACAGAGCCGGCAAAGACGCAGAGGGCAAAACCGGTGACGGCGTCGGAATTCTTCTTCAGATTTCACACAAATTTTTCAAGAAGGCCACTGCTGAGATGGGCATTAAGCTCGGTTCTGAAAGAGATTATGCTGTCGGTATGTTCTTCTTTCCTCAAAAGGAACTTGCAAGAAATCAGGCTAAAAAGATGTTTGAAATCATTGCTGAAAAAGAGGGACTCAGTGTACTCGGATGGAGAAATGTTCCGTCAAAGCCCGAGGTACTCGGAAGCAGAGCAGTTGAGTGTATGCCTGCAATTATGCAGTGCTTCATAAAGCGCCCACACGGAGTAAAAAGAGGTCTTGACTTTGATCGCAAGTTATATGTTGCAAGACGTGTATTTGAGCAGAGCAACGAGGACACATACGTAGTATCGCTCTCAAGCAGAACTATTGTATATAAAGGAATGTTCCTTGTAGGCGATTTAAGAAGCTTTTTCCTTGATTTACAGGACGAGGACTATGAGTCAGCCATTGCAATGGTACATTCACGTTTTTCAACCAACACCCAGCCAAGCTGGCAAAGAGCTCACCCTAACAGAATGATTGTTCACAACGGTGAAATTAATACAATTCGCGGTAATGCCGACAAAATGCTTGCCCGAGAAGAAACTATGCGCTCTGAACATCTAAAGGGCGACCTTGACAGGGTTATTCCTGTTGTAAACACCGAGGGTTCTGACTCGGCTATGCTTGACAATACCCTTGAGTTTCTTGTTATGAGCGGTATGGAGCTGCCCTTAGCTGTTATGATTACAATTCCTGAGCCTTGGGATAACAACGGCACAATGAGCCAAAAGAAAAAGGACTTTTATCAATACTATGCAACAATGATGGAGCCATGGGACGGACCTGCTTCAATTCTTTTCTCTGACGGTGATATTATGGGCGCAGTGCTTGACCGCAACGGCTTGCGCCCGTCAAGATATTACATCACCGATGATGGCAACCTTATCCTTTCGTCAGAGGTTGGCGCACTTCCTGTTGACCCTCAAAAAATTGTTGTTAAAGAAAGACTTCGCCCCGGTAAGATGCTTTTGGTTGACACTGTACAGGGCAGACTTATTGATGATGATGAATTAAAAGAATACTACGCTTCAAAACAGCCTTACGGTGAGTGGCTTGACAGTAACCTTGTGTGCCTTAGAGATCTCAAGATTCCTAATGCAAAGGTTGCAGAACACTCCTACCAAGAAAGACAAAAACTGCAAAAAGCATTTGGATATACTTACGAAGACGTTATGACTTCAATTCTGCCAATGGCTAAAAACGGCTCGGAATCAATATCCGCAATGGGCACAGACAGTCCGATTGCCGTATTGTCCGACGAACCACAGCCTTTGTTTAACTACTTTAAGCAGTTGTTTGCTCAGGTTACAAATCCGCCGATTGATGCAATCAGAGAAGAGATTGTAACCTCAACAACCGTGTACATAGGCGAGGACGGCAACATTCTTGAAGAAAAGCCCGAAAACTGCAAGGTTATGAAAATACATAATCCTATTCTTACATCAACTGATATTTTGAAAATTAAGAATATGCACATCTCAGGGTTTAAGGTTGCTGTTATCCCTATACTTTACTATAAAAACACCAAGCTCTCAAAGGCTGTCAAAAGATTGTTTATTGAGGCTGACAAAGCGTACAGAGACGGAGCAAACATACTTATCCTTTCGGACAGAGGAGTTGATGAAAACCATCTTGCAATTCCGTCACTTCTTGCCGTATCTGCTCTTCATCAGCATCTTGTTGCAACCAAAAAGAGAACTTCGCTCGCTGTGATTCTTGAAAGCGGCGAACCGCGAGAAGTTCATCACTTTGCAACACTCCTCGGTTACGGTGCAAGTGCAATCAACCCGTATCTTGCTCAGGAAACTATCCATCAGCTTATCGGCGACGATTTGCTTGACAAGGACTACTATGCGGCTGTAAGCGACTACAACAACGCTGTGCTTCACGGAATTGTAAAGATAGCGTCAAAGATGGGCATTTCCACAATTCAGTCATACCAAGGCTCTCAGATTTTTGAGGCTATCGGTATCGGCAAGGATGTAATTGACGAATACTTTACAGGCACTGTCAGCAGAATCGGCGGCATCACGATCAAGGATATTGAAGACAATGTTGACAGACTCCACACATCAGCATTTGATCCGCTTGATTTAGGCGTTTGTGATGAGCTTGAATCACGAGGCTCTCACAAATTCAGAAGCGGCAAGGAAGAACACCTGTACAATCCTCGCACGATTTATATGCTTCAGCAGGCAACAAGAACCGGCGACTATGAGCTTTACAAAAAGTATTCTCATATGATTTCCGAGGAAATGGATCCTGTCAACATCAGAGGCTTGTTTGACTTTAATTATGCCGAAACCCCTGTTCCGCTTGATGAGGTTGAAAGCGTTGAATCAATCGTAAGACGATTTAAGACGGGTGCAATGTCCTATGGTTCAATTTCTCAGGAAGCTCACGAGGCTCTTGCCATTGCAATGAATCAGCTTCACGGCAAGTCAAACTCGGGCGAAGGCGGCGAAAGCCTTGAAAGACTGCTCACAAAGGGTCAAAAGGAGGACAGATGCTCAGCTATCAAACAGGTTGCATCAGGTCGTTTTGGCGTTACATCCAGATATCTTACATCAGCAAATGAAATTCAGATAAAAATGGCGCAGGGTGCAAAGCCCGGCGAGGGCGGGCATCTTCCGGGTAAAAAGGTCTATCCATGGATTGCAAAAACCCGCCATTCAACCCCCGGAGTATCGCTTATCTCCCCTCCCCCTCATCATGACATTTATTCAATTGAGGACTTGGCGCAGCTTATTTATGATTTAAAAAATGTCAATAAGGATGCAAGAATTTCCGTTAAGCTTGTATCAGAATGCGGCGTAGGCACAGTTGCCGCAGGCGTAGCCAAAGCAGGTGCAGGCGTAATCCTTATTTCCGGCTATGACGGCGGCACAGGCGCAGCTCCGAGAAGCTCAATCTACAATGCAGGTCTGCCGTGGGAGCTTGGTCTTGCCGAGGCTCATCAAACACTAATTATGAACGATCTCAGAAACAAGGTCATCATTGAAACCGACGGCAAGTTGATGAACGGACGTGACGTTGCGATTGCCGCAATGCTCGGCGCTGAGGAATACGGCTTTGCAACAGCTCCTCTTGTAACGCTCGGATGTGCAATGATGAGAGTTTGTAACCTTGATACCTGCCCGTTTGGCGTTGCAACACAGAACCCTGAACTCAGAAAGAAGTTTATGGGCAAGCCTGAATATGTAGTTAACTTTATGAAGTTTGTTGCAAGCGAACTTCGTGAATATATGTCAAAGCTCGGTGTTAAAACTGTTGACGAACTTGTCGGCAGAATCGACCTTATCAAGCGCAAAGACGGCATCACGGGCAAAGCAAGCGAGGTTGACCTTTCCAACATTCTTAATACTGACTTTATTTCAGACAAGGTCGAATACGCAAACAAGAGTCTTTATGACTTTAAACTTGAAACAACTCTTGATGAAAAAGTGCTTGTCAAAGAATTCTCGAAGGTTCTAAAAAAAGGTACAAAGAAAAAAATTGAATTAGACATTAAGAATATTGACCGAACGTTTGGTACAATATTCGGCTCGGAAATCACCAAAAATCACTTTGACAGTCTTGGAGAGGACACCTTCACAGTCGTTTGTAACGGCTCAGGCGGACAAAGCTTTGGCGCATTTATTCCAAACGGCCTTACTCTTGAGCTTGTTGGTGACTCAAACGATTACTTCGGCAAGGGTCTGTCAGGCGGTAAACTTGTTGTTTATCCTCCAAAGCAGTCAACCTTTGAGGCAGGCGACAACATTATAATAGGAAACGTTGCACTTTACGGCGCAACAAGCGGCAAGGCGTTTATCAACGGCGTTGCAGGCGAACGCTTCTGCGTCAGAAACTCAGGTGCTACAGCCGTTGTTGAGGGTGTTGGCGATCACGGCTGTGAATATATGACAGGCGGCCGTGTTGTAGTTATCGGAAAGACAGGCAAAAACTTTGCGGCAGGTATGTCTGGCGGTGTTGCCTATGTTCTTGATGAGGACAGAGATTTGTACACCAAGCTCAACAAAGAAATGGTCCAGTTCTCTGAGGTCAGCGAAAAATATGATATTATTGAGCTGAAATCACTGATTGAAGAACATTATAAAAACACCAATTCAAAGCGTGCAAAAGCTATACTTGACAACTTCGACGATTATATGCCAAAATTCAAAAAAATCATTCCGCATGATTACAAAAAGATGATGTCTGCAATCGCCGTGCTGGAAGAAAAAGGTCTTACCGGCGAACAGGCTCAGATTGAAGCATTCTATCAGATAGTAAACAATAAATAAGGAGGGGTAGCAATGGGAAAGCCAACAGGATTTATGGATTATGTTCGTGAGGATGCCAAGGCATACTCAGTAAATGAGAGAATCAAGAATTTTGATGAATTCCACGAACCTCTCACAAAAAAAGAGCAAGAACAGCAGGGCGCAAGATGTATGGAATGCGGTGTGCCGTTCTGTCAGGCAGGAATGAAAATAGGCTCGGCATTTTCGGGCTGTCCGCTCAACAACCTGATTCCGGAATGGAACGACCTAATATTTAAAGGCAACTGGGAGCAGGCATATAACAGGCTCAGAATTACAAACAACTTCCCCGAATTCACATCCCGCGTGTGCCCTGCCTTGTGTGAAAAAGCGTGCACCTGCGGTGCTTTGGGCGATGCCGTAACGGTTAGAGCTAACGAGTACGGCATTATTGAAAATGCCTACGAAGAGGGCTATGCCGTCGCAAGAGTACCAAAGGTAAGAACAGGCAAAAAGATTGCGGTTATCGGTTCGGGTCCGTCCGGACTTGCGGCAGCCGATCAGCTCAACCAAAGAGGTCACAGCGTTACAGTGTTTGAGCGCAACGACAGAGTCGGCGGACTTTTGATGTACGGTATTCCTAATATGAAGCTTGAAAAGGATATTATCGAGCGCAAAATAAGCATTATGGAAGAAGAAGGCGTTGAATTTGAAACCTGCGTAAATGTGGGAAAAGATATTACCGCCACCGACCTGCTCAAAAATTATGACAGAGTAATTCTTGCTTGCGGTGCATCAAATCCGAGAGATATTAAAGTTCCGGGCAGAGAGGCAAATGGGATTTACTTTGCTGTTGATTTTCTAAAATCAACCACAAAGTCATTGCTTGATACCGACCTAAAGGACGGAACATACATCAGCGCAAAAGGCAAAAATGTTATGGTTATCGGCGGCGGTGACACCGGCAACGATTGCGTAGGCACAAGCATCAGACACGGAGCAAAGTCAGTTCTTCAGCTTGAAATGATGCCAAAGCTGCCGGATAAGAGAACGTCCGACAATCCTTGGCCGCAGTGGCCGATGGTTTGCAAAACCGATTACGGTCAGGAAGAAGCCATTGAGGTTTACGGTCACGACCCAAGAGTTTATCAGACAACCGTGAAAGAATTTAAAGCTGACGAAAACGGTAATCTGATAGGCGCTACGCTTGTAAAGCTCAAGCCTGTAAAGGATGAGAAAACAGGCAGACTGATAATGAAAGAGGTTAAAGACTCCGAATACAATGTAGACGTTGAGCTTGTGCTGATTGCCGCAGGATTTTTGGGTTCGGAAAGTTATGTTACAGAAGCATTCGGCGTTGATGTCAATGCAAGAACAAATGTCGCAACTGCTGAAGGCTCACATAAGACAAATGTGGAAAATGTATTTGTTACAGGCGATATGCACAGAGGTCAATCGCTGGTTGTTTGGGCTATTCGCGAGGGCAGAGATGCCGCCAAAGAGGTAGACGAAAGCCTTATGGGATATACAAATCTTTAATAAAAGCAAAACCGACTTCCGTATTGGAGGTCGGTTTTTGGTTTTATAACAATTTTAATTTAATTTGAGTAGATAGATTGCTATATTCCGAATGAAATGGTAAAATATTTATATACTACAACAAAGCAAGAGGAATTCATATGAGCAACCACTATCAAAAGCGGCGTAATGCCGCTCATAATTCGAGCAAACAGCTTGATAATACCAACACTTTAAGTCCCGACAATTTTCAATCAATTTCCAATAAAGCAGAAAAAGAATACTGCCCCGTATACAAAAAATGCGGCGGCTGTCAGTTGCAAAACCTTACATACGATGAACAGCTGAAATTCAAGCAAAGAAAGGTTGAAAAACTGCTAAAAAAGCACTGCAAGATTGAGCCGATTATCGGAATGAAAAATCCGTATCATTATCGCAACAAGGTGCAGGCGGCATTTTATACCAACAAAAGCGGCAAAATCATATCGGGTGTATATCAATCAGGCACTCACCATGTTGTAGGCATTGACAGTTGCCAAATTGAGGATATCATCGCCGACAAAATCATTGTTGCAGTGCGAAAGCTACTCCCCTCTTTTAAAATGACAACCTACAATGAGGATACAGGCAAGGGATTTTTGCGGCATATTCTTGTCAAGCGCGGTTTTGCAACTAACCAAATTATGTTGGTGCTTGTTACAGGTTCGCCCGTATTTCCGTCTAAAAACAACTTTGTCAAAGCTATTCTAAAGCAATTCCCCGACATTACCACAATCGTGCAAAACATAAATCCGTATCGCACAAATCTGGTGTTGGGAGAGAACCAAAAGATTTTGTATGGCAACGGATATATTGAGGACATTCTCTGCGGTTGCAAGTTCAGAATTTCACCTAAGAGTTTTTATCAGATTAACCCTGTTCAAACAGAGGTACTGTACGGCAAGGCTATTGAATTTGCTAATTTAAGAGGTAACGAAACAGTGCTTGACACATACTGCGGAATAGGTACTATCGGAATTATCGCCGCAAAGCACGGCGCAGGCAAGGTTATTGGAGCAGAATTAAACGGCGATGCCGTTCGTGATGCCATTGTAAATGCAAAGGCAAATAATCTTAAAAATATAAGATTTTTCAAGGCAGACGCAGGTGAATTTATGCAGGAAGTATCATCAGAAAGTGAAAAGCCTGATATTGTATTTATGGATCCCCCAAGGGCAGGGAGTGACCAAAAATTTTTGAATTCACTTATAAAAATGTCACCCAAAACAGTTGTGTATGTATCGTGCAACCCCGACACCCTCACCCGTGACCTTGATTACCTTGTACAAAACAGCAATTATAAAGTGCAAAAAATCCAGCCGGTAGATATGTTTCCTCACACAGCGCATGTGGAGTGCGTAGTATTGATGTCAAGGAGTGAGGAGTAATGCTCTGAAAAAGGCTTGTTTACTGGATTTTCGGTAGTAGAAACAAAATGCCTGAATGTTGAAAAAGCTCGGTTATTTTATATAGAAACATATCTACTGTAAAAACGGTCAGAGGGTTTAGGCTGTGGATTAGATGTCATAGGTTGTGGCACCGGGATAGATGTTATCTAGGGTGCAAACTCAATTTGAGTGAGTGATTTAGATGTCGTCTAATCTGGCAACTCGACTGTTGGCTGTTTGGCTGGCAGTGGATTAGATGTTATGGAAGGAGGTTGTGTTGTCTATGGAAGAAAACTTGGTTCATAGCAGTTTGGAATTCTTAAAAGTACTTGAAAAGTTTACGCTTGAAAGTAAGTTATTAGCTTGTCAAAAGTTTTCAAGCAGGATAATGTCCTGCTCTCAGGTGGATATGGTCAAGGCTTATAAAGAAAATATAATGCCTTGGGAGATTGAGGCGTTTGCTGCATATTCCATTGTTTATGATAGCGATGATGCCTCAGAGGTACTAGACGGTAAAACATTCGCTGATACCATCACTCTTATAAGGAATTATTGGCATAGTGGCTTAACTGCGGCTGAAGAGAGTGGCGAGTATCCTGAAGCTTTTATGATGATATCTTCATTACAGCAATCCCCTGTGCAAGGGGTATTCCTACAAAAACTATACAGGCATCACTATTTCTTTACTTTTCAAAATGACAAATTGGACATGAGAAATGTGTTCTTTGATAAGATGGGAGTCGACTATGAGCAATTAGAAGAGTTTGCTTTTCTGGTATTCATTGGATTTAGTAAAGAAGCTCAAGACGTGATTCCACCGACTGAATTGCAAATCCTTTTAACAAAAGCTTTTGCTGATAAAGATACTTTGCGTTTATTATCTATTGAAAAAGAAGAATATAAGAAACAACTATTTTCACTATATAAGGATAATATAATTGACCAGTATTATGGATTAAAAATTCAGTATTTGTATCCGTTTATATCCGGTCTGAACTTCACCTACGTTCCATCACCATATCTAGTGATTAACGCGGTAACAGAATCAATGTTAAATCGCATAACTTTTGGGGATGATAAACTTCGTAGAGCAATCGGCAAAGAAGTGATTGAAAGCTATTTGTATGATATTGTTTCGCAACTTGATTCAGTTACATGGGTTTCGCCTGAGATAGAATATCGCAAAGGAAAAGATAAATTGCTGACCTCTGATGTCATTGCTTCAGAAAGCGATGTAGTTATTTTTTATGATACGAAAGCAATTACGCCTAGCCTTAAGCTGAGAAAATTTGATGCTGCGGAAATCGAAAATGATATAGAAATTTATGCTGAAGATGTAATTCAGATTTATAATCAGATACACAATTATCTGCAAGGTTTATTTCAGTTGGATAAGGTGTATTCTAAAGAAAATATATACGGGATTGTGGTCGTACTAGAGGATGCTGTTGTTTCTAGAAAAAAAGTCTATGAAAAAGTGTACGATATCCTTCAAGAGACAGTAACTTTAACTGAAGAAGAGAAAAACTATATTTGTAGCCATATCAAGGTTCTTCCTCTTAGGGCTATTGAATGTATGATTTTACAAAATACTAGCTTAATGCCTGAATTGAAAGAACAGGAGGATAAGCCGGAAAAGTGGTATGATTATATATATACAAATGCAACTACAAAAAATGGACTCATCACATCTTATGCACAATATGAGCAGGACATAAAAAGTAGAATTCAGGACAAAGGATAAAAAACCCTCTCAACCATCATGGTTGGGAGGGTCATTTACTATTTTAGAATCCTAATATTTGTTTCTTTTTAGCGTCAAATTCTTCTTGTGAAATAACACCCATATCAAGAAGTTCTTTGAATTTTTTCAATTCTTCTGCTGGTGAAATTGCAGCTGTAGGAGCCCCTACATTATTCTTTACATCATCAACGCGCTGTTTAACGTAATTGGATACCTCAATCATTTTTTCATTAGATACCTTTGTTGTGTCAAATGTGAATGAATTTTCGTTGAAGAAATTGTTATTACGATTATTCATCTGAGATGATGCTGTTTCAAGCTGTAAGTATCCGATTTTAAGACCAGCTTTTTTAAATTGAATTCCAATACAATCACGATAATAAATAGTTTTTTCACCATCTGATGCATTACCAGTTAAGAAAGAACCTAAACCAGCTTTGGTTGAAATGACAACCTTATCTTCATAAACATCAAGGTGTCTTCCACGAACACCATTGATATCGTATATTTTTTCTGCCATATTATCCGTCCTCCTGCAGTCGCCCTAGAGCGAAATTTTCATAACCATTATATATATATTGTCAAGTGTTTAGAGAAAAACAACCCTCTCAACCATCATGGCTGGGAGGGTTTCGTGCGTCTATAGTCATTACCCTTCAATATCAATTTTTAGTCCGGATTTTAGCTCCACTGTAAAGTGGTCGCCCCAGACGGTTAACTGCCCCAGCCAGCGTTTTACCAAGGTTTCATCGAAGGCTTCAAGGTCGGTACGCTGCTTTTTAATGTAATCTTGCAGGTCGTTGATTCTTGCAATCTGTGCGTCTCTGGCAGCAGTGTCAACCGTGCATTTTTCTCGCTGTTCCCGGAGTTTGAAGATCTCATCGGCAATCTCATCATAGGCTTCCTTGTTGTTGGCCTTTTTAAGAAGCTCTTTTTGGAGCTCCTGCAGTCTCTCGTTGATCTCATCAGTGGTATTTTGCTGAGCATTACGAATAACCTTTGCGATGTTTTGCTGTAGTTGTGTCTGATAAGTAGATTTGTCGCCAAGGAGCTTGTTAATCGCCTGAACCACCACATTCTCTAACACAACCTCATTCATGGTTCTTGCATGGCATTCTTGACCGGTAGGTTCCAGCTTGCTAAGGCAGCGCCACACTATGGATTTGCGGCCTCGATTGTTCCAATGAATCCTTCGGAACATTTCACCACACTCGCCACAGATTACAATCTGTGCGAAGCAGTGGTTGCAGCTGTAACTGCGCTTTTTGCCATTGGCGCTGGTCTTAACCACTCGCCTACGTACCAGTTCTTCCTGTACTCTTATCTACTCTGTCTTTCTGTTATC
>DKXL01000028.1 GCA_002493005.1 Ruminococcaceae bacterium UBA7127
TCCAGAACCTATAGTTCTACGCAAAAGCTATGTCCATTTTTCATCAGAGAATTGGGCATTATTTTTTACTTTAAATATCTTTTTGCATAAACTTTTTCCGTATGCTACTGCATTATAAGCACCTCCGAAATCTCTATATGTACAATCAATGGTATATTCACTCTTTTCTATTATCCATTTGTTCCTTTTTGTAATAGCTGATTTGTAATGTACCCCCATCAATTGGTCTGGAAGCACTATATCATCATACATACTCTCATAGTATTCTTTGTCAGCATTTAAAACATCTGAAAAGTATGGAATTACTAAGACTAATTTTATACACGGATGTACCTTTTTTAAGGAACGCACAACCGATGAAAATTTTTCATCGGTTTCTCCCCTACCTCCAGTTAGAAATATCTCAACTCCATATTCATTTATTAAGCTTTCAATAATCGCATATAATTCAGATTCAATATTAAAATATATTTTTCTATGACCAAATGCACAGCAAGTACTTTTACTGCTACTCATAAACCTGCCACCCCACATACTATAAGCACTTTACTGTAAAATTACAATATTTATAGTATATCACTTTTAACTAATAATATCAATAGTCTGTGTTTATTTTATCAAAATACTTATAGACTATAAACAGGATGGTGATTACTATGAGTAATATAGCAAAATTGATTGGACGACGCATTCGTAACTACAGAACTCAGCTTGGCTTAAGTCAAGAAAGGCTCGCAGAGCTGTCAAAATGCCACCCAACATACATCGGACAGCTTGAGCGTGGCGAGAAAAATGCTACTCTCGAAAGTATTGAGAGAGTAGCATCTGCCTTAAATATACCTCTTTCAAAACTGTTTGAGAAAATTGATGATTCAATAGGCAATCAGCGCAATATTCCTTTAGAGTGCTATGAGTTTATAGCCTCTAAAAGCAAGTCAGAACAAGAACAGCTTTATAAGATTATTTTTGAAGTTGATAAATATAAAAACAACTAAAGCATATATGTTACACTTTTGGAGATTTCTTTTTTATGACATATAGTAAACTGCTCTTACCACCTTTATCACGGTAACGCTGTTCGGTTTCAATAAGTCCGGCTTTTCTTAAATCCTTAATAGCTCTGCGAACTGTAGCTTGAGATAGCTTTATTTCTTTTGCAATAGTAGGAACAGAGGGCCAGCATTCGCCGTTTTTGTTGGATCGGTCGTGGAGGTAGGTATATACGGCAACGGCTCTGTGCGGTAAGTCCATTTGATACAGAAAAGTTAATCTACTCATTACTGTTATCCTCCTGTGGTTGTCTTTCTGTTCTGATGACTACTTTTCTTTGCTTGTCTGCGTTATGTTCAACACTTGAATTTTCGGGTTCTTCTGTTGACCCGTCTTGCTGTTCTGAATTAATAGTATCGTCACTGTCGGTTTGTTCTGTGTTTGGTGAGGTCTTAAGATTTTCATTTTTCTTCTTTTTCTCACCGCTTGCTTCATCGAATTCCGAATCATTTACTGGCGGTTCAAGATATTGAGGACAGTATGTCCGGATTATGTTGTTGAACAACTCCGAACGGTTTGCATAGTGAACTTCACGGTTGCCGTTTTCCATGACCTCATACTTTTCCTCAAATTTAATGCCCCATTTGAAGAACAATTTCAGTTTAACTTTCATCGGATAAAATCCTGTTTTCATAACAACAAAAGTGCCTTTTGGAAGTGACTTCAGCTCATCGGGAGTCATCAGAGGTCGTTCTATCATCTGCAATGACTGTGACGGATCATTCTTGCTCCTGCTGACGGAACCTGACATCACAGTTCTTGAACCGAGAGCTTTTGACAGCACTTCTGCACTTGTACTGTTAGGAGCAAAGCCACCGAAGATTATGAGCTGTGTGTTGTCGATAATTACATCAGCACCCTCTTTGCCGTAGTTGCGTTCAAGCTGTGCAAAGGATTGAATGATTGGAACTATCTGCAACCGCCTTGAACGGGATGCAGAGAACATCATCTCTGCCGAATCAATCTTCGGCAATGTTCCAAATTCATCGCAGAAGAACACACAGCGGTTTTTCAGTACACCGCCGTTTTCGTCTGCAACTGAAAGTATTTCACGGTAAAGCTGTTGAATAATCAGCGAAACCATAAAGAAAGTGTTGGGATTTTCTTCCGGCATTACAATGAAGATTGCACACTTTTCATTGCAGAATTTTTCAGCGCCAATCTCCATATCAAAACACAAAAGCTGTTCAAGCTCGGAATCCAGAAAAGCATTCAGCCTTGAAAGTGCCGTACTCATAACGCTTGACATACTCTGCTCGGCTGTGTTCAGTGCGGCTCCTGCAAACCATTTTGCTTTGTGGTCGTCGGGAAGATAGTCCATTAAAAGCTGAAACTGATTTTTGCCTTTCTTATTGGTCGGCGCGAGTAATTCCTGAATGATTTTGAATACCGAAACAATATGCCTTTCTTTGGGTTCGCAGAATTCTGAAACAAGCAGAATGGTTGCTGTTAAAAGTCCCTCTGCCGCATCATAGAAGTAAGCGTTCTGTCCGAATGAAGCCGAGTCCATTCCCGAAAGAATAATTGTTTTTGAAATAATTTTTGCGTATTTTTCTGCTCTTGCCTTGTAAACAAGCTGTTCGGGTTCAGCTCTGTATAAGTCCATATACTTGTTCACAAGATGCAGGAGATTATTGCCGTGCGAGCGTGTGGGATTACGCAAGTCTATGACTGAAATTTTGTAACCGTAATACTTTTCTGCAATCGTCCCATAATTGCGAACAATGTCGCCCTTAGTGTCGGTTGATAAAAATGACATACCCGTAGCACAGGCATATTCAATACACGGATAAAGCCAGTAGGCAGTCTTACCGACACCCGCCGCACCAATCATCATAGCGTGAACATCTCCTGTATCTACCATCGCAGTTGTGCCATTTTTTCTATTCTTGCAACCGACAACTATTCCTTGTTCAGTTGGTCTGCTATCAGGATTTGTACGCCATTCATTTGGTTTAAAATCAATTTGCTTGTAGGTTTTCTTGATTTCCTTTTTAGTTGCCCAACGAGCCGTGCCGTGCTGACCTTGTCCGACCGTCTTGTTCTTTATTCGGTTGAGGGAATAGTAATTTCCGACCGTAGAAATTATTATGAACAAGGCAAACATTGAACCTGTCACAATAATCAGAGTTATAACACCTGACGGCATATTTCTTCAGTCCTTTCATCTTTCAAAATATCTTCGTTCCAGTCTTTATGAGTCGGAACAAGGCTTTCATTTTGAATATTCATTGAGTTTAATTTTTCGGCTATCCGTTTGTTTGCTCTCTGTCCTGCCTCGTCATTGTCAAAGCAGAGAAACACATTTTTGATGTTCGGATTGTCCTTCAGACATTGAAAAAGCACCCTGTCCGAGACGGAGCAGGATGCCGCATAGCTGTGACTTTTCCAATTATCCTTATGCATACTTATGAACGATAACATATCAATCGGAGCTTCAAATAAAAATATCTTGTCGCTTGTGCCATACCAATGAAAGCTGAATTCCGGCTGACTGCCTGCAACATTTCCCTTATAAGGATGGCTTGTCACCGTTCCTCTCTTGTGTGCGTGGCGAGGTATACCGTTTAAATCATAGCCGACAAATACTGCGTTGTGATAATCGGCTGACTCATAAATCATTTTGTTTTTGACAAACTCAAAAAGCACATCCTTGTCAATGCCACGAGTCAACAGCAGATAAGAAAAAACTCTGCTCATTCTGTCATTCCTCGGCGGCAGTTCAAAGGGTTTGTGTACTTTTTCTATAAGCGGTGAGGTTATGATTTGATCGCCACAGTTATTCAAAAGCATTTCCACCGCTTCGGAATAGTCCTTGTTGTAAAATCTGCGGACAAAGTCAACCGCATCACCGCCTTTCTGTTCGTATTGATGATACCAGAGGTGACCTCTGATTGTAACCTTTTGCGAGCCGTCAAGCCATTCATATTCCGAACCTGATTTCTTGACTTTCTCGTCCTGATTGATTAAAAAATTTGCAAGGTCTGTTCGCCTTGCATGTTCTCTTTGTTCTTTTGTAAAATGAATATAGTTTGATATTTTAATCACTTCCTTGAGTATAATATATTTTTTCTTTCTGCTGTAATATCTTATAGTGGGTAGTTCTTCTCTTATCACCATGACAGGTGGCACCTGTCACGAATTGAGTAAAATTCTCCCTTGGCGGTGGATTGTTTTTTGATAGACAATTTTATTTATGTGTGGTATGATGATTTTAAATAAAACAATGACAAAATAGAATTCACAGAGGAAAACAATATGATAACAGCACCCGTATCAAAGGATAAATTATATTATTGGAAACAAATATGGCAAGAAAAAGTATCTTTCCTTAAACCCAACCGAATTAGCGGTATCCAACTCAATGAATACTTCAAAAATAAGTATTCTCCTATATTACACGAAGATAAACACTTTCAAGAAGTTGTAAAATCTAATCTTATAGAACAGTACGGAGAAGAAACAGCCAGTACCTCAAATATTATTTGCTATTTGGTCAATTCAGATGTTTATGTTGGAATTGAATTAGATACCGGATTTTTCCATATTGAAAGCAAAGATATTGAGAAGTGCATACCAATCTATGATGACTTGTATATTAAAAGAGGTTTGGATAAGGAAGATCTACAGAATTTTGTTTTAGTAGGTCAATATATAGAACTTTTAAACATATAAATTCAAGTTTATCTAACTTACATTTTTAATCCCTGTGCCTGCTTTTTATCATTAATCTTCTGCTGTAGCTTTTTATCCGTCCTTTGCACTTTCTGTTTTTCTTCAAAGCGAAGCCTACTTTGAATCATATCGCAGAGATAACGCAGGAGATAGAGTGATGAAACAACAACGCTGTTGCGGTTGGTTTTAATTGAATAACGAGGATACAAAACACCTCTGTCTGAATCAAAATCGGATTCGGCAGAGGCGTTTTCTTCATATTCAAATGGATTTGAAACAGATTCTTCGTCTGTATTCTCGCTTTCTTCCGCTTCATCATCAGAGGTACTTAATTTTAAAGCTTCCTTGATTATTGCATTCTTAATTGACTTGAATTCCTTGTTGTTGACTAAAGGAATCCTGTCAGGCATTTCATCCGTGTAGGTACGGATTGTATTTTCTTTTTGCTCATACCAAAGGTTATACAGTTTTATAATTCTGCTGTCATTGGCAAGCTCTTCAACAATAGAATCAACGATTGCTTTTACATCAGGTTTCAGATAGCCGTAAACCTTTTTACCTTTCGTTTTTAAAAGCCTGTCGGCAAGCTCCAACAGCTTATGCTGAATTGACGCGCTTATATATATTTCAGAGTTGATTTTTGAAACCAAATCCTCTACAATGTCACGAGCCTCTGCTCGGAGCTTATCCCTGTGTTCGGTTTGTTTCTGATAAATACTTATCAAGTCCTGACGGAAGATTACCTTTGCAAGATTTGATTTAATATTTTCAATGCCCTTTTCCGTCAGGTACGCTTCGTTGGGCTTTATTGAATATGCAATCATATGAATGTGAGGATGATGTCCCTCATTATGAAAGGCTGCATACCATCTGAAATTTTCGGGAGCAATTTTCATATTCTCCGCTATCATATTTCGCTGTGAACGAATTAGATTCATCCAAGCTTTTGCATTGTTGTAACCCAGCCGTTCTGCATCTTCTCGTTTTAGAGAAATAATATGTGTCCAGATATTGCTCTTACTTTCTGCAACCTCTTTCTGCACATTAGATAAAACTATCGGCACACCGTCATCGGTAAATAAGCCGTGTGAAGATACTTTTTCTACTCTCGGGCGCTGCGCGATATAGCTTACATATTTTTCTCGGTCGCCGAATAGTTCAGCGTGAGCTTCGGCAATCCGCAAAATCAATTCATCTGCATTACCTCTGTTCGGCTTATCAAGATAATCCTGATACTCATACAAGTCCTTTGAGTCAGGATAATCTTTTAATAATTTATTGATAATCTTTTTCTGAACCGAAGTCGCTTCCATAAACTTCTGTGTGCTGACAGCCTTTTCAACTCCGTCACGGGTGGCAATGTATGAAACATAATTCCCGATATGAGTTTTAGAATTCGGTTTTATATACGGTGATTTCATAATAATTCTCGGCATAGCTTAACCTTTCTGAAACCTGACTGCATCATCAAACTTATATTTACCGCTGTTGCGTTTGACCTCATCAACACATATTTTTCTTAAGTCCCTCAGCTGACCTTCGGTAATATCATTGGTCGCCGCAACAACATGCATAAGCATTGCAAGCTCCACGCCCTGCTTGAACAGCACCCTTGCAATCCTATCCTCGGTATCAAGGATTTTTGAACTGATTACGGATTCCAAAGCAGGAGTAAGCACACGGCTTACATTCTTTGAGTTTAGCCAAGCAATGTAAAATTCTATTGCATCGGATATGAATTCACTTCGTGATGTTGCGTTGGTTTGCGCTATGGCATTGTCACAGGCTTTGAGCAAATCCTGATTGATATACAGTCCTATTCTCTTTGAATCGTTGTCCATTTTTCACCTTTCCTTTCGGTAACACTTCGAGTATTCAGATATAATCTCTTTAAATCGGCAAAATCGGGCAGTTTGGAATACAAGCGGTAACACAATCCGAAAAAAGTAACACCTTTGAAAATCCCCGAACGGCGTTGCCGGTCGGTGTGTTTCGGCGAATCCGTGCTTGCACGGAATACGTCTTTATCCTGCTTAAAATTCCACCCTTGAAAAACTGCCCGAATTGCCGTAACTTTGATTTTTCACACCTTGCCACAAACCGCCCTGTTTCAATTTTTCTTTGATTTCGGATACTTTTCCGACCTCTCCTTTAAAAGCCGACACAGGGCGAATGTGGCGAGAATACCGCCGTAATTCTTTACTTAATCACTTTGCCGTTTATCACTTCAAAATTGCACTCGGTATATGACAGTCCATACTCCTTGACTTCACGGTTCAGAATATCGAACATTGACTGCTCAATACTGCGAGGGGATAACTTGATTTCGTCCGATAGTGTATCGTAGCAAATCCATTCCTCGCTCTCGGGTGTGTCCTTCACAAGAATATCAAAGCCGAGGAGCATTTTATCGGGTGTGGGAAATACAACAGCATTGATTTTTACACAGCCGACTGTGAGTGAAGCACACAGAGTGTCGTG
>DKXL01000007.1 GCA_002493005.1 Ruminococcaceae bacterium UBA7127
CTGTATAAAAGCTTTAAGAAAGGCAAAAATAACAGTAAAGCAACTGATGAACAATTTACGTAAAATCTTATTAGGCAAAATTTATCGGTGTTTGCTTTTAAACAATTATTTGGAGCGTGAAAGCCTTGAACATAAGACGCGGTGACATTTACTATGCCGACCTAAGCCCTGTGATTGGGTCGGAGCAGGGAGGAGTCAGACCTGTTTTGATTGTGCAAAACAATGTTGGAAATCGTTTCAGCCCTACGGTAATTGCGGCGGCAATTACAAGCCAGCAGTCAAAAGCAAATCTGCCCACACACATTCCGCTTAATGCAGACGCATCGGGACTTGCCAAAGACAGCGTAGTCCTTCTTGAACAGGTCAGAACTATAGACAAAAAACGACTCAAAGAAAAAATGGGCACTATTGATGAAAGCTCTATGAATAAGATTAATGACGCTATTTCGATATCATTTGGACTCAACGCGTGATTTTGTGCTACATAAAGGCACAGTAAAAGTCAAATATACAAAAATACAGCCCGAACATTTAATCGTTCGGGCTGTATTTTTGAAGATTATCAGATTAGTTCAGAAATTATTTCTTGAATTTTGGTTGCATCTTTTATATTAATAACGTTATCTCCGTTAACATCAGCAATTTTAAATACTTTATAGTCGTATTCATCAATTATAGGATTACCGTTATTATCTGTAAATTCGCAGATATGCTTTTGAATTAATGTAGCGTCGGCAATACTGATGTGACCGTCATTGTCAACATCACCAATCAATCGTTCGGGTTCGGGGATAGTAGGAACAGTGGATGGTTCGGTAACAGGTGGAGTAACGTTGTAATCGTCAAGTCCGCTTCCGTTAAAGATTTTGTTTTCACCTTTTTTGATTTCATAGCCTTCTCCGCCGGGGTATTGTGTTCCGCTTCCGTTGTTAAATATTACTTTTGCCGATTCCCAGCTTTCGTCAATAACATAGCCGAACATTCCGCCGCCTAAATCGGTCATTTCAACTCCGGGCCATTTGTGGTTTTCTGTTACACCTGAATTATTATAATTATATGCATACAGGTTTACGTTGCTCCAGTTGTATTCACTGTTATCAAAATATACAACAGTTTTGCCCTCAAGATACGGAGCAGGTATTTTTGTAAAAGTATATGTTTTGGTAGTTTCACCATCATCATTTTTACCGTAGAGAGTTATGTCAACAGAAGTATTGTCAGCCATTTCTGCTCCGATTGTGACGGTATCTCCAGATTTAAAATTAACAGGAGAGTTATTGCCGATTTTGTATGTGGCTTCGGTGGTATTTCTTGCTGTCAGAGTAAGTGTAAGCGTTCCTCTGAATTCGCCTCCGTCTTGAGAGATAGAAACAGTTGGTTGTTTAACGAGTTCGCTGTTATAAATAACAGCAACTGCACCCGCTTTTACAGTTCCGTTGAGCTTGCCGCCGGATACCGTAAAAGGTTCTCCGGTTGACTGATCTGTGTATGTACCGTCGGCAACATCGGTTGAACAGTTGAGTTTAATGTCATCATCTGCAAGATTGATTATGACTGCGCCTGCGCTTCCTCTTTCAATCATAAGCAAATCATTGCTGTTTGTCGGATTAGAGAGCTTGTCAGGTAAGCCGACCATTGCATTTCTGAACTGGTTTACTGCAACAACCTCGGGATGGCAGAAGTTATCGTCACCTGCGATGCCAATTTGGTTTTTACCCCACTGGTCAGTTGTACTGCTTCCGTCAGGTCTGTTAAAGAAGAGCGGTGTTGTTTCTCCTCTTGCGGCAATAATTGCCCATGCTTGTCTTATATCCTGATTGTCAAGCTTTGACCATGTTCCGTCTCCGGTATAGTTGTCGTGCGATTCAACCCAGGTTACAAGTTTGTTGTTATCAGTGTTACCGGAACGGTAATTTTCCAGGTTTTGGGCATTAAAGTTTTTCTGTGTAACGGCATTTCTTATTTCACTGCCGTAACCTGATGCTGTAACGCTCATATATTGAGCATAAGATTCAGTTCGGCTTCCGCTGTCCTGTAAAATTTCGCCATATTGAAATTCCGAACCGTTGTTAAGAACTATCGGCCAAAAATCACTTGCAAATTCTTTTCCGTTGTCAGGCTTATCGTCAGGGAGTTCAATGTGTTTTGCAGCATCATATCTGAATCCGTCTGCACCGGCGGCTACACATTCTTTGAGATAATTTAAAATCATCTGCTGAACATTAGAATTTTGAGTGTTTAAATCATAAAGATTTAAGAGCTGACCCTGTGTGCATTGATAACGGTTATTGTAATCACCTATGCCAAATCCTTCGTGGAATGCTCCGCCGGGAATATTTTTGATTTCTGAAGAAATGACATTGTAATCGCTTGAACAGTGATTTGCTACAACGTCAACAATAATGTGTATGCCGTATTTTTCCGCTTCACTGCACAGAGCCTTAAAATCCTCAAGTGTACCGAGCTGGTAATTGCCGATAGTGTACATGGTAGGCTGATAGTGGTAATACCATTTTCCGTTACCCATAAGCTCCATGCCGCCGTTATCGCCGACCTTACATTCATTTATAGGTGAGGTTTGTACGGAGGTGTACCCTGCCTCGGCGATTTTGGGCAGATTTTCTCTGATTGTGTCAAACGACCAGCACCACGCATGAAGAATTACGCCGTCGTGTATTTGCTCGGTCAGTCCGTAGGGGTTTTTGTTTTCTGATACAGTCGTTTTGTTTTCAACTGCATTAACGGAAAATATTAATCCCGAAATTACCATTAATGCAGACAAAACAACCGCTAAAGGTTTTTTGAATAAGTTTTTCATATTAATTGCCATAGCCTTTCCGCCCACCAATAATTAAAAATTATACGAAACTTATTGCGGGCAATTTAATTTGGAATAATGTGATTTTCACGTTATTTCCTTTACAATTTTAGTATAAAAGTTATTCTGAATTAAGTCAACAATATTTATGCCCTTTTTATGTTTATTCATAGTTGAATTTTGTTAAAAATAAGACAAGACCCAAATTGAACAGGTCTTGTTTGTCAGAATATATTACTTTTTACTTTATGAGAAGCTTTTTAAATTATGAGCGGCGTTATGCCGCTTTTTATGCAAGCGCCTTTTTTAGCTCGTCAGCCTTATTTGTCTTTTCCCATTCAACGCCAAGCTCCTCACGTCCCATATGACCGTAGGCGGCAAGCGGCAGATACTTTGTTTCACGAAGCTTGAGCTGAGTAATGATTGAATTAGGACGGCAGTCAAACACTTTTTCAACAGCCTTTGAAAGCTCTTCGTTTGTATATTGTGAAGTGCCGAAGGCGTCTACCATAACAGATACAGGTTTTGCAACGCCGATTGCATAAGCAAGCTGAATTTCACACCTTTTGGCAAGCCCTGCCGCAACGATGTTCTTGGCGATATAGCGGCTGTAGTATGCGGCACTGCGGTCAACCTTTGTCGGGTCCTTGCCGCTGAATGCACCACCGCCGTGACGAGAAAATCCGCCGTAGGTATCAACGATAATTTTTCTGCCTGTAAGTCCCGAGTCGCCCACAGGACCGCCGATTACAAATCTTCCTGTTGGGTTGATGAAGATTTTTGTGCTGTCAGAGAGCAGATTATCGGGAATTATTGGCTTAATAACGTGTTCAATAAGATCGGCTCTTATTTGTTCGAGCGTTACGTCTTCATTGTGCTGAGTTGAGATAACGACTGTGTCGATGCCAATAATCTTGTCGTCATCGTACTCAACAGTAACCTGAGTTTTGCCGTCGGGACGAAGATAAGGCAGAGTACCGTCCTTGCGTACCTTGGTAAGCTGTTTTGCAAGCTTGTGAGCAAGTGAAATCGGCATTGGCATAAGCTCGGGGGTTTCATCACAGGCATATCCGAACATCATTCCCTGATCGCCTGCTCCGATTTGATTGTTTGCGTCGTTTTTGCCATCTTTAAGCTCATAGCTTTCGTTTACGCCCATTGCAATATCAGGTGATTGAGCGTCGATAGAAGTCAGTACAGCGCAGGTGCTGCCGTCAAAGCCGCACTGCGGGTTATTGTAACCGATGTCATTGACTACCTTTCTGGCAATGTCAGCAATGTCAACATAGCAGTTGGTTGAGATTTCGCCCATAACATGAACAACGCCAGTTGTGGCAGTTACCTCGCAGGCTACATGAGCATTTTTATCCTTTTCCAAAATGCTGTCAAGCACTGCATCTGAAATCTGATCGCATACCTTGTCGGGATGTCCTTCGGTTACTGACTCAGATGTAAATAAATGTTTTGCCATAATATATTACTCCTTCCAAATCTCTAAAAAATAAGCACCCTTCATCCGAAAGGTGCTGTTTTTACTCATCTTTCGGTATACACCGCAGGAATTAGCACCTTGCCAAAGCAGGTTGCCGGACGTCACAGGGCCTGTCCCCTCAGTCACTCTTGATAAGACATATATTCAATTACTCGCTTATTATATAATATCGCATTTGAAAAATCAATACATATTTAAAAATTTATTGCTTCCTGTCGAAAAAAGTGATGTTTTTACTGCGCTATTTAGAGATAAATATAATTGATAGGATATTTATTCGGTGATATAATTAAATTTACGGAGGAGAGATTATGAATATAGTTGTAAGGGAATACAAAAACGATGATTTGAACAGGATGACAGATATTTGGAATGAGGTCGTCAAAGACGGAACAGCATTCCCACAGTTGGAATTACTTAATGAAAAAACAGGCAGAGAGTT
Organism: Ruminococcaceae bacterium UBA7127; assembly: GCA_002493005.1. Taxonomy (GTDB): domain Bacteria; phylum Bacillota; class Clostridia; order Oscillospirales; family Acutalibacteraceae; genus Ruminococcoides. Next base: position 4,753 of record DKXL01000007.1, read on the forward strand.
TTTTGAGAACCAAACCTGCTGTGCTGTCGCAGAGGATAGTGACAGCGGCGAAATATTAGGAATGTATATTTTGCATCCGAATAACGTCGGCAGATGCGGCCATATATGCAACGCAAGCTATGCTGTTGACTCAGGTGCAAGAGGACTTGGCATAGGGGAAATGCTTGTCAGTGATTGTCTTGAAAGGGCAAAAAACAAAGGGTTTAAAATTTTACAGTTTAATGCCGTTGTAAAGACCAACAAAGCCGCAAGAGCCTTGTATGAAAAGCTCGGGTTTGTGCAGCTTGGTGTAATCCCCGACGGATTTTTGATGAAGGACGGACACTATGAGGATATTTGTCCTTATTATCATTTGTTATGATATTTAGACAAAACAAGGAGGAAAACAAAATGATTATTGATTTTAATAATATTGATGAAACAGTAATTCCGAAATTTAAAGGCGGAGAAAAGTCGATTGCCGCAAAAATGTATTTTGATCAAACAAATAGGATTTTGTACGGAAGACTTGAAAGTGGGGCTTCAATAGGATTACACACTCACGATACAAGCAGTGAAATTATATATTTCATTAACGGCAAAGGAAAAGTGCTGATTGACGGAGAATATGAGCTTGTTGAAGCAGGAATGTGTCATTATTGCCCGAAGGGATATACGCACAGCCTTATTAATGACAGCGATGATGATTTGGTGTTTTTTGCGGTTGTACCCGAACAGTAAGTTTTGAATTTTAAATTTAGCATATGCAATCGTACTGCGTTGATAAAACAATCTGGCTTTGATTATTACCGCAAAGTTAACACGGATAAATGCGGCTATGCGAAATATGCGAAAAAGATAAAAAAATATTTGGATAATTCCTTTATGTAAATTATAATGCAAGTTAATCTTGTACAATAATATGATGAATGAAACAATATAGCGGTGGTGATTTTCGTGAAGAAAGCTTTGTTGATTTCATCTTCTGCACAGAGTGCAGAGCAGTTGTCGGTAATCCTTGGAAACGAGGGATATATGCAAATTGAGGTTGCAAATACCTCGGACATTTCCCGCAAACTTTCCGCTGACGACGAATTTGACCTTATATGCATTAATGCTCCGATTAACGGTGAGAACGGCATTGAATTGTCAAAACATTTTGCAAGCACAACGAGGGCGTGTGTTGTGATAATTGTTCCGCAAAAAAATGCGAATTTTATGTATGACGCGCTCACAACGCATGGCGTGCTTGTTATTGCAAAACCCATCAACAAGCATCTTTTTCACCACTATTTGCAGTTTACAGAATGCTTTAAAATGCGTATGTACAGGTTCTGTGAGGAGAACGAAAAGCTCAAGAGTATGGTTGAGGATATGAAGGTGATTAACAGAGCAAAGCTTTTGCTTATTACCTGCCTTAATATGTCTGAGGAACAAGCTCACCGCTACATTGAAAAGCGTGCGATGGACTTGCGCATAAGCAGATTGCAAATTGCAAAACAGGTTATCAGAACCTACGAAAACTAATTTAGAAAACCTGAAAGGAATGTGTTTTTTATGAGCCGCACGGCATATTTAATTCTTGAAAACGGCACAGTATTTGAAGGAAAAGCCTTTGGAGCTGAAAAAGAAACAACAGGAGAACTTGTTTTTACAACAGCAATGACAGGTTATCTTGAAACACTCACCGACCCAAGCTATTTTGGTCAGGTGGTTATACAGACATTCCCTTTAATCGGCAACTACGGTGTTATTCCTGCCGATTTTGAAAGTGACTCTCCGTCACTCAGAGGTTATATTGTTAGAGATTGGTGCCAAGCTCCTTCAAACTTTCGTTGTGAGGGTGATCTTGACACCTTTTTAAAAGAGTCGGGAATACCGGGCATCTATGGGGTTGACACTCGTGCACTCACAAGAATTGTGCGTGAATACGGTGTTTTGAATTGCAAAATTGCGTATTCTCCCGAGGTTTCCGAAGATGAGCTTGCGCAGATTAAGCGTTACGTTATTACTTACGCAGTTGAGAGTACAACTATCGGCAATAAGCAGAACTTTGAGGCTGAAAACGGCGACTTAAACGTTGTGCTTATGGATTTTGGCGCAAAGCACAACATCGGACGTGAGCTTGTTAAGCGCGGATGTAACCTCACAGTTGTTCCGGGCAACACAACGGCTGATGAAATTCTTGCAATGAATCCCGACGGAATTATGTTGTCAAACGGTCCCGGAGATCCGTCTGCAAACACACAGATTATAGAACAGCTTAAAAAGCTGTGTGAGCACAAAATACCGACATTCGGTATTTGTCTTGGTCATCAGCTTCTTGCTTTATCACAGGGAGCAAAGACCGAAAAGCTGAAATACGGTCACAGAGGTGCAAACCAACCTGCAAGAGAAATTGAAACAGGCAGAGTTTATATTACTTCACAGAATCACGGCTATGCTGTTGTAAATGACAGTATGCCTCAAAACGGCAAGGTTATCTTTGTAAACGGTAACGACGGTACATGTGAGGGCGTAAACTACACGGATATGCCTGCATTCTCTGTTCAGTTTCACCCGGAGGCTTGCGGCGGTCCGCACGATACAGCATTCTTGTTTGACCGCTTTATTGAGCTTATGAAAAATAATAAGAATAAGTAGTAAGTTAACACAACTCATAACTATAAAAATATTTGAATAAGGAATGATTATATGCCACTCAAAAAGAATATAAAAAGAGTTATGGTAATCGGCTCAGGTCCTATTGTTATCGGACAGGCTGCCGAGTTTGACTACGCAGGCACTCAGGCTTGCCGTGCGCTTAAGGAAGAGGGTCTTGAGGTTATTTTGGTTAACTCAAACCCTGCTACAATTATGACTGATAACGCAATGGCTGATAAAATATATATTGAGCCGCTGACACTTGAAACAGTTAAGAGAATTATTAAAAAGGAACGTCCCGACAGCCTTTTGTCAACACTTGGCGGTCAGACAGGACTTACACTTTCAATGCAGCTCGCAAAGGAAGGATTCCTTGAAAAATACGGTGTTCAGCTTCTCGGTGCAAATCCAGAAACTATCGACAAAGCTGAGGACAGGCAGTTGTTTAAGGATACAATGATGGAGATAAATCAGCCGGTTATTCCGTCACTTGTTGTAAACGATGTTGAGTCAGCCGTTGATTTTGCAAATCAGATTGGTTATCCTGTAATTATCCGTCCTGCGTTTACGCTTGGCGGCACAGGCGGCGGCATTGTTGACAATGAGGAAGAACTCCGTGAAATCACCTCAAACGGTCTTGAGCTTTCTCCAATCACTCAGGTGCTTGTTGAAAAATGTATTTCGGGCTGGAAAGAGGTTGAGTTTGAGGTTATGCGTGACAGTGACGGCAATGTTATTACCGTCTGCTCAATGGAAAACTTTGACCCTGTAGGCGTTCATACAGGCGACTCAATAGTTATTGCGCCGACTGTCACACTTGCCGACAAAGAATATCAGATGCTTAGAAGTGCTGCACTTGATATTATTTCCGCACTTAAAGTTGAGGGTGGATGTAACTGTCAGTTTGCACTCAATCCCGAAACCTTTGAATACGCTGTAATCGAGGTTAACCCACGTGTATCACGTTCATCAGCGCTTGCATCAAAGGCAACAGGTTATCCTATTGCAAAGGTTGCCGCTAAAATCGCAATAGGCTATACATTAAATGAAATCAAAAATGCCGTAACAGGCACTACATATGCATGCTTTGAGCCTGCGCTTGACTATGTTGTTGTAAAATTCCCTAAATGGCCGTTTGACAAGTTTGTTTATGCAAAACGATCACTCGGTACTCAGATGAAAGCAACGGGCGAGGTTATGGCTATTGCTCCAACCTTTGAGCAGGCTATTATGAAAGCTGTACGAGGCGCTGAAATTTCTCACAACACGCTGGATGACAAGGAATTTGCCAATATGTCAAAGGCTTCTGTATATGACAGACTCAGTGTGTGCGACGACAGAAGAATTTTCTGCGTATATGAGGCGCTAAAGAAAGGCATTACTGTTGATGAGGTTCACGAGGTGACAATGATTGACGAGTGGTTTCTCGAAAAGCTGAAAAATATTATTGCAGTTGAGGATGAGCTCAAAAACAATGCTCTTTCTGATGAATTGTATGAACGTGCCAAGAATATTGGATTTTTGGACAAGACTATTGAAGAAATTACAGGCGAGAAGATTAAAAATCCGCTTGTTCCCGTATATAAAATGGTTGATACCTGTGCGGCTGAGTTTGAGGCTGAAACACCTTATTTCTACTCAACCTTTGACAAAGAAAACGAGGCTGCTGAGTTTTTAAAGAAGTTACCTGAGGACAAAAAGACCGTTATTGTATTTGGTTCAGGTCCTATCAGAATCGGTCAGGGTATCGAATTTGACTATGCTTCGGTTCACTGTGTATGGGCGCTCAAAAAAGCAGGTTACGACGTTGTTATTGTAAACAACAACCCCGAAACAGTATCAACTGACTTTGATACTGCCGACAGACTGTATTTTGAGCCGCTCACAACGGAGGATGTTATGGGCATTATCAAAACGGAAAACCCGTTTGGTGTAGTAGTTGCTTTTGGCGGACAGACTGCTATTAAGCTTACAAAGTTCTTGAGCGACAACGGAGTGAATATACTCGGTACCTCCTATGACGCTATTGATATGGCTGAGGACAGGGAGCGCTTTGACGAGCTTCTCGAAAAGTATCAAATTAAACGTCCTCGTGGTGTTACTGTTATGTCTACAGAGGAAGCTCTTGAGGTTGCCAAAACAGTCGGTTATCCCGTACTGCTTCGCCCTTCATATGTTCTTGGCGGTCAGAATATGATTATCGCCTTTAACGAGGATGACGTTAAGGAATATATGGCTATTATTCTTGCACAGAATATTGAGAATCCAATCCTTATTGATAAATATTTGCAGGGAACAGAGATTGAGGTTGACGCAATCTGTGACGGTGAGGATATTCTTATTCCCGGTATTATGGAGCACGTTGAGCGTGCAGGTGTTCACTCGGGAGACTCCATTGCAGTTTATCCAGCTTGGAATTTATCTGACGAGATGACGCAGATTATCATTAACAGCTCAAAAAACCTTGCTATCGAGCTTAAAACAAAGGGCTTGGTAAACATTCAGTACCTGATATATAAGGACGAGCTTTATGTAATTGAGGTTAACCCGCGTTCATCAAGAACAATTCCGTATATCAGCAAAGTTACGGGCGTTCCTATGGTTGACCTTGCAACAAGAGCTATGTTGGGCGAAAAGCTCAAGGATATGGGCTATGGCACCGGCCTTTACAGAAAAAGCCCTTATATTGCAGTTAAGGTTCCTGTATTCAGCTTTGAAAAGCTTATCAATGTTGATAATCATCTGGGCCCTGAAATGAAGTCAACCGGTGAGGTGCTCGGTATTGCAGGCACACTTGAGGAGGCTCTTTACAAGGGTCTTATTGCGGCAGGCTACAAAATGAAGAAAAACGGCGGTGTGTTTATCACAGTCCGCAATTCAGATAAAGCAGAAATCGGCGAGATTGCCAAGAAGTATTACGACCTTGGATTTAAGATTTACGCTACTTACGGCACTGCTCAGGTGCTCACAAAGTATGGCATTGATGCAGTAAGCGTCAAGAAGATTCACGAGTCTAAGGAAAACAACACATTGTCACTTATTGAGTCAGGTAAGATACAGTATGTTATTTCTACTTCTGCAAAGGGCAGAATTCCGTCAAGAGATTCTGTTAAAATCCGCAGAAAAACCGTAGAAAGAAACATCCCTTGCCTTACATCGCTTGATACAGCTAACGCTCTTGCTGATTGCCTTAAGAGCCACTACTCACAGCACAGCACAGAGCTTGTAGATATTAACAATATGAGGGAGGACAAACTTATGCTTAAATTCACAAAGATGCAGGGCATAGGTAACGACTACATTTATTGCAGTACATTTGATCAGGAAATCAACAATCCTGAGGCACTGGCTGTAAGACTCTCCGACAGACACTTTGGTATTGGCGGCGACGGCATTATTCTTATTTGTCCGTCCAAAGTTGCCGATGCAAAGATGAAGATGTATAACCTTGACGGTTCAGAAGGTAAAATGTGCGGCAACGGTATTCGTTGTGTGGGCAAGTTCCTTTATGACCATGGTATGATAGATTACAACGAAAAAGATGAAATTACCGTTGAAACTCTCAGCGGTATTAAGAAGCTAAAGGCTTATACAACAAATGGTGAGGTTACACGACTCAGAGTTGATATGGGCAAGGCTATTCTCGAGCCAAAGGAAATTCCTGTTGCAATGAACGGCAGTAAGATTGTAAATGAGTCTGTAGTTATCGGCGGCAAGGATTATAACATTACCTGTGTGTCAATGGGTAATCCGCATTGCGTTGTATTTATGAATGATATTGACAATCTTGACATTGAAAAGATTGGACCTGAGTTTGAGTTTGACAAGCTGTTCCCTGAGAGAGTTAACACAGAGTTTGTTACAGTTCTTGATGACAACACTATCAAGATGAGAGTTTGGGAGCGCGGTTCAGGTGAAACATGGGCTTGCGGTACAGGTGCATGTGCTGTTGCAGTTGCTGCGTGTGAAAACGGCTTCTGCAAAAAGGGCGAAGACATTAAGGTTAAACTCAAGGGCGGTGACCTAATCATTAATTATACGGATGAAACAGTTTATATGACAGGTAACGCAGAAAAAGTATTTGAAGGCGAAGTTGAGGTGTAAGACGTGGGTGTTGAAAAGAGCAAAAAATATATATTTGTAACCGGCGGCGTTGTATCAGGTCTTGGAAAGGGTATTACTGCTGCTTCTTTGGGCAGGCTTTTAAAGGCAAGAGGTCTTAAAATTGTTGCACAAAAGCTTGATCCATACATAAATGTTGACCCGGGCACAATGAGTCCGTATCAGCACGGTGAGGTTTATGTTACTGAGGACGGTGCAGAAACTGACCTCGACCTCGGTCACTATGAGCGTTTTATTGATGAGGATTTGAATAAATATTCTAACCTCACAACAGGTAAGGTTTACTCAAATGTTCTTGAAAAGGAACGTCGCGGCGATTATCTTGGAAAAACAGTTCAGGTAATTCCTCATATTACTAACGAAATCAAGTCTTTTATTTATAACGTAGGTGAAAAGACAAACGCTGATGTTGTTATTACCGAAATCGGCGGTACAGTAGGTGACATTGAGAGTCAGCCGTTTTTGGAGGCTATTCGTCAGGTTTCTCTTGAGGTTGGCAGAGAAAACAGCATTTTTATTCACGTTACGCTTGTTCCTTATATCAAGGGCAGTGAGGAACACAAGTCAAAGCCAACTCAGCATTCTGTTAAAGAGTTGCGTTCACTTGGCATCAACCCCGATATTATTGTGTTGAGATGTGATGAGCCGCTTGAGGAGAGTATATTCAACAAAATTGCACTTTTCTGCAATGTTAAGCCTGACTGTGTAATTGAAAACATAACACTTCCTACTCTTTATCAGGCACCTCTTATGCTTGACAAGAGCAACTTCTCAAATGTTGTTTGCCGTGAGCTTAACATTGCAACCGACAAAGCGCCCGATCTTACAGAATGGGAAGAAATGCTTGACAGAATTAACAACCGCACCAAAAAGTGTACAATAGCACTTTGCGGAAAGTATGTTGCTTTGCATGATGCCTATCTTTCCGTTGCAGAGGCTTTGCGTCACGCAGGCTACGAAAATTCTGCTGATGTTGAAATAAAGTGGGTTGACTGTGAGCTTATTACAAAATATAAGGTTGACGAGCTTTTGGGTGATGTTGACGGTATTTTGGTGCCCGGCGGCTTTGGTGACAGAGGTGTTGAGGGTAAAGTTATGGCTGCTCAGTATGCTCGTGAAAACAACATACCATACCTCGGTATTTGCCTTGGTATGCAGACGGCTGTAATTGAGTATGCCAAAAATGTGTTGGGTTATGAAGATGCTAACAGCGGTGAATTTGCACCGAACGGAAAGCACAATGTTATTGACATTATGCCCGAACAGCTTGGTATTGAGAATATGGGCGGAACAATGCGCCTGGGAGCTTATCCTTGTGTTATTAAAGCAGGTTCAATGATGGAGCATGCGTATGGACAAAAGGAGATTGCCGAGCGTCACCGCCATCGTTATGAATTTAATAATGAGTATAGAGAAGAACTTGAGAATGCAGGAATGAAGATTACAGGTACTTCTCCAAACGGACTTCTTGTTGAGGCTGTCGAAATTCCGGAAAACCGCTTTTATGTCGGTGTTCAGTATCACCCTGAGTTTAAGTCACGTCCTAACCGTGCTCATCCTCTGTTCAGGGAATTTATTAAGGCGTCGCTTGAAAAATAATATTTTATCTTATGTCGATGACTATTTGCGAAGGAATGACTTATAATGAAAATTAATAAAAATTTTGACAATCTTGTACCAAATTATCTTTTTGCTGATGTTGCAAAAAAGACAAACGAATATATTGCTGAACATCCCGACAAAAAGGTTATAAAACTTGGCATAGGTGACGTAACTCTTCCGCTGGCTCCTGTTGTAGTCGAGGCTATGAAAAAGGGAGCGGACGACCTTGCCCAAAAAGAAACCTTTAAAGGTTATCCTGATTATGAGGGATATGCATTTTTAAGAGAAGCAATTTCGGGTTACTATGATAGTTTTGGTGTTAAGATTGCTGCTGATGAAATTTTCATTTCCGACGGTGCAAAGTCTGACTGCGGCAATATTGGTGATATTTTCTCTCAGGATAATGTTGTATTGGTAACTGACCCTGTATATCCTGTTTATGTTGACTCAAACATTATGGCAGGCAGAAAAATTATTTATGCGGCATCAAACGAGTTAAACGGATTTGCGGCTCTCCCTGATGACAGTGTAAAGGCTGACATTATCTATCTTTGCTCGCCTAATAACCCGACAGGTTCGGCGTATACAGCCGAACAGCTGAAAATGTGGGTTGACTATGCACTCAAAAATGATGCAATCATTCTTTATGACTGCGCTTATGAGGCATTCATTACCGAGGATTTACCTCGTTCAATCTTTGCAATCGAAGGTGCGCGCATCTGTGCAATCGAGATGTGCTCGCTTTCAAAAACTGCCGGCTTTACCGGTACTCGCTGCGGCTATACGGTAATTCCAAAGGAGCTTGAGCGTGACGGTCACAACATATATGCCACATGGTATCGTCGTCAGGCAACAAAGTTTAACGGTGTATCATGGCCTGTTCAGTGCGCTGCTGCTGCTGTATTCAGTGAAGAAGGTCAAAAGCAGATAAAAGAGAATATCTCTTATTATCAGGAGAACGCAAGAATTATTGCTTCTGCTCTTGATGAGCTTGGCATTTATTACACAGGCGGCAAAAACTCACCTTACATTTGGCTCAAGTGTCCGAACAATATGGGAAGCTGGGAATTTTTTGATTTGCTTCTCAATGAGGCAAATGTAGTAGGAACACCCGGCGAAGGTTTTGGTGAGAACGGTGCAGGCTATTTCCGCCTTACCTCATTTGGCGACAGAGAGAATACAATCGAAGCTGTTGAGAGAATCAAAAAGCTTCTTTCAAATCTTTGATATATTTAAATTTATTTACAGTTTTAAAGGGCAGTTCGTAATGAATTGCCCTTTTTGCATAACAGATTGTGCATAAATATATGGAAGCCTCTGTGTGTTGAAGCTTCCTTTAAAATATTATTTATACTGAATTGGTAATGGATTTACTCAGAACTTAATTTTCTCTGCTATGTAATCGTTAAGATTGTCAATTGCAACTCTTTGTTGAGCCATTGTGTCACGGTCACGAACAGTAACACAACCATCTTCAATAGAATCAAAGTCATAGGTTATGCAGAAAGGAGTACCGATTTCATCCTGGCGTCTGTAGCGCTTGCCTATTGAGCCTGCGTCATCATAGTCAACCATAAAGTCCTTTGCTAGCTGCTCATAAACCTTTTCAGCCTGTTCGCCCAGCTTCTTTGAAAGCGGAAGAACGCAAGCCTTGAACGGAGCAAGTGTCGGGTGCAGTCTTAATACAACTCGTGTATCCTTTTCGTCAACAGCTTCTTCGTCATAAGCCTCAACCATAAGTGCCAAGAATAAACGCTCAACGCCAAGAGACGGCTCAATAACATATGGAATATATTTTTCATTAGTAGTCGGGTCAAAATATTCAAGTGCCTTGCCGCTTGTGTTGCTGTGCTGAGTCAAGTCATAGTCAGTTCTGTCTGCAACACCCCACAATTCGCCCCAGCCGAACGGGAAGAGATACTCAAAGTCAGTGGTAGCCTTTGAATAGAAGCAAAGCTCTTCCTGAGCGTGGTCACGGAGTCTGAGATTTTCTTCTTTAATATTGAGTGAATAGAGCCAGTCACGGCAGAAACCTCTCCAGTATTCAAACCATTCAAGGTCAGTGCCGGGCTTGCAGAAGAATTCAAGCTCCATCTGTTCAAATTCACGCACACGGAAGATAAAGTTGCCCGGAGTGATTTCGTTTCTGAATGATTTGCCTATCTGAGCAACACCGAAAGGAACTTTTTTACGGCTTGTTCTCTGAATGTTAGCGAAGTTTACAAAAATACCCTGAGCAGTTTCGGGACGAAGATAAATTTCATTTTTGCTGTCCTCTGTAACGCCCTGGAATGTCTTGAACATAAGGTTAAACTGACGAATGTCGGTAAAGTTGTGCTTGCCGCAGTCAGGACAGGGAATTTCCTTTTCCTTAATATAATTCATCATTTCTTCGTTTGACCAGCCTGCAACATTTGTACCGTCAAAATCCTCTATAAGATTGTCTGCACGATGACGGGTTTTGCACTCCTTGCAGTCCATAAGAGGATCGGAAAATCCGCCGAGATGACCTGATGCAACCCATGTCTGCGGATTCATAAGAATTGCTGAATCAAGACCAACGTTATACTTGTTTTCCTGCACGAATTTTTTGAGCCAAGCGTTCTTGATATTGTTTTTGAGCGTCATACCAAGAGGACCGTAATCCCATGTGTTTGCAAGACCTCCGTAAATCTCGGAGCCGGGGTATACAAAGCCTCTGTTTTTGCACAGAGCCACTATTTTGTCCATGGTTTTTTTGCTGTTTTCCATAACTAAAACCTCACTTATAATATATACATATAGAATAATACAATCATTTTTGGTTAATGTCAAGTAAATTGAGAATTCTCAGAATGTAAAAAAAATAATAATTTTAACAAAAACCACTTGTAAATGCAAAGAATTTAATATATAATGTAATTACTCAAATTATGAGTAATTACAAAGGAGGAATTAACGATGAAAAAATCATCAAAGGTTCTCAGTTTAGTACTTGCAGTACTTATGGCTATGTCCTGTTTTACAGGTCTTACTATTTTTTCTGCTTCTGCTGCTGAGGACACAAAAATCTATTTTCAAGTCCCGGATGCAAGCGTTGTAGACTGGGGCACCGTAAAGAATGTTTTCTGCCATCTCTACGCTGTTTACGGCGACGACACATTATATGAGCCGGCATGGCAAACAAGTAAAACAAAGTGCAAGCAGGATAAGGATACCGGTTTGTATTACTTTGATACAGCCACACTTAAGGACAAGGTACTTGGAGATGACGGTAAATATACTGCAGGCGACTCTCACGGCGGACTTCAGCCGGGATGCGACTACGGTATCATCTTCTCTATTAAAAACAGTGCAAGTGCAACTCACCAGACTTGTAACGTAACATTGTCAGCTGAATGCCTTGGCGGTACAATCGTTTGTACAGGCGGAAAGGTTGAGAACACAGAGGACTCTTCAAAGCTTGATGACAGAGCTACTTGGAAAGAGGCTAACCTTGCTGCTGAGTATGGTCCAAGAAAGAATATTACATCAACAGGTAAAATCGTTGGTGAGGTTCTTGGCAAATATCAGCCAAAAGAGCAGATTGTTGCTCAGTACATTTACAACTGGGCTGTAGTAAATGCAGGTACTCCATATGCTCCAACACCTGAAAAAGTTGCAAATGCTTGCCAGGATTTCGGTGTTGAACCAATGGATGTTTATAATCAGTATGCATCAGATTATGCTGAGCAGCTTGCTGATCCTGTAACATATCCAGACTGTGCTCCTCTTACAACAGTAGCTGAGCTTCTCGGTGTTGATCCTAACGCAACAACTGAGGCTACTGAGGCTACAGAAGTAACTGAGGCAACAGAAGCTACAGAGGTAACAGAAGTAACTGAGGCAACCGAGGCTACAGAAGTAACAGAGGCAACTGAGGCTACAGAAGTAACAGAAGCAACTGAAGCTACAGAGGTTACAGAAGCAACAGAAGCTACAGAGGCTACTGAAGTAACAGAAGTAACAGAGGCAACAGAAGCTACAGAGGTTACAGAAGTAACAGAAGCAACTGAAGCTACAGAGGCTACAGAGGCAACTGAGGCTACAGAAGCAACAGAGGAAACTGAGGATACAACTCCTGTAGAAGAAACAGTTTATGTACTCGCAGGTACAGAGGCACTCACAGGTTACTATTGGATTGGTTCACCTGAGGAAGCTCCTGAAAATGTTATGACTGCAACAGACGGTGGTCTTTACACAATCACATATGCAAATGTTCCAACAGGTACACATCAGGTTAAAGTAGTTGAAAACTACGCTGACGGTACACAGGCATGGATTGGTCTTAACGGAGGCGACGCTAACGTTTCATTTGACGTTGCAAACGCACCTTGTGATGTAACAATCACATACAACCTTGAAACAAAGGAAATCGTTGTAACAGGCGACAATGTAGTACCTACAAAACTTGATGTTGATTTTATTACTACAGTAGGCGGCGGTGACGGCAACTGGCTTAACGGAGTTGCTTGGGATCCTGCTGATTTGTCAAACAAGATGACAGAGGTTGAAGAGGGTCTTTATCAGATTACTTACAACGAAGTTGAAGAGTATGACAACTACACAATCAAGTTTGCTGTTAACGGTGAATGGACACACAACTTTGGTGGTGTAGTTGCAGGAATCGGTGTTGATTCTGAGGCTGTTTACAACGGCGGCGATATCACAGTTGACCTTACAGGTTACGAGGTTAGCAACGTAACAGTTACACTTGACATTAGAAACTTTGATATGGCAACAGGTACAGGCGCTACATTCAGAGTAGATGCTGAAAAGGTTGAACCTATTGTAAAAGAAATCTATGGTGATGTTGACGGTGACGGTACTATCACAGTAGCTGATGCTACAATGATTCAGCAGGCTGCTATCGATCTTATCGAAGTAGACACAACAATCGCTGACGTTAACGGCGACGGCATGGTTACAATTCAGGACTGCACATTAGTTCAGAAGTACATTGCTGAACTTGGCTACAACACAGCTTTAGTTGGTCAGCCAATCTAAGGTTAATTTGATTAACTTAAGTAATGTGATATACGATTTGACATAAAATTATATATACACAATTTTAGCCCCCACAAAGTGGGGGCTTTTTTCTGTATTTAGGGCTATGCAACAATACCTATAATGTGGTATAATAACCTCATAGCTTCGGTTATTATACCGCTAATTCATATTGCCCGCTCAGTTTGTCACTTTGTGACGACGAGCGTTGGATATATATAAAATATTTTATCTTTAATTTGCGAAGATAAAAACAGGCGAAGGCTTTGCCTTTAGATAAAGAAAGGTGAAAAACTTTGATTATTCATGATATTTCAAAAGATACCTTGACAACTCCTGTATATGACGGAGATCCCCAAACAACAATTAAAAAACTCAAATCGATTGATAACGGTGATGAATATAATCTGTCGATGCTTTCTATGTGTGTTCACGCAGGAACTCACATAGATGCGCCGCTTCATTTTTGCTCCGACGGCAATGCTGTTAACAGCATAAGGCTCAACACTTTTTACGGAAAATGTACTGTTATCTCGGTTGACGGTATATTGACAGGCGAGGATATGGAACGTTTGCTGCCTTATTGCAAGAAACGCATATTATTCCACGGTGAAGGTAATACTTATATTTCACATTCAGCCGCGATTGTGCTGGCTGCAAGCAGAGCGGTGCTTGTGGGAACTGATGCTGATTCAATCGCCCCGCCGTTTGATGTGCTTAAGCCGCATCTTGAACTTGCCCGTGCAGGTATTGCCGTGCTTGAAAATCTTAATCTTTCGGCTGTTAATGACGGCGAGTATGAGTTGTGTGCATTTCCTGTCAAGCTTGGCGGTCTTGAGGCTGCACCATGCCGTGCGATTTTGTTTGAGCAGGAAAAAGGACTGAATTAAGTCAGATTTGAGGTTGATATAGTGATAAAAATGGCGATTTTCGATTTGGACGGTACACTGGTTAATTCGCTTGATGACCTTGCAATAAGTGTTAATTATGCCTTGAAACGAGCCGGTCTTGAAGAAAGGCCTGCTCAGAATTATAAATTTTATGCTGGCAACGGCAGAGATATGCTGATAAAAAGAGCAATGGGTGAAGCTGCCGACAATAAAGTGCTGTTTGAACAGGTTAGAGATGATTATGATGCTCATTATGCTGTTCACAGCAATGACCATACACAGGCATATTTGGGTTGTGATAAAATGCTTGCAGGGCTTGCTGCCAAGGGAATAATGACTTCAGTGTTGTCAAACAAGCCGCATCAGTTTGTTGCTGCAATTCTTAACAAGCTTTATCCCAACCATAAATTTACTGTAGCTTGGGGACAAAAGCCTGAATACAAGTGTAAGCCCGAGCCTGATGCCCTGCTTGCAATTCTGAGATTATACGGTGTTAAGCCTAATGAGTGCATTTATGTTGGGGACAGCGATGTTGATGTGTTTACGGCAAAAAATGCAGGAGTAAGAATGGTAGGAGTATCATGGGGATTCCGTGGCAGAGAAGAGCTTATGAATGCAGGTGCGCCGTTTGTGGCTGACAGTGCAGAAGAACTTTTAGAATATATAAGTGAGTTATATGAACAAGATTAATTATCAAAAAGAGCTTGACAAGGTTATAGAGAAGAATTTGGCGGAAAACAAAATTCCGTCATTGCTGTTGCATGTTTGTTGTGCGCCGTGTTCAAGCTATTGCCTTGAATATCTTTCGCAGTATTTTAGTATTACCGTTTATTATTACAATCCTAATATTTCTTTAAAAGAAGAATATGGATATCGCCTTAGTGAAGAAAAGCGCCTTGTATCGCTTATGAATTTTAAAAATCCCGTTACGATTGTTGAGGGCAGATATAACCCAAGGGAGTTTTTTGATGTTGTCAAGGGGCTTGAAAACGAACCCGAGGGCGGCAGGAGATGCGAACAATGCTTTAGATTACGTTTGGAGTCAGCGGCTCAGATTGCGGCAGAAAAGGGCTTTGATTATTTTACTACGACGCTCACAATAAGTCCTCTCAAAAACGCAGATATGCTTAACAGCATAGGTGCCCAAATGGTGGAAAAGTATGGTATAAACTGGTTGTACAGCGACTTTAAGAAACGCGAGGGATATAAACGGTCAATAGTGCTTTCTAAGCAGTATGACCTTTACAGACAAAACTACTGTGGATGCGTTTTTTCAAAACCAAAAGAGTAAATTAATATCTTACCGTTAATAGGTAAAAAGAGAAAAAATTACCCTCCTGATGTTATACGCATCAGGAGGGTTTGTTCTGTAAATTCATAAATTTAAATTACAGTTTTAAGGTAATTTTCAATCTCAGCCTGGGTGGAGAACTGCATAACTTTTTCTGCAATCTTATCAGTCTCTTCCTTTGACCATTTTGAAATAGCCTTTCTTACCTTGAGTACTGATGGAGCAGATACACTGAACTCAGTGAGTCCGAAAGAAATAAGCAGGGGAATCATCATCTCATTTGCAGCGGCTTCACCGCACATACCGACAGGAATGTTATTTTTTCTTCCTGACTCAATGATGTTCTTAATAAGCCGTAACACTCCCGGCTGGAGCGGTGAGTACAAGTATGATACGTTGCTGTTTCCTCTGTCGCATGCCATTGTGTAACCGGTGAGGTCGTTAGTGCCGATACTGAAAAAGTCAGCTTCTTTAGCAAGAATATCAGCTATGACGGCTGCTGAGGGGGTTTCAATCATAACACCAACCTTTATATCTTTGTTAAAGGCTGTGTTATTTTTCATAAGCTCTGATTTGACTTCTTCAACAAGCTGTTTGCCTTCTCTTAATTCGTCAACTGTAGTGACAAGGGGGAACATAATACTTATTTTGCCAAAGGCACTTGCACGCAGAATGGCTCTGAGCTGAGTCTTGAACAAATCACGTTTTTTCAGGCAATAACGTATTGCTCTGAATCCCATAAACGGATTTTCTTCTTTTTCAAGACCGAGATACGGCAAATCCTTGTCGCCGCCGATATCAAGAGTTCTGATTATTAGAGGCTTGTTTTTGAGGATAAGAGCGGCTTTTTTGTATGCCTCAAATTGTTCGTCTTCTGTTGGAACAGAAGTTCGTTCCATAAATAAAAACTCTGTTCTGAACAATCCGACTCCCTCACCGTCAGCGCTGACTGTCTTTAGCGCGTCGTCGGGTTTTCCGATATTGCAGAAAAGCTCGTAATTCTCACCGCTTGCAGACACGGTAGGTTTATTTCTGTAATTTTCAAGTTCACGCCGTTCTTCCAAAAAGCTCCTGCGTTTTTGGGTGTAGGTTTGCAATTCGGAGTCATCAGGAGAAACGATAATTTCGCCTTTGCTTCCGTCAACAATCACCTGCTCACCTGCCGCAAGCTTGCCTGTAATTCCGTTTACACTCAGTACTGCAGGAATTTCAAGCGCTCTTGCCAAGATTGCAGAATGTGAGGTAGTGCCTCCTGTTTCGGTAATAATGCCGACAATGTTATCCTTGTTAATGCCTGCGGTCATTGAAGGTGTAAGCTCTTTTGCCACAATTACAGTGCCTTTTGGTGCGGTGCTTATTTTAACCTCGTTTTTACCAAGCAGAATGCTAAGTACACCGATTTTTATATCTTTAACGTCTGTGGCACGCTGTCTGGTGAGTTCATCGTCGGTTGACGAAAACATTGCAATAAACATATCGCACATATGCTCAAGCGCACTTTCGGCACACTGACCTTCGTTTATCAGCTTTTCAATTTCACCGCTGAGATACGGGTCTTTTATCATCTGAATGTGACCCTCAAGAATTTCAGCTTCTTTGTCGCCTGCGGCGGTTCTTAAGTTTTCTGCCTGTGCTTTTGTGTTGTCACAAAACAGAGCGACAGCATTCTTAAAACGCTGTGATTCAGCCTCAATGTCGGTAACGGTTTTTGGTGTATATTCAAGCGAGTGCTCTTCAACAAGCATAACCCTGCCAATTCCGATGCCTTCTGAGGCGGCTGTTCCATACAACATAGTTGTCACCTCGTCTTACTCTCCAAGTCCGCTTTCAATAAGTTCTACGGCTTCTGCAAGGGCTTCGTTTTCATCAGCTCCGTTGCAAATTACCTCAAGCTCACTGCCGCATTTTATGCAAGCGGCAATTATGTTTAGCAGACTTTTTGCATTGTAGTCGTTTCCGTTAAATCTGATAGTTACGTCACAGGAATATTTGCTCATTGCACCTGAGAATACTGATGCAGGACGCATATGAAAACCTTGTGCATTTGTTAATACGAGTTGTTTTGATACCATAATAATTTCTCCTTATATATAAATTTTAATTGCCAAATAGAATTATTCAGCTGTTGGTTACTTTGTGATAAACAGCCTGAAAAGGCTAAAGTTATAAAGTGTTTGCTTAATTTTTCAGTGATGTTACCGTGCTCTTTTAAATATTGCAAGCAACAGCATTGCGACTACTGAGCCTATTGCAAGTGCAAGAAGATACATAAGCGGATTGCCGATAGTTGCAATTACAAAAACACCGCCGTGGGGAGCCATCAGTGTGCAACCGAAAAGCCATGACAGACCGCCTGATGTTGCGGCGCCGAGTGCACATGCAGGAATAACCTTGAGCGGATCTGATGCGGCATAGGGGATAGCGCCTTCTGTTATAAAGCTGAGTCCCATAATATAGTTTACAATGCCGTTTTTGCGATCATCCGCAGTCCATCTGTTTTTGAAAAATGTTGTTGAGAGTGCGATTGCAAGCGGAGGAACCATACCGCCAATCATTACGGAAGCCATTACCTGATAGCAGGCAGTCTGTGTAGCAGGGTCGGTTGTTGCCGCAGCCGCTGTGAGCATACCTGTACCAAATACATATGCCGCCTTGTTAAATGGGCCGCCCATATCAATAGACATCATTCCGCCCAAAATACAGCCTAAAAGTATGCCTAAATTATTTTCGCTAAGCCATGTAAGGCCGTTGTTAAGACCTGAGTTAATCATTCCCATAAACGGGTTTACAACACACATCATAACGCTGACAATTCCAAGACCTGCCAAAGGATAGATAAGCACAGGCTTTATGCCCTCAAGAGCGTCGGGCAGCTTGTCGCAAAGTTTTTCGATACCAAGCATCAGATAACCGCCTGCAAAGCCTGCAAGCAATGCTCCGAGAAAACCTGACGGAATGTTGTCTGTTGCGCCGGGTGCAATCAATGTTGCACCGTTTGATGCAAGAAATCCGCCTACAAAGCCGACAAGCAATCCAGGACGGTCGGCGATAGACCTTGCAATAAATCCTGCCAGAATCGGCAGCATAAAGTTAAATGCATAACCGCCGATTGTTTTAAACCAGTTTGCGGCAGGAGTGACAGTACCGAATGCTGAATTATTCTCTGCTGATACTCCGCAAGCGGAGTCAATTAAAAATGCAATAGCAATAAATATACCGCCTGCAACCACAAACGGAAGCATATGAGAAACGCCGTTCATAAGATGCTTGTAAATCTGTCTGCCAAAGCTTTCGCCGGAATCTGATGAATTATCTTTAGTGGCTTTTTGATTTGAGTGGAATGTCTGTGCCTTGCCGTTTATGATTGTGTTTATCAGTTCCTCAGGCTTGTTGATGCCGTCGGCAACCTTGGTTGAATAAACAGGCTTTCTGTCAAAGCGTGCAGTTTCAACGCTTTTGTCAGCGGCAATTATAATGCCGTCGCAGTCAGCAATTTCTTCGGCGGTTAATGCGTTCTTGACTCCGCCCGAACCGTTAGTTTCAACCTTTATGGTAATTCCCATCTTTTCGCCTGCTTTTACAAGCGCCTCAGCCGCCATATAGGTGTGAGCAATACCGGTAGGGCAGGCTGTTACAGCCAACACTCTGTATCCGGATTTTTCGGGTTCGCTCTTTGCGGCTTCTTCGGGGAATTTTTCGGTTTCTTTTTCATCGATGATGTTCAAAAACTCATCAGGTGTTTTTGCGGTTTTCAGCTTTGCGGTAAATTCCTCGTCCATCAAAAGCTGCATAAGCCTTGCCAGCACCTCAAGATGAATATCACCGTCTGTTGTAGCTGCAATCATAAAAATCAATTTGCAGGGCTTGTTGTCTGCGGCACCGTAATCAACTCCGTTTGGTACGGTGATTGCGGTGAGTGCCGGAGCCTTTACGGCTTCGCTCTTGGCGTGGGGAATAGCTACCTCCATACCGACAGCGGTTGTGCCCATCTCTTCACGTTTTAAAATTCCGTCCCTGTATGCCGCAACATCTTTAAGGTTGCCGCATTTTTCGTGGAGCAAGACGAGCTTTTCGATAGCAGCGCCTTTGTCGCTGACGTCCACATTAAGAGCGACGCCTGATTTTGTGAGCAAATCGGTGATACGCATAATAATCTCTCCTTATTTAAATTTTGTAAGCAGTTCATTTATTTTTTCTTTTGTGGCAAGTCCGCTGAGAAACGCTGTTGCATTTCCGCAAACACTGCCTAATTTTAATGCATATTGGTAATCTCCCGTTTTTTCATACCCTGCAATAAAGCCTGCTACCATGGAGTCTCCCGAACCTACTGTGTTTATAACCTTTTCGTTAATCACTCCTGCTTTGTGTCGGTTCCCAAATTCATCAATGAGCATTGCTCCGTCCTTGCCCAGAGAGATGAGTACATTTTTTGCACCCATTTCCTGAAGCTTTATCGCATATTTTTTTATGTCATCTTCACTTTCTATCTCAGTCCCAAAAATTTCTGACAGTTCCTGACGGTTCGGTTTAATTAAGAAGGGCTTGTATTTAAGTGAATTTAACAGCAATGCGTTTGTCGCGTCAACAATAATCCGTACATCTTTGTCCTTGATTCTTTCAAGGATTTTTTCGTAGACGTCATCAGGCATTGTATTAGGAATATTTCCTGCAATTACGATGGTATCTCCGTTTGTGATTCTGTCAATTTTATTTAACAGTCGCTTTAGCTCATTTGAGTTGATGTAAGGCCCCTGGCAGTTGATTTCGGTTTCTTCGCCTGCCTTGATTTTGATGTTAATTCTTGAATTTCCGTTTTCAAGTTTTATAAAATCAGTAACGATTTTGTCGTTTCGGATTCCTTTTTCAATAGCTTCACCCGTAAAACCTGCAATAAATCCAAGAGCCGTACTGTCAAGGTCAAGCTCGGCAAGCACGCAGGACACATTAATTCCTTTGCCGCCGTAGTAATATTCCTCGCTTGTAGTGCGGTTTGTGATTCCCATATCAAGTTTGTCAAGATGAACGATATAATCGATTGACGGATTCAAAGTAACGGTATAAATCATTTCATTACCTCCTTGATTACCGTATGCTGTGCAAACTCGGGAGTCGGCAGTATATCGGTAATAATGCAACATTTGCTGATGTCGGAAAATGTAACGGGGCATACTTTGCGAAACTTGGAGCGGTCTGCTAATATAAAGGAAACGTAACTTCTTTTGATTGCCTCCTCCTTGACAAGTGCTTCTTCAATGTCAGGTGTGGTAAAGCCCGAGTCAATGTCGATTCCGTTTGCACCCATAAATGCTTTGGTAAAGTTAAAGTTTTTTATGCTTTTGATGCTTTCAACTCCGACAATGGCTTCTGTCAGGGGTTTAACCTTTCCGCCGATTATATATGCCTTGAGTCCTTTTTGAATAAGTTTTCTTGCGTGAACTATTCCGTTTGTAACATAAGTAGCTTTGGTGTTGCTTATGTAGTCAATCAGTTTTGAAGTTGTTGTGCCTGCGTCAATATATATAAAGTCAGAATCGTTAATTGTTTTGGCACAGTAAACGGCGATGGCGTTTTTTTCGTCAATCATAACTTCTTCTCTTTGACTTACCGAATCCTCAATCGCTCCCGAATTGTGCTTTATGGATGTTGCTCCGCCGAATACTTTGTTGAGCTTGCCCATCTCGTCAAGGGCAGTTAGGTCGCGTCTTATGGTTGATTCGGATGTATTAAGAAGCTCTGTAAGCTGTGAAACTGTCACCGCATTTCTTTCATTAAGTATTTTTAAAATTGCCTGATATCTTTGTTGAGTAAGCATTAACATCACCTCTTGACTATATTATAACACACAAATCGTCAAAGTCAAGCATAAATAATCAAAAATAATCAAAAAATTTCAAAAATAATTCAAAATCGCTTATTTTTGTGCAAATATAGGTGAGAATTGCAAAAAAATATTTATATTTGAGCGTGTTTTGATTTATCTACGCACACAAAGTCAGTTGTTTAGAATTATTTATGTCGAATACTCTTAATAGCTTGCTTAAAAGTTTGATAATTATGTTGACTGCAAAAAAAATTTATAATAATATATCTATATATACAGTGCATTTGCACCGGTTTGAATTTGGAAGAATGGAATAATGTTATGGATGACAGATTTATAAGAACTTCCCTTATTTTGGGAGAAGACAGCATAGACAAGCTTTCAAAAAGTACGGTTGCCGTGTTTGGCATAGGCGGAGTGGGCGGATATGTATGTGAAGCTCTTGCGCGAAGCGGAGTGGGCAGGATGATTTTGTTTGATGGAGATACGGTTTCAAAGTCAAACATAAACCGTCAAATTATAGCCCTTGACTCAACAGTCGGACAGTATAAGGCAGAGGTTATGAAGAGCAGGATTGCCGACATCAATCCGAGCGCTGAGGTAAAGGTATACAATCAATTTTTTACAGCTGAGTATGCAGAGTCTTTTTGTTTTGACGGGATTGATTATATAGCCGATGCTGTTGATGACATCAGGGCAAAAATAATGCTTGCAAAAATTGCAAGCATAAATGATATTAATATTATTTCTGCTATGGGCGCAGGCAACAAGACCGACCCCACGCAGTTTGAGGTTACTGATATTTATAAAACAAGCGTGTGTCCTCTTGCGCGAATTATGCGACGTGAACTCAAAAAAGAGGGCATAAACAGGTTAAAGGTGGTTTATTCTAAAGAAACTCCCAAAAACCCTCCATATAAAATTGAGGGCGAAAAAACAGTCGGAAGTCTTGCTTTTGTTCCGTCGGTTATGGGGCTTATTATGGCGGGCGAAATTATAAAGGATATATGCAAAAAGCAAAATCTATAACAGGGTAACAGTTTGCTTTTCGGAACGGATTATTTGCTCGTCGTTTAGCTTGCGGATTTCGCGCATCATTGCCGTGCGGTCAACCGCCAGATAATCGGCAAGATCGGTAAGCGGCAGAGGCAGGGTGAAGGTATCCCTGCCGCTTTCGGTTTTGATATACTCAAAATAACTCATCAGCTTACTGCGAAGCGTTCGTTGAGCCATAATGTCTGCGTGCATAATATTGCGCTTGATACTCGACATAATAAAGCTGTCGAGTATTTTAACGTGTTTTTCGCAGTGCTTTTCGCAGCAGTTTACGAATTTTTTGTATGGCACAAAACTTACTGTGCATTTTGTTTTTGCGATAATACAAAAGGCTTTGTTTTCGTGTTCGGGAATCAGATGAAGCCCAAAAGCGTCACCCTCTTGATAGCAGTCAAGTATGCGTCGCTGTTCCTCGGTATTGTTGATTGAAAGATACGCAACGCCATTTAAAACTATTCCAATTATGTCATTTTCAGATGAACAAATTGTAATAACTTCGCCTCTCTCGTAGGTGCGTATGACAGGGGCAAAACACTCGTTTAATCCGATTAAAGCTGACTTTATCTGACTTGAATATGTCGAAAATTCATTCATTACAACCACTCCATAATGTGTCTTTTAATTAGATGCAACACTATATATTGTTATTATACACCAAAACTGTTGCCATTGCAACAGTATATTAAAATTATTTGTAGTATAATATGTTTCGCAGTCTTAAATGATTTGGAATTTTGAAAAATATATAGTGAAGGGTAGGGAAAATTATGAAAATCATTAAGCGTAACGGTTCGGAAGAAGAATTTAATATTGTAAAAATTATTAATGCAATAAAAAAGGCAAATGATGCTGCTGATCAGAAGTTTTTGACTAAAGAGCAAATAGAGGATATTGCAGATTATGTTGAATATAAATGCAATAAAATCAAGAGAGCTGTATCTGTGGAAGAAATTCAGGATATGGTTGAGGATCAGCTCATGGCTAAGGGTGCGTTTGATCTTGCCAGAAGATATGTAAGATATCGTTATAACCGTTCTCTTATTCGTAAAGCAAACACAACCGATAACAGAATATTATCGCTTATCGAGTGCAATAATGAAGAGGTTAAGCAGGAAAATTCCAACAAGAACCCGACAGTAAACAGTGTTCAGCGTGACTATATGGCAGGCGAAGTAAGTCGTGACCTCACTCGCAGAATGCTTTTGCCTCCTGATATCGTTGAAGCTGACAAGAATGGTATTATTCATTTTCATGATTCGGATTATTTTGCACAGCATATGCATAACTGTGACCTTGTAAATCTTGAGGATATGCTCCAAAACGGTACGGTTATCAGCGATACATTAATAGAAAAACCGCACAGCTTTTCAACAGCCTGCAATATTGCCACTCAGATTATAGCACAGGTTGCAAGCAATCAGTACGGCGGACAAAGCATAAGCCTTACTCACCTTGCACCGTTTGTTCAGATTTCACGTGAGAAAATCCGCAGAGAAACTCTTGCCGAGATTGAAGAAATGGGCTGTACTGTATCAGAAGACAAAATTAACGAGATAGTTGAAAAGCGCCTTCGCAAAGAAGTTAACAGAGGCGTTCAGACAATTCAGTATCAGGTTGTGACCTTGCTCACAACAAACGGACAGGCGCCTTTTGTAACTGTGTTTATGTATCTTAATGAGGCAAAGGACGAGCAGGAAAAGGCAGACCTTGCAATGATTATTGAAGAAACCCTCAAACAGCGTCACAAGGGCGTCAAGAATGAGGACGGCGTATGGATTACTCCGGCTTTTCCAAAGCTTATATATGTGCTTGAAGAGGACAACATAACCGAGGACAGCAAATATTGGTACCTCACAGAGCTTGCCGCAAAGTGCACAGCCAAGAGAATGGTTCCGGACTATATTTCTGAAAAGGTTATGCTTCAAAATAAGATTGACAAAAACGGAAACGGTCAATGTTACACTTGTATGGGATGCCGCAGCTTCCTTACTCCATATGTTGACGAGAACGGCAAGCCAAAGTATTACGGCAGATTTAATCAGGGTGTTGTAACCATCAACCTTGTTGATATCGGTCTTAGTGCAAACAAGGATATGAAGCGCTTTTGGGAGATTTTTGACGAGCGTATGGAGCTTTGCCACAGAGCATTGCAGTGCCGTCACGAGCGTTTGACAGGCACGTTGTCCGATGCTGCACCTATTCTTTGGCAGTACGGCGCTCTTGCAAGACTTAAAAAGGGTGAAACTATTGACAGCCTGCTTCACGGCGGTTATTCTACGCTTTCACTCGGTTACGCAGGACTTTGGGAATGCGTTTACAGCTTGAACGGTAAAAAGCTCACTGAGGAAGAGGGCAAAAAGCTCGGACTTGAAATTATGCAAAAGCTTAATGATTACTGTGCTATGTGGAAAAAGGCAGAGAATATTGATTACAGTCTGTACGGTACTCCGCTTGAGAGCACAACATATAAATTCTCAAAATGTCTGCAAAAGCGTTTTGGCGTTATTGAGGGTGTAACAGATAAAAACTACATTACAAACAGCTATCACGTACACGTTACAGAGCCGATTGACGCATTCAGCAAGCTCAAACTTGAATCTGAGTTTCAGGCTCTTTCACCGGGCGGAGCAATCAGCTATGTTGAGGTTCCTAATATGCTCACAAATATTCCGGCTGTATTGCAGGTTATTAAGTTTATCTATGAAAACATTATGTATGCCGAACTGAACACTAAGAGTGATTATTGTCAGGAATGCGGCTATGACGGCGAAATTCAAATCGTTGAGGACGAGGACGGCAAGCTGGTTTGGGAATGTCCAAAATGTCATAACCGTAATCAGGACACTATGAATGTTGCAAGAAGAACCTGCGGATATATCGGCACACAATTCTGGAATCAGGGCAGAACTCAGGAAATTAAAGAAAGGGTGCTTCACCTCTGATGAATTACGGAGAGATAAAACTCTTTGACATTGCTAACGGCGAGGGCATAAGAGTTTCGCTGTTTGTGTCGGGTTGTACACACCACTGCAAAAACTGCTTTAACTCGGAAACATGGGATTTTAATTACGGCAAGCCGTTTGATGAAGATGCAGAGAATACAATCATTAAGAATCTTGAGCTTGATTATGTTGACGGACTTTCTCTGCTTGGAGGAGAGCCGTTTGAGCCGAGTAATCAGCAAGCATTACTGCCGTTTTTGAGGCGTGTAAAGGCTAAATTTCCCAACCAAAAGGTTTGGTGCTACACAGGATATTTGTTTGACAAGGAACTGCAAAATGACAGCCGTGCCAGATGTGAGTACACCGACGAAATGCTTTCGCTTATTGATGTGCTTGTTGACGGTGAGTTTAAGCAGGAACTTTATGATATCAGCCTGTCGTTCAGAGGTTCATCAAACCAACGAATTATTGATGTGCCCAAATCCCTTGCTCAGAACACAGTGGTGCTTTATAAATTACGATAAGATAAATAATAGAATCAATGACCACTCGCAAATCTTTGCGGGTGGTTATTTTAGTTCGGGTATAATTCTCGCATCATCGTTTAACGTCGGCAGCCCGAGTCAACCATTTTTCTATCTGTAACGCAGGAATCGACTCACGTACCAATAAAGCCCACCACGTAGGGGCGACCATTGGTCGTCC
>DKXL01000044.1 GCA_002493005.1 Ruminococcaceae bacterium UBA7127
ACGGTAAAAGTCCAATTATTATTTTAATAAATTTGCTTGCTCCACGGTGTCTTTAAAAGTAAAATATTGCATTTTAGAATAATATGTAGTATAATTATTATGAGTAAATTTATAATAAAGGAGCAAAGCGGTGTTTGGATATTTGCAGGTTCAAAAGAGTGAGCTTTTGGTGCGTGAATTTGAGGCATACAAGGCTGTTTATTGCGGACTGTGCAAACAAATGGGTAAGGATTATTCGTTTGTTTCTCGCTTAACTCTTAGTTATGACTGTACATTTTATGCTATGCTTTTAATGTCGATTAACCGTTCCTGTTCAGGGTTTAAGGACGGCAGATGCACATTTAATCCGCTCAAAAAGTGCAAATTTGCAACTTCTAAAGGGAACGCTTATCATAAGGCGGCGGCTTTTTCGGTTATTTCTGTATATTACAAGCTGAAAGACGATATAAGTGACAGTAGATTTTTTAAAAGAACGCTTTGCAGGTTGTTAAAGCCTTTGTTTTCACATTGGCGCAAGAAGGCATTAAAATCATATTCTGAAATTGATAAGCTTGCCGATGAGATGATGAAAATGCAATATGAAATCGAGCACAGCGATGAAACCTCATTAGACAGAGCAGCACATCCGACTGCATTTATGATAGCAAGTCTATTTTCTCTTGATGCAAAAGATGAAATGCAAAAACGTGTGTTCTATGAATTTGGATATCATATGGGGCGTTGGATATACCTTGTTGATGCCGCCGACGATATTGAAAAGGACAAGAAGTACGGCAACTATAATCCGTTTGTGAATATCAAGAACGGTGAAACAAAGTCACCTGATTATATTACATCAGTCCTCAATCAATCGCTTGCAAGGGCATATGATGCTTATAATTTGATAGATGTAATTGATTTTAAAGGAATACTTGATAATATGATTACACTTGGATTCCCAGCGGTGCAAAACCGTGTGGTCAAAAAACTGTGTAACGAATCCGATTTGGAGGTAAATAATGAAAGATCCATATGAGATTTTAGGCGTTTCCTCAACAGCCAGTGACGAGGAGATTAAAACTGCCTACAGAAATCTTGCAAAAAAATATCATCCCGACAATTATACCGACAGTCCTTTACAGGATGTTGCCGAAGAAAAAATGAAAGAAATAAATGCCGCATATGATGAAATTAATAATATGCGCCAAAAGGGCAGAGGAACAGGCTCTGAGGGCAGCAGCTCCTCATATTACGGTAATTCCTCATCATCGCAGTTTTATAACGTAAGAATTTATATCCAGCGCAATATGATTGACCAGGCTGAACAGGTGTTGAATTCAACACCTCAGGGCAATCGTACTGCTGAATGGTTCTACCTCAAGGGAATGTGCGCATATCGCAGAGGCTTCAGCGAAGAGGCATTTTCAAATTTTACAACTGCCTGCAATATGGATCCCGGCAACACCGAATATCGTGCGGCTCTTAATAATATGCAAAATCAGCGCAATTACAACTATGGCGGATATAATCAGACCAATCCAAATATGAATGGCGGCAGTTGTACCTGCTGTGATGTTTGTGCAGCATGGATGTGCGCCGATTGCCTTTGTGATTGTTGCAGAGTTGGTTGCTGATATGAAAAACAAAGGTATCAAAAAGTCAACATTCAGAATTGCATTTTGCAGCATAATTTCATCACTTGCGCTTGTAATGATGATGATAACATCAATTATTCCTATCGGAACATTTGCATTCCCATGCTTTGCCGGTATTGTTATTACTGCAATAGTCGTTGAGTTTGGACATAAATGGGCGCTGGGGTCGTATATTGTTGTTGCTTTGCTGTCTGTTTTTCTTGCAGGCGATAAAGAAGCAGTCATCTATTTCATTGCGTTGTTTGGATATTATCCGATAGTCAAGGGTGCAATCGAGGGAAAGCTAAAGCGAGGATTTGTGCAGCATATAATTAAACTTGTGATTTTTAATATTGCGGCTGTCGGCTCGTTTTTTGTCGCAATGTGGTTGCTTTCAATCCCTGCTGAGGAGTTTGAACTGTTTGGTGTTTATGTTCCGTGGGTATTTCTGATTGCCGGTAATATTTTCTTTGTTTTATATGATTATACTGTTTCAGTACTTGTTACTCAGTATATAAATAGATTGCGCGGTAAGCTGTTTAAGAAATTTTAGTGAGATTAAAATAAGTTTAGATATTTGAAATTAACAAGGTGATTTTATGAAACAAAAACTATTTGTGCGGATTATCAGCATTGTACTTGTCGCGATGCTTGTTGTGTCTGTGGGATTTGTTGCATTTTCGTCATGCATGACATCATTTGCTGCTGTGATAGATGATGATAATTCTGTAGGTGCTTCAACAGGATATGTGTCTGACGATTATGTTAATCTTCGCAGCGGCGCAGGCACGAGCTATTCGATTGTAACTTGTATGAGAAAAAACACAAAGTTTACTTTTGTCAGCACAGCGCTCAAGAATACAAATTGGTATAACATTAAACTTGATAACGGCAAAAAAGGTTATGTTCACAAGGATTATGTCAAGAAGAATACCAATTCAAATTCAAGTCAAACCAATACTTCAACAGGATATGTAACCGAGGATTATGTTAATCTCAGAAGCGGTGCAGGCACAAGCTATTCTGTCGTAACCTGTATGCGAAAGAATACTCAGTTTACTTTTGTCAGCACAACGCTTAAAAATTCAAACTGGTATAACATAAAGCTTAGTGACGGCAAAAAGGGCTATGTACATAAGGATTACATCAAGAAGAATACAAATACAAATTCAAATCCGCCGAATACATCAACATCTTCAACAGGTTATGTATCCGAGGATTATGTTAATCTCAGAAGCGGTGCAGGCACGAGTTATTCAGTCGTAACCTGTATGCGAAAGAATACCAAGTTTACTTTTGTCAGCACGGCGCTTAAAAATACAAATTGGTATAACATAAAGTTAAGTGACGGCAAGAAGGGCTATGTACATAAGGATTACGTCAAAAAGGATACAAATTCAAATCCGCCGAATACATCAACATCTTCAACAGGTTATGTATCCGAGGATTACGTTAACCTCAGAAGCGGTGCAGGCACGAGCTATTCAGTTGTAACCTGTATGCGAAAAAACACACAGTTTACTTTTGTCAGCACAACGCTTAAGAATACAAATTGGTATAACATAAAGCTTAACGACGGCAAGAAAGGCTATGTTCACAAGGATTATGTCAAGAAGAACGGTGTAGACGCTACAGGCGTTTCGCTTAACAAGACGTCGCTTAAACTTGAAGTTGGCAAGACATATACACTTGTTGCGACTGTATCGCCGTCTAATGCAAACAAATCTTGTACATATACAAGCTCTGACAAGAGTGTTGCTACTGTATCAAGTTCAGGCAAGGTTACTGCTGTTAAAGCAGGCAAGGCAAATATCACAGTAAAGACCCAAAGCGGAAAGACTGCTGTTTGTGCAGTTACGGTCAGTGCGGCTCAGCAATCTACACAGCCTACTACCAAACCTTCAACTGACTCAAATGTAAAGCTATCTGCAACAAGTAAGTCACTGTACACAGGCAATCAGTTTATTTTAAAGGCAACGGCGTCAGGCTCGGTTAGTTGGTCAAGCTCAAACACAAGTGTAGCAACAGTATCAGGCGGAATTGTTACAGCCAAAAATTCGGGTACAGCTACGATAACGGCAAAGTGTGGTTCGTCATCAGCAAAATGCAGTGTTACCGTAAAGAAAGGTTCTTACGTTACTATTTCTAACGATGATGTTTCAATACGCTGTAAAAAGTCTATTCGTCTTACCTCTAACGGTAATGTGAACTGGTCAAGTTCAGATACAAGCATTGCAACAGTAAAGAACGGTATAGTTGATACTGTCGGCAAGGGCAAAGTAATAATTACAGCCTCAACATCAAGCGGTGCTGCAACGTGTCTGATTACCGTAGAAGCTCGTGGCAATGTAAGATTTTGCTATGCTTCACCAAATTCATCACCGCTTAATTCTAAAGTTACGTTTAAGGCAATAACAGATACCGACAGAAACGCAGTGCGTTTTGTTGTGTCAAATGGTTCTACATCATATACTGTCAATGCCGACAAAAAGGTTAAGGACGGCAGCAATTACATTTGGACAGGTTCAAAAACTCTGTCTAAATCAGGAAAATGGACTGTAAAGGCTTATTCCAGATACAAGACATCAACCAAATTTCTGACAACGGCTGTAAACGGTGAGGGAGAAGTGTTTGTAACCTCAACAACCGACAAAGATACTACCGTCTGTTCTGAGCGCAGAGCAAGCGACGAAGTAATAAATCTTATTGCAAATTACGAGGGCTTTTTATCAAGCGTCACAGCGGACTACATTACTTCCGACCCGACCCTCGGTTATGGTAAGGTTGTGACATCTGGAGAACAGTTCTATAATCATCTTACCAAAAATGAAGCATATGCTTATCTTTGCCAGACTGTTAATTCAGGCGGATATACCACAAGAACAAACAAATATCTGCTTGACAACAACATAAAGTTTAATCAAAGACAATTTGATGCTTTAGTTTGCTTTACCTACAATGTCGGCGCAGGTGTATTCTATAATGACTCAACAATTCAGTCTGTACTGCTCAATACAGGTTCAGGCAGTGGTTCTATTGCCGCAGGCAAGTCAGGTTATGTTAATTCCGATGGAGTAAATCTGCGCAGTGGTGCTGGCACAAGTTATGCGGTGCTTGCTTGTATGGATAAAAATACTAAATTTACATTTGTAGACGGAAAAGTATACAATTCTAATTGGTATAAAATTAAGCTGTCAAGCGGAGTTACAGGTTACATTTACAGCACTTATGCGTCTGTTTCGGGCGGTTCGCGCGATCTCAATAACATAGTAAAGCAGGATTATCTCAACGCATTTTTGCAGTATCACCACGCAGCAAACTCGTGCTACTGGGGCTTGTTGTACAGACGAGTTGATGAGGCTGAGGTGTTCTTCTATGCCGATTACGACCGTGACGGCGAGTATAATTACAATCATTTTAAGTTTACCTGCTACGGTAACAAAAATTTCAGTATAAGCTGATAAAGATATAAGAGGTAATTTATGAAAAGATTTGGATTTATAGGTGCCGGCAATATGGCTACTGCAATTATAAAAGGCATCATTGCACAGGATAACAGCTGTTACATTTGTGTTTATGATATAGATGCAGATAAGTGTAAACTTATGAATGATATGGGGGTAAGAGTTTTTGAAAATACTGTTGATGTAGTTGAACACAGCGACATTATTGTGCTTGCAGTCAAGCCTCAAAATTATTCAGAGGTTCTTGAGGGTCTGCGCCCTGCTATAAACACGGATAAAACTATTGTATCTATTGCGGCTGGAATTTCTATTGATTATGTTCGCAAGGGACTTAATTGTAATTGCCCTGTTGTGCGCGTTATGCCAAACACTCCGCTTTTACTCAAAAAGGGCGCAACTGCCCTTTGTCCGTCGGAAAATATCACTGACGAAAACAAAAAGACTGTATATGATATGTTTGCAGGCAGCGGTGTGTGTGAATACATTTCAGAAGAACATATGAATGAGATTATCGCGGTAAACGGCAGCAGCCCTGCATATATTTACCTGTTTGCTAAGGCTATGGCCGATTATGCACAGAGTTGCGGAATTGACTATAACAAAGCAATGAATCTTGTTTGTGCAACACTTGAGGGTTCTGCGGCTATGTTAAGAGAAAGCGGTGACAGTGCCGATGTGTTGATTGAAAAAGTAAGCTCTAAGGGCGGCACGACTATTGCGGCGCTTGAAAAACTTCGTGAACATAATTTTTATGAGGCTGTTTTAGACGGAATGGCTGCCTGCACAAAAAGAGCAGAGGAGCTTGGCAAATAATTTTCATAAATAAAAAACATTTCACATAAGATTAAAGGACAACCTAATTTTGTAACAGTAACAATTTAATTTGTGATGGTTGCGGTGTAATCGAAAGGAATGTTTTTTATGAGAAGTTTAGTATTTTCGTTCAAAAAAAGAAGACATCACTCCGGAAATCGCATTAAGCGTTTTTCAGCCGCTGATTTTAGGTGCTTTCTGCATCGATACGGTGTTCGACTGGTGGGTGTGTTATTGCTCATTGTAGGACTTGCGGCAGGCTCAATTTACGCAGGCAACGCCGACAGTTCAATGATGTATTCTCTTGATTTTTTATTTACAACCAATCTTGAAGCACGACTTTCGCACAATATTATCAGTATATTCTGCGCGTGTTTTGCATCAAATTTTATATTTTTGCTTACAGTGTTCCTGCTTGGGCTTGCGCCATGGGGAATACTTTTGATGCCGGCTGTGGCATTATTCAAAGGTTTTGGAACAGGACTTACTGCCGGCTATTTGTTTATTACATACGGATTTAAAGGAGCAGGCTTTTATCTGCTTGTACTTTTGCCGGGTACTTTTATATTTTGCCTTGCACTTGTTACGCTTTTGTCGTATTCATTTGCATTTTCAAAGAATATGTTTGGTATTTTAGTCAGCCGCAGTTCAAAACCTGCGCCTGTGTGGGGGAGTCTGCTTGACTTTTGTTCCCGTTCTGTTTCAGCGTTGTTAATGACGTTTTTGGCTTCAATGCTTGACGCAGTGCTTTGGACGCTGTTTGCGGGGACGTTTAATTTCTAACCTCGGAGGGTATTATGGCGTCTGAGAAATCTTCAGTTGCGTTAACACGAGTAGTTTCGTCTTTATTTCATAACTTCGGAAAGTTATTATTTACTAATCTTTTGTTTGCGGTGCCGTTTTCGGTGTTTTTTGCTGTTTTTTGGCTTATAAACCGTATAAGCGGAGTAAACTCGATGTTTATTTTGTTTTTAACGGCAATTCCGCTTTTTCCTTTCTATGCCGGTGTTACTCAGGTGACGTCGCATATGGTGCGCGGAGAAGAAAACGTTAAAGTTTTTGAAAACTTCATAAGCGGTGTCAAAGAAAATTTTTTGCGCTTTTTAGTGCATGGAGTTGTGTTCTATCTGGCAATCTTTTTTTGCTATTATTCGATTACAATGTATGCAAGCCTTGCCTCTAAAAACAGTATTTTTTATATTTTTTTAGTGCTTTGTATCTTGATTTCAATCTTCTTTTTGTTTGCTTTCTTTTACATTGCACCTATGACCGTTACGTTTGATGTTAAGATGAAACATATCTATCGCAACAGCGCACTTATGACATTTGGTGAACTAAAGCATAATATTTTTGCCGTATTCGGTCTGCTTGTTTTGTTTTTGGTTTGTGCAACAGTAATGTTTTGTTGTTATACTCCTATTGCAGTTATTATTGCCACAATTATTCTTGTTCTGTTTTTGATTCCGTCTGTAATGTCTTTTTTAATTAATTCGGCTGTGTACAAATGTATGTATTCAATGATGGTAGACAAAGACGCTAAAAGTCAGGTAATTGACAAGAAGATGCAGAACAGGCGCAATGGTCAGTTATTTGATGAGGATGATGTGCAGGAACACAGAATTCTTGATGATTTTGATGATGTAGAAATTGATGAGAATAAGGACGGCAGTGAATATATATTCTATAAAGGAAAAATGATAAAGCGCTCGGTTCTTCTAAAACTAAAGAATGAGGCAATGCAGAAAGAGAGTGAAAACGATGTCTGAAAACCGTTATAAGAAAAGTTCCAAAGCACCAATGATAATACTAATTGTTGTTTCGGTTATTATTGTTGCAGGGATAATTTGTGCAGTTATATTTTTAAACGGAAATACCACACCAAAAGATCCGAAGGATTTAATTGAAGAAACAACAATTCTTGAACTTCCTACCGATGGCTCACAAGATACCCAACCTCAGACAGAGAGTATCGACAATACTGAGGACCATACCCATGAAAATAATCAGCCACAGCAGTCAAGTGAAGTTGTTGTTGTTCCGACAATTAACGGAGGCGAGCAAGGGGACTATTTCAGCGCATCTTTTTCGCCATCAAGTGCAATCGATACATTTACAGATACGAATTGTTCTTTAAAAGAAGTATTTGGCAGTTCCTATAGCGGTGGCTCAATAACATTTAACAGCGACGGCACGCTATCTGATAATCTAAGTCTTACAGGAGCAAGCACCGGCGCATATGCTGTCGAGGGCGACCAAATTGTGGCAACTTATGCCAATGATAAGAATTATATTATAACAATCAGCAAATGGAATGGTGACGTTCCTGCCGAAATTATAATGAATATCGGCGGATATGATGTATATTTTAATTGATTTCGGTGTGATTGTATGAGTAAGAAAAAATCAAAAAAAGATTTAAATTATAATAAAAACGCTTCAAAGCGTAAAACTTCGAAAACGACTGTTATAATTGCTGCAACATTGTGCGCAGCAATTATAGTTGCGGTCATAATAATATTATTAATTAATATTTTCAGCGGTTCACCAAAATCAGAGCTTGTAAATTCAGTCTGGGTGCCTGCTGTTGCACATAACGCAAGCGGTGACGAGGTAGAGATGGGGGAGATATACAACACTAATTATACCTCCTATCAAGGTTCTCTTTCATTTGCAGACGATGGGACTTTTGAGTTTTGGCTCAGTCCCGGCGCACCCGACGACGGCACACATAAAGGCAAGTATACTCTTGAAAACGATTCTACTATTTCTGTAACTTTTGATAACGGAGAAAGTGAAGATTTCAAAATAGAAAATAAAAACGGCAGCATCACTTCAATTACTGCTGAATACGAGGGGTATGAGGTGAGTTTTGTAAAACAGTAAAAGTGCAATTTGACAATTTATTTGATGTATAAACCGTTTCTTTTAACGTCTTTTTACTCAAATTGCTATATTTAAACTATCAAGGAGTGTGGATAAATGAAAGCTATTCTAAAAAAGGTAACTGTAATTTTGCTCAGCGCGGCTTTATCTGTATCAAGTGTATTTTGCACTTTTGCAACAGAGCAAGTTGAAACGACAGACTTTTGCGTTAAAATTGTTCACACAAATGACATTCATGCAAGGGTAGAAGAAAACTCAGGCAGTGGAATTATCGGGATGGCAAAGCTCAAAACTTTAGTTGACAGCTTTACAAATAAAGCAGATATGGACTTAGTGATTGATTCGGGCGACTTGTTCCATGGTCAGTCGATTGCAACGCTTGTTCAGGGCGAATCTATAGCCGAGCTTGTCAAGGCTTGCGGTTATGATGTTATGACGGCAGGCAACCACGACTGGAACTACGGTAAAGATAGGTTAAAGGAGCTTACAAAGCTTGCTGACATAGAAATACTCACAGGCAATGTTGTTGATGAAAACGGTAACCGATTTTTTGAAAGTCAATATTACTTAGAAACAGCGTCAAAAAACGGACAGACATTAAAAATCGGAATTTTCGGAGTAATTGACCCCGACATTTACAGCAAAACCGCAGGCGAAAATGTTGAAGGACTTACATTTACCGACTCTGCTGAATACGCAATAAAGGCGTCCTCAGAGCTTAAAGCGATGGACTGTGATGTTGTAATTGCGCTTACACATACTAACGATCCTGTTTCGCTTGCCTCAAAGGTTAACGGAGTTGATCTTTGGCTTGCAGGTCATGAACATACAGACATTGATAAATATGTAACTACTCCAGATGGCTCAACATCACGTGTAATTGAAAACGGATATTACTTATATGAAGCTGGGCTTATTGACCTTGACTGTTCGCTTGATTTAAACGGTGAGGTTGTCAGCCTTGATATAAACGCAGAAACAGCTGACTATACAGCTGTTGAAAATATTGATGAAAATGCTGAGGTTAAGGTGGTACTTAATAATATTAAGTCAGAGCAAAGTGTTATATTAGATGAGGTTGTCGGTACTTCGCCCGAAGACCTTAACGGTGTATGGGAAGATTTGCGAATTGACGAAACAAACCTTGGCAGAGCAGTGACTGATGGATACTTGCTTGAAACAGGGGCAGATATTGCCTTTGAAAATGCCGGAGGAATCCGTGCTTCGGTCGAAAAAGGCGATGTGACTTACGGAGATATAATCGGAGTAAGCCCTTTCGGTAACTATATTGTTACAAAGCAGATTACCGGCAGTCAACTTGTTGAAATTCTTGAAACTTCCATTGACATTCAAAAGAAATGTATCGCCGCCAACGATTCGGGCGAATACGATGCGTGGCCGGATAACAGCGGCAGCTATCTGCAAACCGGCGGAATTACCGTAGAATATAATCTTGACCTTGATTACGGAAATAGAGTAATTTCGGTTAAAGTAGGTAATGAGCCTCTTGATGAGAACAAGCTGTATACCGTAGCCACTAATAATTTTGCTGCAGTGTCAGATTCATACCCGCAACTGGCAAATGCAGAGGAAATAGGGGAGTATTCAGCTTGTGATGAGGCTTTGATTAAGTATTTCTCACAAAGTGATGATGTTATTTTAAAGAGCATCACAACACCGAGAATGATCAAGACTACTGTAACTAATACGACGCAGCCCGAAACCGAGCCTTCATCAAAAACCGGCTCGACTGAACAGCCTGATACGGCAGCATCTGACCCGACAAGTGCAACAGGCACTCAACCTTCAACGACTTCTCAAAAACCATTGCAAAACGACAACTCAGCAGTTAAAACAGGTGTAGCTCAAGCTGGTGCAACAATAGTAATTATGCTGATTATTTCGGCACTGTCGGCGTATGCCTTTATCAGAAGAAAACACGACCGTCAGTAATATTAAATAACTTTTTCAATAGTTGAAGTAAACTAAATTAATAAAGTAAAACAAGCGACAGCTAAAACTGTCGCTTGTACTTTTATACAAACGAATGAGCTCGGCACAATACCGAGCTCATATAAATAATTAGTTTATTACTTTATTTCCTTAATCCAGCCTTCAGGCGCTTCAAGTTTGCCCATCTGAATACCTGTCAGTGTTTCATACAGCTTTTTAGTAACGGGACCCATCTCGTCCATACCGCTTGCAAAGCAAATTTCTTTGCCGTGGTCGTTAATCTTACCGACAGGCGATATAACGGCAGCTGTACCACACAGACCGCATTCGACAAAGTCCTTAACCTCAGCAAACTCAACCTCGCGCTGTTCAACCTCAAGTCCAAGGTAATGCTCAGCAACATACATCAGTGAGCGACGGGTGATAGACGGCAAAATACTGTCAGACTTTGGAGTAACAACTTTATTATCTTTCGTAACAAACAAGAAGTTTGCACCGCCTGTTTCTTCAACCTTGGTGCGGGTAGCCGCATCAAGATACATATTTTCATCAAAGCCTTCCTGATGAGCCGTTACGATTGGATGCAGGCTCATTGCATAGTTAAGACCGGCCTTTATGTGTCCTGTGCCGTGCGGAGCAGCTCTGTCAAAGTCAGATACCTTAATAGTAATCGGCTTTGCACCGCCCTTAAAATACGGACCTACAGGAGTAGCAAAAATTCTAAATTCATATTCGGTAGAAGGTTTAACGCCGATAACAGGACCGCTGCCGAACATATACGGACGAATATAAAGAGTAGCACCTGTTCCGTAAGGCGGAACAAATTCAGCGTTAGCTTTAACAACCTTGGTTACAGCCTCAACAAATTTATCTTTTGGGAATACAGGCATCTCAAGACGCTTGCAGCTGTCTTCCATTCTTTGAGCATTCAAATCGGGTCTGAACACAACAATTCTGCCATCGCAGGTTGTGTAGGCTTTCATACCCTCAAAGCAAGTTTGGGCATACTGCAAAACACCTGCACATTCGCTGATTGTAACGGTAGTTTCAGTAGTCATTCTGCCTTCGTCCCACTTACCGTCTTTGTAGTGAGCTACAAATCTTTCGCCAATCGGCATATAACCAAAGCCGATGTTAGACCAATCAATGTTTTGCTTTTCCATTATCATTACTTCCTTTCGTAAATAGACAAAACCAATAAAAGGTACAAGCTTATTTTATCACTTTATTGCATATTTTGTCAATGTTATGGCACAATATTTCCGTTTATTATTTTATTAACAAACAATTAACTAACATAATTCAAAATAAGAATTAAAATATTCCTTAACGGAGCTATAATTTCTATAAAGAAATAATTATAAAAATAATGAGGTAAGCAATGGCAGAGGTTATAAAAATTGTTCTCACAGGAGGACCTTGTGCGGGCAAGACTACAGCATTAAAATATGTTTCTGAGCAGCTTTGTTCACTTGGTATTAAGGTAATCACAGTTGAAGAACAGGCAACAAAGCTTATACTCAGTGGCAAAACTCCTCAGAATATGGGAAGCTATGAATTTCATAAACTTCTCTTTGAACATGAACTTAAGCTTGAATCAGATGCCTTAAAAAAAGCTGAGAAAATGAATTGTGAAAAGGTTGTTGTACTTTTTGACAGAGGATTGCTTGATAACCGTGCATATGTCACACAGGAAGAATTTAATCGTTACTTATCACTTAATGGTGTCAGTGAAGACCAAATAAGAAACTCATATAATGCAGTTTTTTATATGGTTACTGCAGCAAATGGGGCAGAGGAGTATTACAGTCTTGAAAACAATCAGGCAAGGAGTGAAACCATTGATGATGCTCGCATGATTGATACTAATATAATTTCAGTGTGGGCAGGCACACCTCATCTCAGAATAATTGATAATTCCACCAAATTTGATGAAAAGCTCAGCAGATTAATGGCAGAAGTCAAAGCTTTTTTAGGTATCCCAAAACCGCTTGAAATTGAGAGGAAATTCCTTATAAAATATCCTGACATTGCTTTTTTAAATTCATTGAAGTGTTGCCGCAAAATTCCGATAACGCAGGCATATCTTACTACTCCGGACGAGGGATATTTTAGAATTCGCAAGCGTGGTGAGGGCAGTGATGCAGTGTATATTAAAACTGTTAAGAAGACGATTTCCGATATCAAACGTATTGAAATAGAAAATTATATTTCTAAATCAGAATATAATGCTTATCTTGAGCAAACTCAGTATGTAACAGGCATTATTTCAAAAGACAGATATTGCATTGTTGACGGTTCAATATACTATGAGCTTGACGTGTATCCGTTCTGGGACGATAAGGCAACAATAGAAATTGAGCTTATTTCTGAAAATCAACCGTACAAGTTACCTGCATTTGTAAAGCTGATAAGGGAAGTTACCTTTGAAAGAGATTACAGAAACCTTGCACTTGCGCAAAAATATGGTAATTTAAACAAAACACCAAACTAATATTTATATAATTTATGGCTTAAACTAAAACGACATCTTTTTCAAAAAATTTCCTTAAAAGTGTTGACAAAGTGGCTTTATATGGGTATAATATAAAGGCTGACTAATTATTGATTAATTCAGCACAGTTTGCGCCAATAGCTCAGCTGGATAGAGCA
>DKXL01000045.1 GCA_002493005.1 Ruminococcaceae bacterium UBA7127
AACCATTCGAAACTAATACGGCAAGACCACCTCAGGAGGATAGCGGCAATGAGTAGATTAACTTTTCTGTATCAAATGGACTTGCCACACCGGGCGGTTGCTGTCTATACCTACCTTTACGACCGAGCAAACAAAAGCGGCGAGTGCTGGCCTTCAGTAAAAACAATAGCAGGCGACATAAAGCTGTCGCCTGCTACGGTTAGAAGAGCTATTAGAGATTTAAATAAAGTCGGACTAGTTGAAACCGAGCAACGCTACCGTGAAAAAGGTGGAAAAAGCACATTGCTATTTAGACTTAAACCGTGGACAGACATTGTTTAAACTTGGATATGGAAAATTGCCTGAATATATGATACAATTTAATGTATATAAAATTTCAAGTAAATGGATATACCTTTATATGAGGAAAAGGGGCGAGATATATGACAAAATCCATTAAAAGGAATAAAAATAATGCAATAATTGTTGTGTTATTGATTGTTTGCGCTGTCATTTTCCGCATTTTAGGAAATAACGGTATTTATCCTATAACTCTCGGACTGTTACGTACTTTTATCTATATCGGTCTGTATATCTGGTGGGGAATTTCCGTCAGTAAGCGGATTGTTCAGGCACAGGTGCGCCGTAATCTGGTTGCTGTAGCTTTACTAAATGTTTTTTGGCTTGTCATAAGGTCAATGAAATATTATTTTGTATCCGACCCTGTTTTGTCAAGACAGCTGTGGTATTGGTACTATTTTCCGATGCTTTTCATTCCGCTTTTTTCCGTATTTGTTTCAATGTCACTGGGTAAGCCGGAAAATTACCGTCTGCCAAAATGGACATCGTTGCTGTATATTCCTACCGTGCTTTGTCTTATTTTGGTAGTGACAAACGATTTCCATCAGCTCGTTTTTGCTTTTCCTGCCGGAGAAGTATGGTCAGACAAGAATAACGACTATGTTTTCGGGTACTTTCTTATAATTGTATGGGAAATCATATGTGCTCTGACTTCATTTACTATTATGATAATCAAATGCCGATTATCTCAAAGGAAAAAATATCTGCCCCTTATTTTGCTTTGTATATGTATTGTGTATGCCTTAATATATGCGAGCGGTGCCGAATGGATGCAAATTATCGGCGGAGATATTACTGCGGTACAGTGCCTTATGTTTACATCAATATTTGAAAGCTGCATTCAATGCGGATTGATTCAAACCAATACAGGATATGAGGCACTGTTTGAGGCAGGAACATTCAGGGCGCAGATTACTGATACTGACTATCATACCAAATATGATTCCGCCAATTCTCCAAAGCTTTCGGAAAATGTTATGCGGTCAGCAGAAAACGGAGCTTTCAGCCTTGATAAAAATACCGTACTTAAAAGCAATCCAATCGAAGGCGGTCGCGTTCTCTGGCTGGAGGATATTTCGGATATAGTCGCTTTGCTCAAAGAGCTTGAGGAAAATAAAGAGACGATTGCAGAAAGCAATCTTCTTGAGCAGGAAAACTATCGTACAAAGCTTAAAATAAATACCCTACAGGAAAAAAACCGTCTGTATGATCTTTTGCAGGATCAGACTGCACACCAGATTGATTTGCTTGACAGTCTTTTTGCTCAGTACAATACGGAAACAAATTATGAAAAACGCCGCAGTCTTCTTGCAAAAATTGCAGTAATAGGCGCATACATAAAACGCAGGGGCAACTTAATGTTTATCGGCGAGAAATCAGCAACAACCGATACGGCGGAACTGTCACTGTGCCTTGAAGAATCCTTTGCAAATCTTGAGCTTATGGGTGTGGAGTGCGCTATTGATATTCCGAGTAACAAAAAAATTGATACAACGGACGCTATTCGTGTGTATGACTTTTTTGAATCAGTGACGGAAGCCGCCATAGATGATATGCGTTCAGTTTGGCTGAAAGCCCGCAGCCTTAAGGATTCTGTCATCTTTCATCTGGAAGTGGAGTGCGAAAGTCTGCTTGATGATTTTTTCGAGCTTGCAGAAAGCAGTTGTTTTGATGACGGCGTATGGCGTTTTACGCTCCGAGCAAAAAAGGCAGGTGAACAGTCGTGACTACCTTTTATCAGGCATCGTCAGCAGAGCAATCCTTGTTTATGGTTTGTCTTTTCTTTTTGCTAATCGTAAACTTATTTTATTTAATTGTATCTAATTACAGATTTCAAAGTAAATGTAACAGATGTTTGAATGTCGGTCTTTTCCTCATTCTGTTCGCATTGATATCAATATTGGGAGAAGCGTTCAGAAATATTAATATAAAACAGCCGTACGGAATCCTGCTGCCATTGCCGATGTGGCTGCTGTGGTGCATTGTCGGAGTATCAAGTGTACTGCTGATTTGTGAAGCTGTGGTCGAATATCGTCAAAGAGGCAAAAATCTCAGCCGCAGTTCTGTCAAGCAGGCAATAGATACGCTTCCAAGCGCAATATGCTATTTTTCGCCCTCCGGAGCGGTTAAGCTGTGTAATTTGCAGATGTACCGTCTGTTCCGTAGCTTAGCGCAAAGCGATATGCAGTCATTCGACGAATTACAGAAAGCTCTGGATGACTGCGATACAAAAAGCGGTATTATCAAGCTCTCCGATATCAGACAAACTTATCTTTTCCCGAATGGTAAGGCGTGGCGTTATTCTCAGACAGAGATAACTGCCTCTGACGGCATTGTCTATACAGAGGTCATATTTTCCGATGTGACAGAGCTTTATGAAAAGAACCTGAAATTAAAGGAGCAGACCATACAGCTAGAAAAGATTTCCCGTGATTTAAAGGTGCTTTCGGATAATGTTTCAACTATGATAAAGGAAAAGGAATTACTGGAGGCTAAAACAGGACTTCACGACCGTATGAGTGCAGGGATAATTGCAATGCGTCAGATTTTGCAGCAGGAGCAGACTACGGAAGAAACCG
>DKXL01000016.1:0-17431 GCA_002493005.1 Ruminococcaceae bacterium UBA7127
GCCCGGTGCAAGCATTTTTCTATTGATAACACAGGAATCGACTCGCGTACAAATTAAGTTCTTCCCGTAGGGGCGATCATTGATCGCCCGATATGAATTGTTATTGTCGGGCAACTATCGTATTAAAATATATCGTGCTGTCTACTCGAAAATAGATGCAACGTCACGTTGCCGAATTGTAAGCGGCATAATGCCGCCGTCACGTTGCTTTTTTTGCGTAAACCGCCTGTTTACTTTTAAACTTTTTAAATTACCCCTT
This sequence comes from Ruminococcaceae bacterium UBA7127, assembly GCA_002493005.1. GTDB lineage: Bacteria > Bacillota > Clostridia > Oscillospirales > Acutalibacteraceae > Ruminococcoides. Next base: position 260 of record DKXL01000016.1, read on the forward strand.
GTAATTTTGAAAACAATGTAGTATAATATGAAAAAATATTTAAAACGAGGTACAAAGATGAAGAATTTTTCTTGCAAATAATTTATTTTAATAGTCAGCAGGTGTCGTGTTGTACGGTACTGCTGTATCTTTGCAGGAAAGTTAAAGTAGTTTTTATACTCGGTGTTAATTAGCTGTTTTCCGTAACAGAAGAATAGCGTAATAATTGCATTTATGAGCTACAAGAATTTGCTTTCTTGTAGCTTTTATTTTTGTGTTTAATCAAAGATTTGACGATTAAGAAAGGAGAACAAAACTTATGTCACTGATTAATGTAACAAATCTATCGTTTGCTTATGACGGTGAGTCCGATATGGTTTTTGATAATGTAAGTTTTCAGATTGATACAGATTGGAAACTCGGCTTTACAGGCAGAAACGGCAGAGGCAAAACTACGTTTCTTAATCTTTTGAGAGGAAAGTATGAATATTCGGGAGCAATAAACTCAAGCGTGAGTTTTGAATATTTTCCGTATGAAGTAAATGATAAAGAAAATCTTACCATAGACGTCCTAAAGGATATCAGCCCCGATTGTATGGATTGGGAAATTTATCGTGAGCTTTCGCTTTTAGAGGTTAACGATGATGTTTTATATCGTCCGTTTTCAACGCTTTCGAACGGTGAACAGACAAAAGTCTTACTTGCCGCTCTCTTTTTGAAGCAAAACAGTTTTTTGCTGATAGACGAGCCCACCAACCATCTTGATGAAAAAGCGCGTGAAGTTGTCGGAAATTATCTAAAGAAAAAGAAAGGTTTTATTCTTGTTTCTCACGACAGAGTATTGCTTGACATATGCGTTGATCATATTCTGTCAATAAACAGGGCTGACATCGAAATTCAAAAAGGTAATTTCTCATCGTGGTGGGAAAACAAGCAGTCGCAGGACAATTTTGAACTTGCCCATAACGCAAAGCTCAAAAAGGATATCAATCGTCTTTCGGCGGCGGCAAAAAGAAATGCCGTTTGGTCAGATAAGGTTGAAAGCAGTAAACACGGCACAAAAAATTCAGGTTTAAAACTTGATAAAGGCTATGTTGGCCACAAATCGGCAAAAATGATGAAACGCGCCAAAAGCATTGAGGCAAGACAGCAGTCGGCTCTTGAAGAAAAATCAAAATTACTTCAAAACATAGAACTTGATGAGGAGCTTTCAATTTCTTCGCTTATGCATCACAATAACAGACTTGTCGAGCTAGGTGATGTTTCTGTTTTCTATGATGATAAAGCGATATGTAACAACATCAGCTTTACTGTAAATCAAGGTCAGCGTGTTGCATTGTGCGGAAAAAACGGCTGTGGAAAGTCAAGTGTGCTCAAGCTGATATGCGGTGAGAAAATTATGTATCAGGGAAATCTGCACCGTGCGAGCGGTTTAAAAATTTCTTATGTTTCTCAGGACACTTCGCACTTGCACGGAACGCTCACCGACTATGCAAAAAGTCTTTGCATTGACGAAAGTGTGTTTAAGTCCACATTGCGAAAAATGGACTTTAAGCGAACACAATTTGAAAAAGATATTGCGGATTTCAGCGAAGGTCAGAAAAAGAAGGTTTTAATAGCAGGAAGTTTGTGCGAAAATGCCCATCTGTACATTTGGGATGAGCCGCTGAATTTTATTGATGTTATATCACGTATACAAATTGAAAAGCTGATATTAAAATATAAGCCCACGCTTTTGTTTGTTGAGCACGACATTGCATTCGCCAAAAATGTTGCAACCGATTTTGTTACCATATAACCGTACAATCACCCGACATAAAAAGCCTTGCAGATTTCTCTGCAAGGTCTTTTTACTCTATGGAAAACTGCTCAAACTATGCTTTTAACTGTTTGCTAAGTTGATAATCTCTTTTTTCTTTCTACAGGCATATTTGAGTGTTGTATATGCTCCACCATATTCTTTATATACATATGCGATTAAAAAATCTGATTCATCTACAATCCAGCGGTTACGTTTGGTTATTGCCGATTTATAATGTACATCAGATAACTCTATCGGAATAATAACCTCGTCATATAGATTCTCATAGAAATATTTATCAGTATTTATCTTTGACATCATATACGGAAGAACAAGCATTAGTTTTATATCAAGTTCGGGATGCCGCCGTTTTGCCGTCCGAACAGCCACAGAGCACATTTTATCAAATTCTCCCATATCTCCGCAATAGAAAACAAAAGAGTTGTCTTTTTTTAGAATATTCTCAATAGTAAGTTCTAATAAATTATCAAGGCGGCAATCATAGACCTCCCGATGACCTGCAAAAGTGCAGGAAATCATTTATATTCACCTCTTTATTTTAATTTTTTAATCTATAACCGTAGTATACGGATATAGATTATTATAATACACCTGTTCCGTAGATACAATATATTTAGCAGAATATTTGAAATAAAGGGAGTATATTATGGAACTTGATTATAAAGCTATCGGAAAAAGAATTAAAATTGCCCGTATCAAGGCGGATTTAACACAAGAGAAACTTTCCGAAATGGTCGGTGTTTCTCCCACGCATTTAAGCAATATTGAAACAGGAACAACCCGTGTCAGCTTAAACGCTATCGTGAACATTGCAAACGCTTTGAAAACTACCTGCGATGATTTGCTTTGCGATAGTATCATAAAAGCAAAGGTTCAATTTGAGCAGGACATTGCGCTTATTTTGGAGGATTGCGACGAATACGAAATTCGTGTTATCCGTGATATTGCGGCTGCAACCAAAGAAACTCTGCGCCGTGATGCCTGCCTCCGCCGACAAACCGAGCAATAAAATTATACTCTTAAATGATAATGAATAATTGACCTTACAGATTTTACACTGCAAGGTCTTTTTTAGTTTATTCCAATATATAAAGTTTTGTATTCGTTACTTTTTGACTGCTATAACACAGCCGTAATATGTTATTAATATGTTAGAAACTATAACATATAATAACTTTATTTGTCAAGCTACAATTATGTTAACGAGGTGAATAGCTATGAAAGATAAACTTATTATTACAAAAAGAGATTTAAAAGGCGAAGATGGGTATAAAACTTTTTCAATAAGGATTAAAGAAGAAACCGTCGTAAATCTCGACAAATTATCAAAAACTACCAACCGTTCGAGAAATGAATTAATAAATATACTCCTTGATTTTGCAATAGATAATTGCGAAGTAAAAAACAATTAGATAACACCATATAAATAACGGCGTGACGGCGGCATGATGCCGCTCACCATTCGGCAACGTGACGTTGCATCCATTTTCGGGTAGACAAATCCAATTTACAAATTACAATGCACAATTATCAATTTTGGTCGAGCCGACAGCTTGATATTATCAGCACTTCTGTTCCCGACCGTTTTCGAACATTTTCCTATAAAGTAAATAACGAGAGGCTGCTTCATATGAAACAGCCTCTTTTTTTGCCGATAGGCACTATAGTGTTAACCCTGTCATTCCTCAGGATAATTTATCGTAATAGTAAGATGTGAGGGAAAATCGGCATTAACCTGCTCCTCAATCAGCTTTTTATGCTCAGCAGTTACGGTGTCGTTTATATTAATTACAAGCCTGTTGTGCGTTGGTCCCTCAACAACGCTGAAATTTGTCAGGCCGTAGCCCTTGAGTATCATATCAAACGCCTCTGGTGTGCATTTGCCGCCCATCATCTGTTCATAAATTTTGAGCATTTCTCTGCGCTGTTCAAGCGGAAATTCTGCCTTGATTTTGCCGAGCAGCAATTCCCTTGTATCTATGCCGTATGTCTGAGCAGTGTCTACAAACAACTCTCTGAGCATTATACCAAGCTCTGCAAACAGCTCATCAAAAACTACAGAATATGCCTTTAATTCGGCAAAAATGTTTTTTCCGTCCGTAATGTCATAAATTCCAAGCGCGTCAAGCTTTGTTTTCATTGAATTAAAACTGTCCATTACATCACCTTAATAGAAATTGTGCCCGGCGAAAAGCACTGCGAAACAGAACATTCTTCGTCAATCATATCGACATTGTACTGATAATTTTCAATACAACCTGTTTGCATCAGGCAGTTGCCGAGCGCCGTCAGATACATCCTGCCGCCCACAGGCAATAAGCCTATATATTTTTTGAAAGCCGCACTACAGTTGGTTCTGACCTCGGCGGCGCTATATCCGCTCTTTGCCCATACAGCAACATTGAGCTCAATCGGAAAAAGCTGAGCCTTTTGCACAAGCACATCAACATTGAGTTCTCTGCCTTTATTCATAAGAGTCTGCACCTGAGCCACCGCCGTGTCGCTTGCCTCGGTATCGTTGCCGCTGACATACACATTGACCGTGCCTGCACCTCTTGCCTTGCCCACAACGCCTGCCTTGCCGATTCCTTCAACCGACAGCGCCAACTGTTCATAATACGCCCTGTTAGTACCGTTTGACTGGTTAAGATATGACGTCTTTATGCGTTCTCTCAGCTCGTCATCACTCTCAATATCTTCGCCGCCCGAGAACCTCACGCTGTTTGTCACACTGCCAATCTCCGCAGGAACGCTGACCGCAATTACAGCTTTGTTAAGATTAATATTGCCTTTTCTGCCCGGCTTTTCAGCCTCGGCAAAAACAGAAACGGACAGCTGACCTGCGCTTATTTCCTTGTCAACAAGTGTAACAAATCTGACAGGTTCGCTGTCGGCGGTAGCCACAACAGTACCCTTTGGAATTACGATTGCGTGGGTTTCGGGTTCAACAATCTTAAAAGTAAGCTGTCCCTTGGATTTTTGGGGCTGTTTGCGACTGAGTCCCCTCTGAGAAGCCAGATAATCAAGATATTCGCCGCTTGCCGTTGCCGAAAACATTTGTCTTTTCAGCCATTCCATACTTGTCTTAACATTGTACACCTCGCCTGCAAGCACCCTCAGTCGTATTGCAACGTCGCTTTCCTCGTTAAAGGTGTTTCCTGTTTGATTTTCATATTCGCTCTTCATTTTTTGATATATTTCTTCGTATGTATCCAATCACTGCACCTCCAAATTTCTGACTTCTCCGTCAATGCTGATTTGAGCAATCAGCTTATCGCCGCTTTGACTCACCTTTGCAAAGGTATTGTCAAAACCCGCCAGCGCCTCGTTGATTTCAAGCTCAGCCCTCTGTGCAGGGCTGTTTTCGTTTGACAACACATTATCAAGGTGTGAGCCCAATTCACGGTTATAGATAAACTTTCCGCGCTTTGCCTTGATGCAAAGCATTGCACGCTGAAATTTTGCGTCAATTCCGCTGAGCATCACCGTATTGCCTGAGCTGTCAAGCACGATGTCGCCGTTTTTAATCAAAACATCGGTAATATTCTGAGCCATAATCAAAACTCCTTACCGTTTATCAACACTCTGCCGTCGTTTTTGAGCACGATTGAAGCGCCGCCCTTTGAGAACAGCATAATCTCGCCCTCCTCAAGCGACTTTTTCTTAGCCACAACGCCTAAGCTAACCTCACCGTCGTCAAGCGGCAAAACCACCGCACATTCACCTGTGGGCGGTACGCTTGCAATTCCGTACGGCAGGCAGGATTTAAGACTTTTGTGCTCTCCTGATGACACAACAGCGATTGAACTGCTGTTTGAACTCTTTACTCCGCCCTTTACGGCACTTGGCAGTGCAATGGAATTTTTAGTTATGTAATTCATCAACCACATTAAAATTTCTCCTTTCTGAGCACAACCGAGCTGAATTCTCCGTCCCTGCTCAATGTATATCTGACCGATATCACTCGCAAATCGTCAATCTCCGAAAGCAGTCTGTCATAAACCTTTGCGCACCTGCCAAGCGCGTCAAGCCGACATCCGGGACATTCAAGCGCAAGCACATAACTGCTTTGATTGCTGTTTTCAATCATTTTGTCAGCCGTTTTGACGGTTGTTTTGTCTGTAGCCGCATTAACATACCGCACCCTTTCGGTGCCCCTGCAATCAGGGTTTGTGTTTTTGATGCTTCCGCCGTATTCGCCGAACTCATTTAGCTTTAGCTTGATTTCGCTGATAAGCTTACACAGCCGTCTGCTCTCCTTGAGCGAATAATAAGGAATACCGCCGTTGCCGAATAAAATCGGCTCGTCGTTGCCGCAGCCTGTCATTAGCGCATTGCCGTTTGCAGTGATTCTGGGCAGAGTATCATAACGATTACGGCAAAAATTTTTTAGCACCTGCCAGTGAGTCATACCCTTTTCTATCTTAAGACTGCCGTAAAACGGCACCTCGTCGCCGTCGCACTCCTTTATGCCAAACGGCTTTAAGTGTCGGTCAAAAATAAACTGTGAAGACGGATTGATATATGTAACAGGCTCAGCCTCATTATCAAGAAGCATTCCTGCAAGACTGCGCGCTGTCAGCTTTGTCAGCGCTTGATTGTGCTTTGTGATGTTGATTATCTCGTCAACCTTTCCCTCAAAAATCAGCTTGTCCTGCTCAAACACCTGCACACTGCGAGCGTCACCCAGCAACGCGTTATACGGCACCGTCACCGCAAAATCATCCGCCGGTACGTCGTAATCGCTGTTGATAACCATTGTAAGCACGCCCGACAGTTCAATCTTTTGTCCGTCGCTTTTAAACACAACTACATTCAGCACAGTATCACCTTTGCCCCCTCGGCTATTTCGTCAGGCCGTTTTACATCGGGATTTAGCTTTACAAGCAAATCTATCGGAATATCATAGCAATACGATATGTCCCACAATGTTTCGCCGCTTTGGGCAGTGTGTACTGTCGGAGGCTGACCCGATTTTTTCTCCATAACCTCTCTGAACACAAAGCTGTATTCGAGTATGTCGGGTTTTGGCTCACCGCATATTCTGATGCTTTCAAACACGGCAAAAATGCCCTGCATATGAGGAATTGACAGCACTCCGCTGCCGCCCTCCTTAAACAAATCGAGCAATGCGTTAAACTGCTGCATACAATCGCTTCCGTACAGCTCGCCCGTACCGCTGATAATCATATTTTTGCGCCCCATATTCTGTATGTACGATTTTTCAAAGGGCGCTTTAAGCTCGTTTACGCTTTTTTCACATTCAAACTTAATCTCTCTTGGGTTATGATGCCAGCTCACACCCTTAAATTTCATCGGCACAAGCTTCATCTCAGCCTTGCCTCCTCTTCCTCCTCAAGTCTGCGGCTGTAGCGCCTGCTTTCCTGTTCAAGCAACTCGCTGAACACCTCAGTGTCGTCACCCTGAGTAACGCTTTGCGCAAGCTCATACAACCTCTGTGTATTCTCGTTCAATTATATCCCTGCTTTCTGCATTAACGCACACCCTAATCTCAACGCTGCCTGTCGCCTTAACGGTAGTTTTTGTGCTCTCCACCGAACAACCGCAAAATCTCAAAATACGGTTTTTCAGCACAAGCTCAAGCTGTTCAAAATACTTTTCGGTTACAAACGGATTGTCCTCAGCCAAAGCCATATCAAGAGTAATCCTGTATCTGCTTTTCGGCACTCTGCACACAGGCTTATCCGTCAAAAACTCGCCTATGTCGCTGTAAGATTTTTCCTCGGCGCATTCCGCATATTTCACTGCGCCCAGAACGGCAGAATTAACCTTAAGCTCGGCGTCTGCGCATTTTTCAAACTCAAAATCCGTCATAATACCTCCCTGCACAGACAAAACTCCAATTCTATCTCTACCGTTCGGAATATGGCGTTCATATCGGCGTCAAACTTAATTGAAGTGGCACTTGTTTTGGTAATGATTTTTTCCGCGTCGGCTTTTTTCAGTCCCTGCAGCAGCTCACCCACAACCTCGCTCAGCCCGCTGCCGTTCTCGGTGGCAGGAGCATAAACCCTAATTTGAGCCTTTGCGCAAAACTGGTCGCCCTTGATTGATGACGACAAATAGTCGCCGATATAGCTGCTCGTTTGCATATCCGTCACCGACACCACCGCTACAAGTCCTCTTATCGGAGTTGGAGCACCGTGTGAGCCGTACTCCCTGACAAACTTCACATTTTTTAGCTTATCGTTTAGCTTAAGCCCTGCAATAATCCTGTCAAGCTGTTTTTCAACTCTATTCATAATCATCCTCCAATGCCTCTCCACACGGCGACAGCACCGCCCACACATATACCGGCAGCTTTCCTGCAAAATAAGTTTCACATCTCTTAACAATATATTTGCCAAAATCCGTTTCTATTACGGTAGTGTCAGGTTCAAGCCTCACATCGGGCGTGCTGACAAACAAATATGAGCCGAGCTTTCGCTTGCCGAGTCTGTATCGTCTGCTGTCGGGATACTCCCTGTAGTTATATCTTATCGGCTGTACAAACGCCTTTACAGTGCTCTTTTCGCCGTTGTTTTGAACGCTTGCTTTGCATCCGTATTTATTTATTATTCTGCTTGACGTCTGTGAAATATTCATCACATCACCCTGCCGAACAAAAATTTTTCATCACTGATAAGGTCCTGCGCCTTTTGAGCATATTCTTTCCACAGATTCTCTGCGCTGATGTCAGACGTTTTGGGTGATGTCACACTGACATCACCCACAGAGAACGACGATATGCTTTCATCATTGCACAGTCTGTACAGCTTGTGCGCATACACAGCGCACAGTGCCTCAACACGTCGCTTGTCGCTTTCACTGAGATTGTCCTTAACAAGAATCGACTGCACATACGCCGTTGCATCGTCAACCAGCGTACGCCATTTGTAGGCTTCATCCTTGTCAATTCCGCACAAAAGCGCAAAGCGTGTGGTTATATTTGCAATGTTCAAGCCGTTTCCTCCTCATTAACAGGACATAGCAACAGAAGCCTGAGTAAATATCTTTGAAAAACCTGCCGTACAGGTGACAGCCGCTCTCTCAAGCTGGCGGTCAATCAGCTTGTCGTAATCTGTTACAACGCCGCCTGCCTGCACCATCTCAAGCGCACAGTTTTTGTCAAGACCGACAATCTTTGAATCTGCAAGTTCGGGCGCGTGAATAAGTTTAGCGCCGAGCGGAGTAATCATCTTGCCTGTGCCGTGAAAATTCTGACCGGAATTTGCATCCTGAAGCTGAGCAATCTGCAAAATCTTTTCCATCTGAGCCGTAGGCGCAAGAATTGTGTTAAGCTCATACGGAGCAAGGCTTGACCAAAGCTTGATTAAGTCGGCGTATGCAACACTGCCTATGCTCGACACATTCACAACATCTGCGCTGTTTGAGTTGCCGTCGCCGTTTACAATCACGTCGATTGCATCCTTAAGCTGTGCTCTTGCGATATATGCGCCAATCTGATTAAGCGTTACGGTGAACAAATCAAGTCGCTGGAATCTAAGCGCCTCGTATGATGCCACAAGCATTCTGCCGCGCTTGTGAAGCTTGACAAGATTTTCTCTTGTCTTAACCTCTGTCTGAGGAATTTTTGCGCCCTCGCCCACAATTTTGAGCGACTTGTCATCCTCGCTGGGCACAGATGTAATACTGCGATAATCCATACCGTCAATATCGGTCACTGTAGCCACAATATCCGAAAGCACGTCGGCACGCTCCATACCCTGTCTTACGGCGCGGCTTACATATTCGGGAAAGAGTGCGGCTGAATTTGATGTCTGAAAGAACTTTTCAACGCAGTCACTGCCCTTGCCGCTTACTTTGATGTCAAATCGCTTGAGCTGACGTGAAAACGCGTCAAGACCGTCAAGCGAAGTGCCCTTGTAGTTATCTGACGGGTCAAGCTTTTCAAGCACGTCTGTAAGACTGCCCTTGCCCTGATACATACCTTTTTCAATACTGATATTTTCAAAATTTGCCATAAATTTACCTCCTTAAATCTTAGAGAATAACGCCGACGCTTGTTGCTGTTGAGTCAAGCACAAGGTATTCTCTGCCTGATGCGTATTCTGCCACAGCGCCGTTTTCGCCTGCCGCCAGCTTTTTGTAGCCGACTGCAATCTTTGCGCCTGCCTTCATTTTTGCATATCCCGAAAGCTGAACGGTTGCGTAACCTGCACGCAAGCCCGTGCACACGCCGCAGAACACATCGTTTTTTGCACACTTTGCAACAGTGCCGTCTGCCGACACCTTGACAGGCACTCCTGTTTCCGTAAGTGAACTGTCTGCAATAAAAGTTGCCACGTTTTCGCCGTAGCCGTTAAAATTTACATTCATAATTTTACCTCCGTTAAATCTTAAACTGTCTGTTAGCCGATTTGCCGCCGTCCTGCTTGTCGCTGAAAAGCTGAACATCAGGCTTAAACTCGGCATTCTTTTTGTGTTCAAAAGCAGTCTTGAACTCCTTAAGCTGAGCCACGGTCATTGACTTTGCAATGTTCTCCATGGTTTCCCGTGAAATTTCTGGCTGAACCGCGGCAGAAAGTCTGATAACCTCTCCTGTCAGACTTTCTCGATAGTACACGCCATCCTTTGCCGACTGCTTAAGGCAGTCAATATAATCGCACAGCATTGCGCTCTGATTGTCATCAAGCACAAAGCCTTTTCTGCTTTCAATCGCACTCAAAATATTGTCCATATTCATTTCCTTTCTGTGTGTGTCAAGGCTCTTTGTAACGCCTGCTTTTCTTTGCGCAGGCACCGCCACAAAACTCCATTCATATGCGTCATACGGCTTTACAAGCTCGCCGCAGCACTGCTTTGAACCGTACATTTCGCCCTTTTTGTGAGGGCAGACATCAAGCGGTTCGCCGCACACACTGCAAACAACGCTTTCGATTGCACAGCCCACGCTCACCTCGCGAATAATGCCGCTGTCAATCGCCAAAATTATGTCCTTGTTGCTTTCGCTGACAGGCATATATGCTCTGGCTTTGAGCCTGAAGTAGTCGTCGCCTGCGGCGGTTTTCTGACCGTCTACTGCCTCTACCCTGCACGCAAAAATTCTTGCCGTCTGATTTTTGGCACTTGGGTTGTGGTCAATAATTCCCGTTTTTCCTACAAACAGATTTTCAAGCTCAAACAAGCTTTCTACAGTAAACCGTTCGCCGTCCCTGTCAACGTCATTGTCGCACAGCACCACCGAGAACACATACACCTCGTCTTTCTTAAGTTCACGACGTGTATAACTGTTAATCAGCGCAAGCTCATCATCAGTGACGTCGTTTTGTGTGCTCTGCACAAGCCCCTGCACACCGTCCTTATTCATAAAATCTTTATTCAACGCTTACACCTCATTTCAAATCCTTAATTGTTAATTGAATTTATAGCCGCCCCGCTCTCGAATTGTAATTGCTTTGTATACCCCAAAATCAACCTTTCCCAGTAGGGGCGATCATTGATCGTCCGAAAATGAATTGTTACTGCCGGGCAACTATCGTATTAAAATATATCAACCTATCTGCCCGAATTTAAATCGTTTTCGATTTGCATCGCATTAGCATTATTAAGTCGTGCCTGTGACAATTCAACAGCATCCTGCAAGCTGATATCGTTCCAATTAATTTCGAACCCGCAGTTACAGCCTGCAAGTCTGAGATGAGTCCTGACAATCTTCTTGATTATCGGTTCCACCGCCATTCTGTAATGCTCAAGCTCGCTTGTCAGAATATCCGCCTGCTGTTCGCTCATTCGCTCCGTGCTTGACCACGAAATGCCAAGCAAAAACGGCGGAATACCGAGCTTTGCGATAATCTGCTCCAACAGATGACGTATCGGAATGTCGCAGTCGGGCATTGTGCTTTCTGCGCCAATCACCTTTACGCTGACATCACCCACCGACACAAAGTCACACACACTGTCACTGCGCATTGCGTTTCTCCATTCGTCGGCAATCAGCTTAGCATTTTCCTTTGTCAGCACAGCACCGTTTTGCTCAGGGTTATAGGTAACGGCAAATCTGATGTCGCCTACCCGTTCCCAATTTGTCTTTATCGACTCAAAAATTCTGAGCAAAATAGAGCTTACAAACGGCAGACCGCTTAAAATCGAAGTGCCGTGAATTGTGCCGGGTTTTGGGTTTAAGAGCGTTGCAAACGCCCTGTCACTGTATTTGAGCGGAGTCACAATTCCGCCGTCGTTACGGCACACAACAAGACCGAGCGGCGATTTGTCGACAACTATCTCAACATCGTCAAGACTTGCGCTGTACAATCCCCACACTCCGCCAAGCGCACTGTCAAACACCATTTCGCCCACCGCCTCGCCGTACGTAAGCAGTGAGTCAAGATATGTATAAACAAAATTGTTCAGTCCGCTCATCGAGCCGTTTGTTCTGACATCACGCAAAAGCCTGTCGGCAATCGGCTGACACTGACTGTCGTTTGTCACTATTTCAAACCTGCCGATCAGCCTGATGATTTTGCTGATAGCCGCGTCAATTATCGGCACGCTTTCTCTGAGCGTGCGATACAGCTCTCGTTCGGCTTTGGTTTGAACCTCAAAGTTAGGCAACCCCAATACGTTCTGACGTCTTGTTACCGTCTGCACAACTGCATTGCCATTACCCTGAGCGTTCCTTTTTCTTCTGCCAATCCTCAAAAAATTCCTCCTATTTTAGTTCGGGTATATTCCTCGCACCAACGCTTAACCTCGGTAGCCCGAGTCAAACATTTTTCTATTGATAACGCAAGAAACCCTTTTACTTCGTTATAATTTCGGGCATTTTAGTTCGGGTATATTCCTCGCACCATCGCTTAGTAACGGTAGCCCGAGTCAAACATTTTTCTATTGATAACGCAAGAGTCGACTGGTGTTTGTCATAATTTCGGGCACCAAAGGTTATTTCTCAAACCACTCTGTCTGCCCGAATTTAAAATTGTAAATTGCTAACCCCTTTTCGCCGCAACAGCAAAAAATCCGTCGTTTCTGTCCAAAACCGTAGCCACAAAATACCTCAGGTCGTCCATTGCGTGGTCATTTTGTTTAATCGGCAAATCATTTTTATTAGAAACGTCCCACCTGTAAAGCGAAAACTCTTTTCTGATTGCACTGCAATTTCTGCAAATTCTCACACTGCCGTCCTTAAGTGCCTGTGACGTCCTGCGGATACCGTTAATCACATTATTAACCGCAGGGCGCACCGCAAACTCGCCATGTCTGTTAATCACCTCAATAAAACTTGCCGCCGACGGGTCAACCACAACCGTACTTATATGTCTGCCCGACACAAGCTCACGCAATGCCTGATAATGCTCCTCGTCGGTTTTTTGAAAACCCTCGGTGCGTGAATTAAAGTAATATTCGTCAATTCTGTACCACACATCATTTTGTCTGCCCCATAAACCAAATGATGCGGGGTTAACCGTACCGTAGTCGCACGACACAGCATACTCGTCAAATTCACCGCTCGGCATTTCGTAATACATCTTTTCATCATCCATAAACGGATAAACCGCCCCGTGCACGGCAACCCACCTGCCACGCACAAACCTTTCGTAAAACACGCCCGAATACAGGCTTTCATACCGCCTGATAACCTCGTTTGTAAGCGAAGGATTATCCTGCATTGTAAAGTGCAGATAAAGCGCATTTTTCTGTTCTGCTTTTCGTATCCATTCACAATAAAACCAGTGTTCGGGATATTCGGGATTACAATTAAACCAAAACCTTGACCCATCAACCGAGCACCTAGCCAATGCCTGCTCAACAAACGAACGCGGCATAAGCGCCACCTCATCAAACAACACGCCCGAAAGCGTCATACCCTGAATAAGCGAAGCAGAACTTTCGTCTTTGCCGCCAAACAGATAAAACCTGTTGGTTACATTTCCATACGTTGCTTCCAGAATGTTCTGCGACAGCTTTTCCGTACATTCAAATCCCAGTGATTCAAGCAAGGCAATCACCGGCGTTACCATATTGCGCCTCAGCGAGCGAATAGTCTTGCCGCACAGCGCAAAATCACTGCCTGCAAAATCATAAAAGCTCCACAAAACAAACGACAGCACCATACAAAACGTCTTGCCGCTGCGCACCGCGCCGTCACAGATTATCGCATCAAAATGCCTGTCCTTTGAATCTTTGCACCACCACGACATTACCTTAAGCTGTTTTTTGGAAAACCTCTTAATCTCCACTGTTCATATCCACCGCCTCTGCGCTCCTGCTTATTGCGTCAAACAACTGTTTTGCACCGCTGTGCACCTCTTTTTTTACGCTCAGCTTTTCAAGCGCTTTCAGCCTGTCAAAAAACTTAATTTCCATTGAACCGTCCTTTGGCTTTTTTATCTCAGACACCAAAAACAAGTCCATTTTTGCAAGTTCATTCGGACTCGGTTCGTTTTTATAGAGCAGTGACACTGCGTCGCCGATGCTTCCGAATGCAAGGCGCTGATACCCCGACGTTGCCACATTTTCAAGAGATTTTTCCCTATGTTTTGCAAGCCTGCCAAGCTCTTTTGCTATCTCTTCCCTGCAAATCAGCCCCTCGCCAATCATCTCAACATCTCCGTCATAGCCTGCCCTGCGCGCCGACAGCGCCGCATTGCCTGTGCTCAAAAAGCAAACACAAAAGCATTTTTCCTGTTTTGTAAGTTTTTTAATGCCTGCCACCTCCAAATTTCAGAGAAGCAGCCGAGTGCCGTAGCTTGAGTTTTTGATATGTAAAAAGAAAGGAATAAAAAGAAATGGTCACCTCAAACTAATCGCCGTATAAATTTTCTGCTCATCAAATTGAGTTTTATACTGCCGCTCACAGGTCAAAACAAACCACCTGCCAATCGTCGCTCCCCAAAAGCTAATTAACAACATTCTGTCTGTTATTGCCCTGTTTTACAGTCAGCATATCAGCACTCAGCACAGCCGCCTCTCACATATACTCCCAAATCGCCGAAAATTGCATATTTTAACGCAACTTCCCAAAATTTTTAGCTCGAGTATATTTCTCGCACCAACCCTTAGCCTCGGTAGCCCGGGTCAAACATTTTTCTAAATCTAACGCAGGAATCGACTGGTGTTAATTATAATTTCGGGAACTAAAGAATATTTCTAAATCAAGGCTGTCTACTCGAAAATGGATGCAACGTCACGTTGCCGATAGAGTATAAAATACTGATTATCGGGGAATATACAAATATATACACCATTGGCAGAATATTCCGCTTAAAAATCAGAATAATGAAATTCTGCTATTCACAAAATCAGCCTTGGAGGAATTATGACAACACAATCTTACACCGATAGTTTACAGCAGCTAAAAAACGCTCTGCGGTCTGACCAAAGCTTTGACCTCGTAGAGCGTGACCTTATAATATGCCGCCGCAAAGCGGCAATGTTTTTTGTAGACGGCTTTATCAAGGACGATATTGCAGAAAAAATTATTGAATATTTCTACAAAAATACCACTGAAGAAAATTTTGCTTCATCGGAATACTTTGCAAATTCTGCCGTTCCATATGTTGAGGTTGAAACCTCTGCCGACATCAAAAAGGTATGCACCGACGTTCTCAGCGGCATAGCCGCCCTGCTTGTTGAGGGCTTTGACCGCATAATTTTGCTTGACTGCCGAACCTACCCTCAGCGTGATACCGCCGAGCCTGACAACGACAAGGTTCTGCGCGGCAGTCACGACGGTTTTGTCGAAACTCTCGTTCTTAACTCAGCGCTTATCCGCAGGCGAATCCGCGATACTGACCTCACTGTTCAGGCTTTTCAAATAGGTACAAAATCCCAGACAGATGTTGCCGTTCTCTATATGGAAACAAAGGTAGACAAAAAGATGCTCAAACGCCTGACCGAACGGCTAAATGCAATCAACGTTCCGTCGCTTACAATGAATCAGCAAAGTCTTGTTGAAGCACTCTACAAACGAATGTGGTACAACCCCTTTCCAAAGGTAAAATACACCGAGCGCCCCGATACCGCCGCCTCAGCAGTACTTGAGGGCAATATTGTAATACTTGTTGACAACTCACCGTCGGCACTGCTGATTCCCACCTCCATCTTTGATGTGCTCGAAGAAGCCGACGATTATTACTTTTCGCCTGTAGTAGGCACTTACCTCAAGCTGGCGCGTTACTTTATTACCATTGTGTCGGTACTCATAACTCCGCTGTGGCTGCTTGCCATACAGAACCCCGATTACTGTCCCGAAATATTCAGGTTCATAATCGTTGACGAAGCGCAGAACATACCGATTTATTGGCAGTTGATTTTAATGGAAATCGGCATTGACGGCTTGCGGCTTGCCGCACTCAACACTCCAAACTCGCTCACCACTCCTCTGAGCATAATCGGAGCAATTGCCCTGAGTGAATTTGCCGTTGAGTCGGGTTGGGTCAGTATGGAGGCTATACTGTATATGGCGCTTGTCACCGTTGCCAACTACACTCAGCCAAACTACGAGCTTGGCTACAGCCTAAAATTCTGCCGAGTGCTCCTGCTTACACTTACCTACCTGTTTAATATATGGGGCTTTGTTATAGCGTTTATTATCAATCTGGCTCTTGTTGCATTTAACCGCACGCTGTCAGGCAAAAGCTTTCTGTATCCGCTCATTCCGTTCAACGGCAGGGAATTTCTCCGCAAGATTGTAAGAATACGCTAAACCCAATCTGAGTCAAAATATTTTATCTGCCGCGTAACGTCTGTCGCTTACCGAAAAAAACAAGCCTGAAACTTCACACGAGCTCAATCCGCTTTGCTCATTACAGTTGTTCATTTCGTATTGTTCACTTATTATTTTTCTATTATTTTTATTCTCTTAGTATTATTAGCCTTCAATAATTGAAGGGATATGGTTCAAAATTTGAAGGAGTATCCTTCAGTTATTGAACCGGGGTACTTCATCTGTTGCAGGAGTGTCCTTCATTTAAATCCGAATGATTCTTTGCGAAATATGCCGTAAGATTTTTGCGTGAAAAATCCGATTCAAATAAATGCGGAGTAACCCCAAACACATATGTTGCGTTCTGCATTTTACCAAACTTGCTTGTTGAATACCCTCCCGAAATCGTGATTATTTCACGCTGACTGAGATATTTCAGAGCCTTTCTTACGGTATTTTCCGAC
Organism: Ruminococcaceae bacterium UBA7127; assembly: GCA_002493005.1. Lineage (GTDB taxonomy): Bacteria > Bacillota > Clostridia > Oscillospirales > Acutalibacteraceae > Ruminococcoides. The sequence goes on from DKXL01000016.1 coordinate 17,193, forward strand.
AATCGGCAAGCCTGCGCTATTGTTGGGATTGACGGATAACACGTCCACGATTTATCACTGCATTTGATTAAATAGCAAAACACCGCAAATTGCGACGGAGTAAGCATAAGATTAAACACATCATTCGGTATCATAAAATAATTTCCCGTAACTTGCATAAAAAAACACCTCCATATATAGAGGTGAAATTTAAAAAAATTGCATATTTTTATACAAGTCCATAAAAAAGCAACGTGACG
>DKXL01000016.1:17741-37058 GCA_002493005.1 Ruminococcaceae bacterium UBA7127
CGTGACGCCGCTCACAATTCGGGCAGACAAATTCAATTTACAATTTACAATGCACAATTATAGTCGAGCAGACAGAATCGCGCAGAAAGTAACCATCAGTGCCCGAAATTATAACGAACGCGAGTCGATTCTTGCATTACCGATAAAAATATGCTTGGCTCGGGCTACCGTTACTAAGCTGTGGTACGACTAATATACCCGAAGCTAAAAAAAGGGAACGACATCTGTCGTTCCCTTAAAATTCTTATATAAATATCAAAAACTTTAATTTACTTTTTCCACGCTGACGGAGAAAACAACAGCATCAACGGAAACAGCTCAAGTCTGCCTGCAAGCATATCAAAAATCAGCACAATTTTTGACAAAATGCTAAACTCAGAGTAATTGCCTATAGGACCTACTGCTCCAAGTCCCGGACCTGTATTGTTAAGGTTTGCCGCAACAGCCGTAAAACTCGTTGTAAAATCAAAGTTATCCAGCGAAATCAAAAGATAGCTCAGCGCAAAAATACCGATATACACTACAAGAAAAATTGATGTAGTTCTCATCACGCTGTGCTCAACAGTTTTGCCGTCCATCTTAACCGACTTAACGTTTCTCGGATGTACAAGCAGTGCAAACTCCTTGCGAGCCTCCTTAAACAGTAAAATAACTCGCGACACCTTAAATCCGCCGCCTGTACTGCCTGCCATTGCACCGATAAATGTAATAATTACAATAACCGCCTGCGAAAATTCAGGCCATTTTGTTACGTCCTCAATTCCAAAACCTGTCGTTGTAATGATTGACGACACATAAAAGAAGCTCTGGTGAAACGCATCGTAAGCTGTAGGATACATAGAACTTATGTTAAACGCTATCAATACGACCGAAACCGCAATAATTCCAAAATAAACCCACAGCTCTTCCATACGAAAGCTCTGTTTAAACCTGCGTGCAAGCAGTAAGATATAAAACGTAAAGTTGATGCCGAACAGCACCATAAACACCGCAATAACCGTCTGCAAATAATAGCTGTCAAATGCCGCAATGCCGTTGTTATATATGCCGAATCCGCCTGTTCCGGCAGTTGCAAAGCCGGTGTTGAGCGCATCAAACAGGCTCATTCCGCCGCACAACAGCAACACTACCTCAAGCACAGTCAGCCCAAAGTATATGCCGTACAACAGCGCCGCATAGCTTCTCATATGAGGCAACGCCTTGCCCACAATCGGGCCTGGGCTTTCTGCCCTCATAAGGTGGATGTTCTGCTGACCGCCGAGCTTTGGAATAATCGCAAGCAAAAACACAATTACACCCATTCCGCCCAACCAGTGCAAAAAGCTTCGCCACATCAGCATACAGCGGCTCAGTCCTTCAATATCAACAAGCACCGTTGAGCCTGTGGTCGTAAATCCCGACACCGTTTCAAAAAATGCATTTATAAATGACGGAATTTCACCGCTCAAACAAAACGGCATACAGCCGGCAACCGACATCACAATCCAGCTAAGCGCCGTTGCCGCAAAGCCTGCCTTTTGATACAAGACCATATTCTTCGGTTTTTTTATTTTTATTGCAATTATTCCAAGCAGAGCACAAACCGCACCTGTGCCCAAAAAATACAAGCCTTCGTGCTCACCGTACACAAAAGAGGTTACTGTTGCAATCTGCATAGCCGCACCCTCAATGATAAGCACCCAGCCAAGAATATATACAATTAATCGTTTGTTCATACCACGCCTCAACCTTAACATTGATTAAACAATCGTCCCGACTCATAACGGACAACCGCTAAGTCAAAATATTCGCTGATAACTGCCGCAATTAATGCCTGTTCAAAATATCCTCAAGTCTGCTAAGGCCCTTGCTCATTGTAATCACCACAACCATGTCATCAGGCATAATCACATCACTGCCCTGTGGAAGTATTATCTTACCGTGTCGGTTAATACATATTATCTGCACATCTTTTTTGATGTTAAGATCCTTAATCGGGATTCCGACAACCTCAGAGCCTGCCCTTACCCTAAACTCAAGAGCCTCAACCCTGTCGTTGTTAAGCCTGTAAAGTGTTTCAACGTTGCTTCCCTGAGAATTCTGCATTGCCCTGACATATCGCGCAATATACTCACCCGTAAGGCTCTTGGGGTGAATTATACAGTCAAGACTGTGTCTGTCGAGCAAGCCGTCAAACGAAGTGTTGTTTATCTTTGCAATTATCTTTGCCTTGCTCACACTTCTCAGGTACATAGATATCAAAATGTTTTCTTCATCATAGTCCATAAGTGCCGCAATTCCGTTTGCGTGCTCTGCACCCTCGCTCAAAAGCAAATCCTGATCCATACAGTCGCCCTGAATAATTACAGCCTCAGGCAAAAGGTCGGCAAGCTTGTTACAGCGGTCGGCATTTTTTTCAATTATCTTAACATTTGTGCCTGATTTGATGAGAGTTTTTGCAAGGTAATATGACACCTTGCCTCCTCCCAGCAAAATCACGTCACGGCTTTTGCCGATAGCAACATTAATGCGTTTAAAGAACTTGGCGGCTGTTTCAGGCTTAGAAACAATCGAAATCCTGTCGCCGCTCATAATAGTAAAATCACCGTTAGGAATATACACCTCGTTGTCACGCTCAACGGAACAGATGCGCACCTTTCCTTTGAGGATATCAATCTCGCTTAGACGTCTGTTGCAGATTGATGAGTCCTCGGGAATCACAACCTTGATGATTTCAACAATACCCTTTGAGAACGAGTCAATCTCAAGCGCACCCGAAAACCTCAGCAGTCTGCTGATTTCGTTAGCCGCAGTAAATTCAGGGTTAATAGCCATAGAAAGTCCAAGCTGATCCTTGACTCTGAACAAATCATTTGTATATTCGGGATTGCGCACTCTCGCAATAGTATGAGTGATGCCTGCCGCCTTTGCCATAAGGCAGGCATAAAGATTAATTTCGTCCATAGCAGTCGCCGCAATGAGCAAATCAGCCGATTCTGCACCCGCCTCAACAAGAGTGTCATAAATTGCGCCGTTGCCCTCAATGCCCATAATATCAAGTGAGTCAGCAAGATTTTGTACTGCATTGTGCTTTGTATCGACAACAGTAATCTGGTGTCCCTCAGCATTAAGCTCATGCGCAATCGCAGAGCCAACCTTGCCGCATCCTACAATTATAATTCTCATAAACGCCTCATAAAATCATATAGTGAACACAGCGAAAAATCAGCAGTTTTATTGCCGAGATCACCATATTCACAAGTAGCCTGCATATATATGACATAATACACCAAACCACACTTAAAATCAAGTATTTTATTTTGAGAAAATACGGCAGTTATTGCAGGATTATCCCCGAAGCCAAAAAAGTTGCATTTGCAAAATTGTGTGATATAATTATTATATTACTATCTGCTCGGAGCAAAAATATGAAAAAGTTTATTGAGTTTTTTAATGACGAACACATTGTCAAGCTGCGCCGCCAGCTGTTGTTTTCGGGTCTTACCGACCACGAAATATTTATGTTTATACAGCATTCCCAGCCAAGCTATATGCAGCTTAGCCAAGGCAGTTCGGTTCGCATAGCCAACAAATACAGTCATATGATAGGTCTTGTATTTTCAGGCGGAACATATGTATATAATGTTGATTACGGCGGCAACAAAACGTTGCTGAAATCCATCAAAAACGGCGAGAGCAGCGGCACGCTGTACGCAATGTTTGATTACTACAATTCGCTGATTGAGCTTACTGCAAGCGAGGACTGCGAGCTGTTGTTCATAGCACCCGAATCGCTGTTTATTGCTGATGAAACGCTTGCTGTGATTCAGCAAAAAATCCTTGTCAATATGCTTGCCTCTCAGCGCCAAACGTTTCTTGACATATCCGAGCATCTTGCATGTTTGTCAAAACGAAGCATAAAAGGCAAGGTTATGCACCTTATCAAAATTTACAGTGAACGTGAGCGCTCCAACACTTTTTTGCTCCCTTTTTCACGAGAAGAACTGGCAAATTATCTTGCGGTTGACAGAGCCTCGCTCTCGCGCACTCTCGGTGAGCTTAAGCGTGACAACATCATTGATTTTCGCAAAAATCGATTTACTCTTCTCCACCCCCACCAATACACCTTCGACTGATTTTAGCTCGTGTATATTCCTCGCAGCAACGCTTAGTAACGGTAGCCCGGTGCAAGCATTTTTCTAAATCTAACGCAAGATGTACTTTCACGTAGCATTAATTTTTATAATTGTCGTTGTTTCGTGTATCAAAAAATCAACCTTTCCCGGTAGGGGCGACCATTGGTCGTCCGAAAATGAATTGTTGTTGTCTGGCAACTGTCGTATCAAAATATATCAACCTATCTGCTCGAAAATGGATGCAACGTCACGTTGCCGAATTGTAAGCGGTGTCACGCCGCTTTTTTAGCTCGGGTATATTCGTCGTACCACAGCTTAGTAACGGTAGCCCGAGTCAAGCATTTTTCTAAATCTAACGCAAGAATCAACTCGCGTTTGTTATAATTTCGGGCACTAAAAAGGTAATTTTAATTCTGAATTATGAATTCTGCATTCTGCATTTATTTAAGGGGTTACATATGGGACTTTTAGAAATATTTATACTTGCCGTAGGCTTGTCAATGGATGCCTTTGCCGTATCAATCTGCAAAGGCTTATCGGTCAAAACTCTCCGTACTAAGCACGCACTGACAGCAGGACTTTACTTTGGCGGATTTCAGGCAGGAATGCCGCTTGTCGGCTATCTTCTCGGTAAGCAGTTTGAAGCGCTGATAACCGGCATTGACCACTGGATAGCGTTTGCACTTCTCGGTATAATTGGAGCAAATATGATTCGTGAATCATTTGGCGAGCCTGACGAACTCAACGACTCATTTAACCCCAAGACTATGCTGCCGCTCGCTGTTGCCACAAGCATTGATGCTCTTGCTGTGGGCATAACATTTGCTTGTCTGAATGTTTCAATTTTGCCTGCAATCTCGCTCATAGGTGCAACTACCTTCGTGTTGTCCGCAATCGGTATCAAAATCGGCAACGTCTTTGGCGCCAAATTCAAGTCCAAGGCTGAGTTTGCAGGCGGCGCAGTCCTGATTCTCATAGGCACAAAAATACTCCTCGAACATCTCGGCATATTTTAGTCCGAGCAAAAAATTGATGATACCAACACTTCTTTGCCCGACTGTTTTCGAATTTCTTATAGAATAAAAAAATACACCACAAAGGTTAGATGCTTTGTGGTGCTCATTAATTATTGTTAGTTTACTTTTTGCGAGTAGTAACAGTCATAATTAATCCAATAAATCCGACAATCAAAGAGACTGCGAGAATTGCTATCGTTTGTATTTCGTGTGAAGTTAAATGCCCGCTGTAGCTGTACCCAAAACTGGTATGATAATCATTTATATCACTTGCAATAGTAAGCACAGAAATAAGTGCCCCTAAAACACCGGCAATAAGCATGAGCACTCCTATAATAAAGGCTACGTTATAATTTGATTTCTGACTAGATTGATTGACCATTCTTGGATACTGTGGATTATAGTTGAAATTACCTTGAGTCATCTGCCCGGAATCAACTGCGGTCCCACAGTTAGCGCAAAATTTTTCACCTTGTGTGATTGGTTTGCCACATTTTGTACAATACATTTTTTCTTCCCCCATAACAAAAAAGTGTGTGCAACCTAAAGCTACACACACCGAAAACGCATAGCTCTAACTTGCTACCACACAAAGTATTCGTCAATTACTGAGAACTACGAAATAAGAGCCTGCAATTTTACCTAAAAAAAGCAACTCCCAGTAAAAGACAATATTAAACTTTGTGTGGTAATGTTATTCTATCACATATTTTTAGTTATTGCAACTACTTTTATAAAGCATTGTATCCTTATGCATTAATTATTACAAACTAAAACATATTTATTTTTCTCACAAATAAATTTGACATAACAAAAGGACGATTTCGGTTATGAAATCGTCCTTAATATTTTAGTATAAAATTGTGTGCAAAATTACAATCAGATAGCTCTTACTCTAATAACGCCTTCAACAGCCGCCATAGCCTCAGCGTTTGCAGCGTCGCCGCCTGCAACGTCGATAATTGTGTAAGCATAGTCACCACGGGTTTTGCTTGACATATTCTCAACATTGCCCTTAACCTCAGAGAGAACCTTCTTGAGCAACTCAGGGATATTCTTGTGCATTACACAAAAACGAACATCGCCTGACTTTGGAACTGAAAGTGCAGGGAAGTTAACTGAGTTGATAATGTTACCGTTCTCAAGGTATTCCTTAACCTGATCACAAGCCATAACAGCACAGTTGTCCTCGCTCTCGGGAGTTGACGCGCCGAGGTGAGGCATACAAATAATGTTTTCCTCGCCAAGAATATCGTCAGTAGCAAAGTCAGTAACATACTTTGCAACCTTACCGCTCTTAACAGCCTCTAAAACAGCAGTTGAATTAACAAGACCGTCACGGCTGAAGTTAAGAATACGAACGCCGTCTTTCATCTTTGCAATCATATCAGCGTCAACCATATCCTTTGTGTCAGGAAGAAGCGGAACGTGGATAGTAAGGTAATCACAAGCAGTCATAACATCTTCTGCGCTCTTCATCAGCTTAACGGCAGGCTCAAGCTTGAGTGCATTCGGAACTGACATAAACGGGTCAAATCCGATAACATCCATACCGAGGTCAACCGCACAGTTAGCAACAAGAATACCGATTGCGCCAAGTCCGATAACGCCGAGAGTTTTGCCCTTTAACTCAGGACCGACAAACTGGCTCTTTCCCTTTTCAACCATCTTGCCTACAGCGTCGCCGTTGCCCTTAAGAGTTGTTTTTTCCCATTCAATACCCTCTGTAATCTTACGGGAAGCAAGAAGCATACCTGCAACAACAAGCTCCTTAACAGCGTTAGCGTTAGCACCGGGAGTGTTAAACACAACAATACCCTGCTCTGTGCACTTATCCTTAGGAATATTGTTTGTTCCTGCGCCTGCTCTTGCGATAGCAAGAAGGTTGTCGCCAAACTCCATTTCGTGCATTGATGCACTTCTTACCAACACTGCGTCAGGATTCTGAACGTCGTCGCCGTAGCTGTAGTTATCGCCGAGACGGCTTGTGCCGACAGCAGCGATTTTATTTAAAGTAAGAATATTAAACATTATAATCAATCCTTCTCAATATAAATTGCTGAATTACTTATTTTCAGCTTCAAATTTCTTCATAAACTCAACGAGCTTTTCAACACCCTCATAAGGCATTGCATTATAGATAGAAGCTCTCATACCGCCAACACTGCGGTGACCTTTGATGTTAACAAAGCCTGCCTCGGTTGCCTCTTTAACAAATTTAGCGTCCATATCAGCATCGCCTGTTACAAACGGAACGTTCATCAGTGAGCGATCCTCAGCAACAACTGTGCCCTTGAACATCTCTGAGCTGTCAAGGAAGCCGTAAAGAAGATCAGCTTTCTTCTTGTTAAGCTCATACATCTTGTCAAGTCCGCCGATTTCGTTCTTAATCCACTCAAGCACAAGCTTAGCCATATAGATTGTATAGCAAGGCGGAGTGTTGAACATTGAACCGTTGTCAGCGTGAGTCTGCCAGTTGAGCATTGTAGGAGTCTTCTCCATAGCATTGCCGATAAGATCCTCACGAACAATAACAACAGTAAGACCTGCCGGAGCCATATTCTTCTGAGCGCCTGCATAAAGTACGCCGAACTTAGAAACATCAATCGGTCTTGAAAGAATACAAGATGAAATATCAGCAACAAGCGGAACATCGCCTGTGTCAGGAAGCTCATTGTAAACTGTTCCGTAGATTGTGTTGTTCATACAGATATAGAAGTAGTCAGCATCCTTTGTGAATGTAGACTTGTCAAGCTTAGGAATATAAGAGAAAGTCTTGTCTGCTGAAGAAGCAACAATGTTAACCTCACCGTATCTTGCAGCCTCGGCAGCAGCCTTTTTAGCCCACTGACCTGTAACAACATAGTCAGCCTTGCCGCTCTTAGTCATAAGATTCATAGGAATTGCCGCAAACTGAGTGGATGCGCCGCCCTGAAGGAACAGCACCTTGTAATTGTCAGGAATGTTCATAACCTCTCTGAGCAGTGCCTCTGCACCCTCAATAATTGTACCGTATACCTTTGAACGGTGTGACATTTCCATTACGCTCTGACCGCTGCCCTCATAATCGAGCATCTCTGATGCTGCTTTTTTGAGAACTGACTCAGGCAGCATTGATGGACCTGCTGAAAAATTGTAAACTCTTGCCATTTCTAAAATCTCCCTTTTATATGATTATTAAAAAGTTTGTAAAACAAAATCAAAAATTCGTTACCGAGTTTAATTATACCTCTATACGCACTCAAAGTCAATATTTTAATTTGCAAAGATAGCTTACAATTTCAATTTCAAATGTACAATGTACAATTAACAATTTCGGTCGAGTAGATAGATTGATAATTTCTTACGATAGTGCCCGAAATTAAAACGAAGCAAAAGGGTATCTTGCGTCAGATTTAGAAAAATACTTGACTCGGGCTACCGTTACTAAGCTATGGTACGACAAATCTCACCGAAGCTAAAAAGTCAATTCCTGCGTTACCAATAGAAAAATGCCTGCACCGGGCTACCGTTACTAAGCTATGGTACGACAAATATACCCGAAGCTAAAAAGTCGATTCCTGCGTTACCAATAGAAAAATGCCTGCACCGGGCTACCGTTACTAAGCTGTGGTACGACAAATCTCCCCGAAGCTAAAAAACTTAGGATTCAAGCATAATTTCTTTAACGGAGATTTTCTTTATTTTTTCTGAATAAATACGCATCAGCATTTCATAAACGAATATAAACACAGCAAGTGATACAAGCATCATAGGAAAATCAAATTCATACGCAGGAACGCCCTCCATATCTTTGAACACAATATCAACCATAACCCTGAGCAATGCATATTGATATACCGTTCCCAATGCAAAGCCTATGTACGACAACGGACGATAACCTCCCAAAATTGCCGTACAGCATTGCTTGTGCGAATAGCCGAATACTCTCATCATTGCTATTGTCTTTTTGTTGCCGTTTATCACCGTAGTAATTGCAAGAAACAACGTGGTAAACGCCAATACAAGCCCGATTAACAATATCATTGCACCCATCATTTCGCTTGACAAATCCTTCATACTAAACGACATTTGCGTCATTGCAGAAAAACAGAACGAAGCAAAAATGATAAAAAAACCAAGCGATTTTTTGCTTTTTAGCGTGTTCTTTTTTAGGTCGGCAATAAAACTGCGGTTGCTCGGATTACAAGCGGCGTCACTCCGCTTTTTTGCCTTGGCACAGGACTGATGAAAATCATTTTTTAAAAGCGAGAGTACAGGTGTTTTTAGCTTATAGCAGGCATAAAAGATTGCAATAGCTGCAAAAGCGACTGTCGGCAATACCACAAAATAAAAAAGGATTGACGGATGAAAATGTATTGCAATTTCGGGCAGTATTTTATCCTCATTTTGCAGTTCATAAAAACTCGGCATAAGCAAAAATGCTCCGCCAAAGCCTGTCGCAGTCCCGATTAAAACACTGATTCCAAATACCCAAAAATTCTTTGCAATTTTTAGATTTGAATAGCCCAAAGCCTTTAATATTGCAAGCTCTTTTTTATGTATGTCGATATAATGCTTGATATAAAACAACAGCATTACTACCGAGGTAATCAGCAGACATCCTCCCGACACCAAACAAACGACCTTTGCCGTAGATACCTGAGCATTATAAAAAGCCATTGACAGCTCTGATGTTATTTCATTTTTTATCGAAACAACATCAAAATAGAAGTTTAAAAACATAGTACACACAAGCACCGCACAACAAGAAACGATTGAAATTCCAACAACCATACCGTCACCACCCAATCTCATAGGCGGTCTTTTGCGTTTTGTTTGTATAGATTTCAGACAATTTACCGCTGTTCATTTTTATTACCGTTTTTGCCATCTCTGCTATATTCAGATTATGCGTTACCATTATTATTGTAAACCCATATTCTTTTTGCAGTTTGCAGATATAGTCAAGCACCTGTCTGCCTGTTTGCTCGTCTAATGCACCGGTCGGCTCATCCAAAAATAAAATCTTCGGCTTTTTAGCCAATGCTCTTGCAACAGATACCCTTTGCTGCTCGCCTCCTGACAGCTCGCTTGGATATTTGTGCAGCTTTTCTCCAAGTCCAACCGCATCTATAATGGCTTTGTAGTCCTTGTTGCCAGCCAAGTCAGCCCCCATTTTAACATTTTTATCAACGTTCATATTGGGCAGCAGATAATATTGCTGAAAAATAAATCCTGTATTTTCTTTGCGAAATTCAACCAGCTTTTTATCGGAAAGTTCTGTAATATCCATATCGTTATATATAACCTGACCGCTTTCCGGCTTCTCTAACCCCGACATTATATTCATTAAGGTTGATTTGCCCGAGCCTGACGCACCCAAAATAACAGCAAAATCACCGTCATTAATTTTAAGACTGATACCTTTTAATACATTGCAGCGGCTTTCGCCGCTTCCGTAGGATTTTGAAATATCTTTAATCTCAATCATTTTAATTGCCGTACCTTTCCGCCCACAAATAAAAATTCTAAATCTTTACGAACCTTAACGTGGGCAATATAATTTTGAACACCTTGATTTTACATTATTTTTCTTTCATATTTTTTAACAGACTGACAAACACATCCGTCATCATCTGACTTATTTCTTCCGCTGTGAATCTGCACATTTTTGTAGCGCACAAAGTTGCAATTCCGTGAGTGTAAATCCACAGGTGATGATACAAATTCTCTACTGTCGTATCGTCTAATCCGTAGCCTTGTCGAATAGACAAAAGGATTTTTTCATAGTTGTCATCAATCAACGGGAGAACACCCGACAAATCAGGCACCTGCTCTTGCTCTGTCATAAACAAAAGCTGAAACAGCTTGGGTTCATTTATTGAAAAGAGAATGTACTGTGTTCCCACGCCCTTAAATGCAAGCTCTTCCGATAAGCCTCTTTCGATATACTGCCTATAAAGTGCTTTTGCAGCCTCCTTAACAGCCTGCTGAACCTCATCCATACTTGCAAAAACCGTAAAAATCGGTCTTGCCGAACTGCCGAGTTGCTCTCCCAATGACCTTGCAGTTAGGGCTTGTGCACCTTGTTGTCTTACAATTTCCAAAGCGGCTTTCACAATCTCTTCTTTTGTAAACTTTGCCTTTGGCGGCATAAAACCACACCCCTTTTAAAACGTTCGTTTTACAACACTTATTTTAAATCATATGTTTTAATTATACTGATAATTCTTCAAATGTCAAGCCTACATACGCTGCTCACAATTCGAGTAGATAGGTTTGTTATAATAATAACCTTTAGTTTCCGAAATTAAAACTAAGAGAAAAATATAGGTGAAGTAAAACTAATAAATATGAAGTAAATGACATCTTGCGTTAGACTTAGAAAAACATCTGCACCGGGCTACCGTTACTAAGCTGTGGTACGACGAATATACCCGAAGCTAAAAAACGGCGTGACGCCGCCCGCAATTCGAGCAGACAGCGTGATAGTATCTACACTTATCCGCCCGACCGTTTTCGAGCATTTTCCTATAATTTTAAAAAAACACCTTTGATGAATCCGGACTTGATTCAATCAAAGGTGTTTTTTTGTTTTAGATTTCGTTATTTAATTTTGATGCATTGGATTTATTGTGTGTAATATTTCTTTTCGTGCCAAGTTCCAACCGTTATCAGAAATATCAAGTATTTGATACTTTTCATCAATAGCACTAAGCACACTCATTTCATATTCGTATCTTTTTTTCCAATACTCAATCTGAATTTTTGTTGGTTCGTTCTGTCCGCGCTCTTTGCGTGCAGTTCTCAGTTGTTGGGGAATATTATTGGTTTTGAGATAAAAAATATATTTTTTACTCAACTCAAGCGTATTGAGAAGCGCAGAAATATAACGCACAGCTTGTTGTTCATTAATACGATAATTATTAATCATATCATTCAGCGGATGATGAAGCAATGAGCCATCAAAAATTGCAAAATCAACTTCCTCATTAACTTCTCTTTGATAATTTTTCCATATTTCTGTATACACGGAAATATATTTGTCAATAGAAATTGTTTTTTTAGGGTGATAACACAATTCATTTTCTGCCAGCTCAGAAAGCAAAGGTTCATCGAATATAAACGTCTTTTCATTACCATATCGTACCAGTCTTGCATTTTCTGTCATAATTGTATTTTCACTGATAGCATCTATGGAAGAGCCGTATTTATTGCACAATTTCTCATATTCATAAATTGAATAATATGCAGTGTTGTAAAAATCTATTGGATTTTTACAGTCACCCTCTAAATAAGCCTTTACCTTATATCCCGAATTCGTTAATTCTCTTGAGAGCGCTTGAACCATTGTTGACTTACCGACTCCCGAAACTCCCTCAATAAAAATAATCTCAGTCAACCATCATTCACTCTCCTGTCTTTATTCAAGATTTAAGCGAAATTTCTTTATTTTTCTAAATATATGCGCATCAACATCTCGTAATCATCAAAAAGTCTATCGCAAATTTTGGATGATTAAAGCTTAACCTCACCGATAACTCCGAGAATATCCTCTTTCATTCTGATTGCTTCATTGCGAGCGGCAACTGCAAAGTCCTCCTCGGTCAAGCCCTGCTTTTTCCAAGCGCACATAATGCCTCGGCTTGAGTTGATGATTGCGCCGAGTCCGTTTTTGTCAAATGCATTTTTTGCATCTTCTGCTCCGCCGCCCTGTGCGCCGTAGCCCGGAACAAGAAAGAATGTATGCGGAAGCTTTGCTCTCATCTCTTTGAGCTGGTCGGGATATGTCGCGCCGACAACTGCGCCCACAGCCGAGTAACCGTACTTGCCCATAAGCTCTTCGCCCCAGCCTTCGCACATTCTGCCCATATGCTCATACACACTTTCGTCTGTTGAAAGTTTCATATCCTGCAACTCGCCCGAGCTTGGATTTGATGTTTTAACAAGCACAAAAATACCCTTGTCGTCAGCGGCACAAACCTTTGCAAGCGGCTTGATTCCGTCTGTGCCAAGGTATCCGTTTACTGTCAGTGCGTCTGCGCCGAAAGCTTCCACGCTCTCGCCTGCAACATCGGTTTTGCCGAGGTGAGCAGTAGCGTATGCTTCCATAGTTGTGCCAATATCGTTACGCTTGCCGTCTGTAATAACAAACATACCCTTTGACCTTGCATATGCAATAGTGTCGCAAAGCGCCTTAACACCCTGCCAGCCGTACATTTCATAATATGCAGCCTGAGGCTTAACAGCAGGAACAATATCACACAAAGCATCAATCAAAGCTTTGTTGAATTCAAAAAGTGCCGCAGCCGCGCCGTCAAGAGTTTTTCCGTACTTTGCAAAACACTTCTCCTTAATTGAAGCAGGAACATAGTCGAGCTTAGGGTCAAGTCCTGCAACGGTCGGATTCTGCATTTTTACAATATTTTCAATAAGTCTGTCAAATGCCATAACAATTCTCCTCATTTTTATTTTTCTTAAATGATATATTGACTTTTAAATATTAACATTATATAATTAGGTTACAGGTAAACCGTTTAAAGCGGTTAGCTATGTCAGGCTAATCAATGTGAATAACCGTCCAAGTGCTATTTGGGCGGTTATTTTTTACTTTATAGGAAATTGCTCGGTTGCGCTCGGGCACAGGAGTGAATTTTAATATGATGTTGTCTGCACGAATTGCGGGCGGCGTCACGCCGCTTTTTATTGCAATGATAATTATCGCAACCAACAGAGTAAAACAAATTATGTACTCCATTCAGCATCACTCCCTTCCGAATATTAAGCCACAGCTTTCATCGGTTGGATTTTTGATGCTAACCGCCTTTAACTATACCTGTAACCTCATAAAGCCCTAACGGGCTTTATGGCAGGAAAATTAAAATTCAAATCAATTCAATTTCAATACCAAGCACGCCATACTTTGTCTGCTGTTCCCTTGAATAATAAACGGTCATATCCTCAGGCGAAGCAGTCGCTATATCGTTTTTTGAATAGCCGCATTTGAGCAAGGGTAACGCACCGTACAGCTCATCAAAACTTTTAAACCTGTGCAAGCGCAAAACCCTCACCAAAATTTTCTCGTTTTCATCATCGGTGTTTAAAAATTCAATTTCGTCCGAAACATTTATCCTGCGCCTTTTTTCGTCATTAAGTCGCAATTCTATCGTCTTTTCTCCTGACTTTATCATATAAAACGGAGCAGGATTCAAACTCATAAAATGCTTCATAAATACACTTCCACAGAAAACAACGGATTTTTAAATATACTATACTTTCAACCTATTTGTTTAAAACCGAAGTAATTATCGGCTTACCCTCTCTGTCAAGCAAAGGTGTTAAACCACCGGAATTGCCTGACGTATGAAAAATATAGTTGACTCCTGTTTCTCTGTCGACCCAAATCTCAGTCACATTTACCGCACCCTGAGAATACGTTTTTTCAAATCTTTCGTTTTTCAATTTAATCACCCATAAAGTCGTTATAATCAGCTGTTGATTATATCATAAAGCTCATTTGAAAACTTGTAATAGTCGGTTCTGTCATCCTTTACAAAAGAAATTGCAGGACGAGGGTGAGTGTTGTACTGACCTGTCAGCATATAGGGAATATCATAGCCCCACTTTACACCCTGCTCACGCAACTTGTGTGTGTGATCCTGTATAATTTTAAGAATCGGAGCAACCTTATATTTCGGATTTTTTAGGAAGCCGAGCAACAGCTCAAGCGCACAGTTGCCTGCGCCTCTGCCCATACCGTCAACTGTAGCGTCAAGGTAGCTTACACCCTGCGTCATAGCCTCAATCGTATTTGCAAACGCCAGCTGCTGGTTGTTGTGCGCATGAATACCTACAACCTTGTTGTACTTTTCGGCAACTTCGCAGTACATCTCTGCAAGACGTCTTGACTCCTCAGGATACAGTGAGCCATAGCTGTCAACAATATAAAAAGCCTTTACAGGGGTCTGACCCAAAATATTCAGAGCGGTCAAAATATCCTCTGTTCTTGCCTTTGACACCGCCATAATATTAATTGTAGTTTCGTATCCTTTTTTTGCCGCGTCCTCAATCATCTCAACAGCCGCAGGAATTGTGTTGATATAGGTTGCCACTCTGATAAGGTCAATCGGGCTTTCCTTTTTGGGAACAATATCCTTTTCAAAATCAGTTCTGCCGACATCAGCCATAACAGCAATCTTAAGATTAGTCTTGTTATCGCCTACAATCTTTCTAATGTCAGCGTCGTTACAGAACTTCCACTTGCCAAAGTCGTCCTCGCTGAAAATCTCCTTTGAAGCCTTGTAGCCAAATTCCATATAGTCAACGCCTGCCTTAACATTGGCAAGATACAAATCTTTAACAAACTTGTCGTCAAAACGGAAATCGTTGCAAAGTCCTCCGTCACGTATAGTAGCGTCAACCACTCTTATGTCCTGTCTTACCGACAGCAAATCGCCCTTTTGTGCCATTTATATTACATCCTTTCAACTGAATTTATCTTACAAATCATTAATCAACCGATTAACAAGCAGCTTAAGCGTTTAAGATTTTTACGTCATTCATCAAAAACAACCCTGCCGCCCATAATTGTCTTTTTGACCTTGCCGCAAAGTGTTCTGCCCTTAAACGGTGTGTTTTTACTCTTTCCGTGCAGCTTATTTTCATCGACAGTCCACTTTTCATTGGCATCAATCAACGCAATATCGGCAGGAGCGCCCTTGCAAATTCTGCCTGCGTTGATTCCCAGAATATCCGCAGGATTTGTACTCATCTTGCGCACAAGCTCACTCAGGCTCAAAAGGCCGCTCTTTACAAGATATGTACATCCGACGGCAAATGAAGTTTCCATACCGATTGAACCGTTGGGCGCAGTCACAAAATCAGCCTTATCCTGCACCGTATGCGGCGCGTGGTCTGTGGCAATCGCGTCAAGCGTGCCGTCCTGCAAGCCCTCAATTATCGCGTCAACGTCTGACTGTGTTCTGAGCGGCGGATTCATACGATAGTCCGCATCTCCCCTGAGCAATTCCTTTTCGGTCAGTGAAAAATAGTGCGGAGCGGTTTCGGCGGTAACCTTTACGCCGCGCCTTTTGGCGTCCCTTACAAGCGCAACGCTTGTTTTGGTGCTGACGTGACAAATGTGTATCGGCACATCAAGTGCCGCCGCAAGTGCAATTTCACGCCCTGTACCGCAGTCCTCGGCAGAGGCAGGAATTCCCTTTACGCCCAGCTTTTGCGACACCTCGCCCTCGTTGATTTTGCCGCCGTCGGCAAGATACAAATCCTCGCAGTGAGCGACCACCTTCATTTTAAGCTGCGGTGCTCTTTTCATAGCCTCGCTCAAAAACTTTGTGTTTTCTACAGGTCTGCCGTCGTCCGACAGTGCAATCGCACCTGCTGACTTAAGCTCGTCAAGACAAGTTGGCTCTTCGCTTTTAAGCCCCTTTGTAATACTCGCCGCAACATACACCCTGCTGTCGGCATCCTTTGCCTTATCAAGAATATATCCGACCACATCGGCATTGTCTGTAGTCGGTGCAGTATTCGGCATAGCAAGCAGGCTTGTAACTCCGCCTGCCGCCGCCGCCTTGCAGCCTGTAATTATATCCTCTTTCTGCGTTTGACCCGGGTCACGCAGATGGACGTGCATATCCACAAATCCCGGAACTGCAAACAGCCCATCCGCATCAATAACCTCTGCGTTGTCTGCCTGTATTTTTCCAAGCTCGGCAATTACTCCGTCCTTAATTAAAATATCGGTTTTGCCGTCTTTTTCGTTCAAGCCGTCAGCGGGAGATACCACAACGGCATTTTTAATCAGCAAATCTTTCAATTTTCTCCCTCTTTTCGTAATGACTTAAACCTCTGCCTGTACAGATTACCTTCTTGAGTCACGTCTGTTTGAGCTTTGAGGACGTCTGTTCTGCGGTGAGCGCTGATCATTTCTGCTGTGAACTCTCACAAGTCCGCTGTCACCGCTGTTCTGTCGCGCGGCACGCTGCCTTGCACGCTCTGCCCTTGCACGTTCTCTCTCTCGTCGCTCCTGCTCAGCTTTTTTGCGCTTTGCAGCAGCTCTCTTATACTTAATCATCTTTGTCAGATTTTTGCAAAAATAGCCAAAGTGAATACCAAAGTTCTTTAGCCCAGCACCTGCCTTTTTGAGAGCAACAACAGCAGCGTTAGGCTCTTGAACGCCCTCATTTTCAACTCTTGCCGCTTTTTGTTCGACCTCGTTTATAACGTCATAATCCTCAGCGTCCCTTATCTCCTCGCTGCTGATAACGCCCATTGTCTTTTTGGGTGCTTCCTCAAAGAAATCATAACCGCTGTCAAATTTACTGCGCTTTATCTGCTGGCGAACAAGCTCCTCGTCGCTTAAGCTGTCGTCATTATCGTCATCACTGCCGAAGAATGCATCAGCCAACCCGTTTTCACTGTTTTCACCGGATTCTGTCTGTTCCTGCTCGGCGTCAGCCTTAGCTTCGGCAGGCTCCCCTGAGTCGTTGTCTTCATCATCCTCTTCATAATCCATATCGGTGTGAGAACTGATATCCTCATATTCCTGTCTGTCATTCTCGCCGTCAGAACCATTAGATTTAGAATCTGACAATTCTTTTTGCAATCTTGCAGATTTTATAATATCGTCAATTTCGTCCTCAGACACCCGCTTTTCTGCAATATTATCATAATGATCATACTCAGGCTTGATTTCCGGTTTCTGCGTTAATACAGCCTTATTAAATGTTTTTGTGTCGGGTGCAATATTGATCTGCTCCTCAGGTTCTTCAATCTGATTATCATCAAAAGCATTAAGGTCATAGCCCGATTGTTTTTTTTCGGCAAGATTATATTTGCTTGCCAATTCCTGTAGGATTGCATCATTTTTATGGAGTTTTTTTCTCTTGGTTGCTTTTTTGGCAAGAACAATAATCAACACAATAAGTAAGATTATTATAATCGTTCCGCCTCCGATAACAAGCGGAAGAATGTCGGCTGTAAAGTCGCCTCTCAAAAAATCAACCGAAGAAACAATTGAGGCAAAGTTTGCGTAGTCGGCGGCAGTCACGTCGCCCTCGTTGCGCTTCATTGTAACATTAATGCTCATTGAGTCGTACACGGTGTTTGCCTGATATGCCTTGATTTGCTTGCCGCCGCTAGTAACAGTAACGTCAAAAATCAGCCAAACGAGCTTTTGAGCCTGATCCTGAGTACACGAGCCATACTCTCCCATATTCAAAAAGTTGTTTCTTACCTTATTAAGTTCATCTGCGCTGAGTTCTGAATAATTTCCGATTTGCTTGCTCTCGTCGGTCTGAGTCATGGTAACGGTAAGCGTTACCGATGACGAGCTGTCCATTCCCTGCAAATAAATATCACCGTTTTTAAACGTCTGCATTGTGGTATTGTAATCAAGTCCAAACACCGAAAAGTACTTATCCGAGCTTTTGCTGTCCCTTGTAATCGCGCTCATATCATCAGGCAAGGTGATAACCATATCATCAAGCTGTGAAACCGTATAGCTCTCAGCCGCAAGCACTGCAAGCGTGCTGTAAGCAGTCATAAACACACATACAATCAGCACAACTGCCCTTTTAATTATATTTGATTTATTGAAGTTCATTTATATCGTCCTCCAAACTCAAGCAACATCATTAACCTAATAACAGCTTACACTTTTTCCAGTATAGCATATCTAATTTATTATACACAATCCCCCAAAAAATTACAAGTATTTTATTCCGATATTTTAGTTCGGGTATATAAGTCGCACCAACGCTTAGTAACGGTAGCCCGGTAGAAACAATTTTCTATGAATAACGCAAGAATCGACTCGCGTACCAATAAAGCCCACCCCGTAGGGGCGACCATTGGTCGCCCGAAAATCAATTGTAACTGTCGGGCAAATGACGTATTAAAATATATCACGCTATCTACCCGAAAATGGATGCAACGTCACGTTGCTTTTTTAGTTCGAGTATATTAGTCGCACCAACGCTTAGTAACGGTAGCCCGGTGTAAACATTTTTCTATATCTAACGCAAGATACCCTTTTACTTCATCTGCATTTATTTTCACTTTAATTTAAAGTCGGGAACTAAAGGTCACTTATTGCACAATTCTATCTGCTCGAATATAATTGTGCATTGTAAATTGCAAATTTAATTTGTCTGCTCGAAAATGGATGCAACGTCACGTTGCCGAAT
>DKXL01000016.1:37323-110871 GCA_002493005.1 Ruminococcaceae bacterium UBA7127
AAAATGGATGCAACGTCACGTTGCCGACTTGTGAGCGGCATCACGCCGCCCAAAATTGTTAATTGTAATTTGTACATTGTACATTGCAACAAGGGGCGGCTCACAAATGAACCACCCCTGTTTTATTCTAATATTTTCTTTTTAATTGCAACCTGTATATTTAAATCGAATGTACCCTTGCATTACCGCTTATTCAACAGTAACCGACTTTGCAAGGTTACGTGGCTTATCCGGGTCATTGCCTCTGTTGATTGCTGTATAATACGCCAAAATCTGAAGCGGAACAACAGCAGTAATCGGCATAAGCAGTTCATCTGTATGAGGAATTTCAATCACATAGTCTGCAATGCCCTCCTTAAGACCTCTTGCACAGGCATCAGTACACACAAGAATAATTGAAGCGCCTCTCGACTTAACCTCAACGATATTGCTTATTGTCTTTGGAATAATGTCAGTCTGTGTTGCAACTGCAATAACAGGCATATTCTCATCAATCAGTGAGATTGTGCCGTGCTTGAGTTCACCTGCTGCATAGCTCTCGGAATGAATATACGAAACCTCCTTGAGCTTAAGCGAACCTTCCATTGACAGCGCATAATCAAGCCCTCTGCCGATATAAAGCAGACTCTCTGCGGCAACAAGTTTTGTAGCAACAAATTTGCAGTCCTCTTCGCAGTGGTCAATAACATACTGAACTGCCTCCGGCATCTTCATCAGCGCAGACACCAAACGCTTACACTCAGCCTCGCTGATTGTTTCCTTTGCCAGAGCAAGCTCAAAAGCAAACAGATATATAACCGAAAGCTGAGTAATATATGCTTTTGTCGAAGCAACTGCAATCTCGGGACCTGCAAGCGTATAAATCAGCATATCAGCTTCACGTGCAATCGAACTACCCTTTGCATTAACAATAGCAAGGGTCGTTGCGCCCTTTTTCTTTGCAAGGCGCATTGCAGCAAGGCTGTCGGCGGTTTCGCCCGACTGAGAAACGATAATAACAAGATCACCTTTATTTATAATAGGATTTCTGTAGCGGAATTCCGATGCAATGTCAACATTAACCGGAACCCTCGCCAAATCCTCAATAACATACTTTCCTACCATACCTGCGTGCATAGCCGTTCCGCACGCAACAATAGTAACGCTGTTAAAGTCTTTTATTTTATCAATCGTAATACCATACTCATCAAGGCAGGGCAATCCATTCTTGATTCTCGGCATAATTGTAGTTCTGATAGCATTAGGCTGCTCGTTGATTTCTTTAATCATAAAGTGCGGATATCCGCCCTTCTCGGCAGATTCCATATCCCAATCGGCAGTCTTAAGCTCCTTTTCAAGCGGCTCAAGATGCTCGTCAACAAACGAAACGCCCTCACGTGTGAGTGTTGCAATTTCGTCGTGGTCAAGCAAATAATAATCCCTTGTATACTGCAAAATAGCAGGCACGTCAGATGCAATAAAGCACTCGCCCTCGCCGACACCGACAATCAACGGACTCTCACGGCGCACTGCAAAAATCCTGTCGGGAAAATCCCTGAACATAATTCCAAGAGCAAATGAGCCCTTAAGCTCAGCCATCACATTGTCAATAGTTTCGAGCGGATTGCCGTTGTAGCTGTAATCAAGCAACTGAGCCACAACCTCTGTATCGGTATCGCTCAAAAACTCCCTGCCTTTTGACACAAGAAATTCCTTAAGCTCTATGTAATTTTCAATAATTCCGTTGTGCACGATAGTAACACGTGCACCGCTGTGCGGATGCGAATTAACGTCTGAAGGCTCGCCGTGAGTTGCCCATCTGGTGTGACCTATACCGACATTACCCTCAGGACTGCCGATAATTGAAAGTTTATCCTCCAAATCCTTAAGTTTTCCCTTTGTCTTAACCGTCTTAATTTCATTATCAGAAAACACAGCAATACCTGCTGAGTCATAACCTCTGTACTCCAGCTTTGAGAGTGCGCTTACAAGCACCTCACTGCAATCCTTTGGTCCTACATAACCAACAATACCACACATAATTACATCTCCCTAAAGATAAAAACCGGTTCTAAATCTGCCTCAGGCATTACTCACCGTCATTTGTCTTGTGATGAAAAGTCGGAACAAGTCCGCTCAAAAGCTCAACAGTCAGATCGCTGTCGTTATTCTCGGCAGCATTTCTCAGATTATCAAGCTTTGATAGCATATCCTTCTCATCTATCGCAATTTGATTTCCTATAAAAATCTTTTTATTAGCCGTTGATTTAAGACCTTCTTCATCCATCAAAAGCTCTTCAAAAAGCTTTTCACCGGGGCGAAGCCCTGTGAAAATAATCTTAACATCCTTATACGGAACCTTGCCGTACATTCTTATCAAATTCTCGGCAAGCGTTGTAATCTTGACAGGCGCACCCATATCAAGTACGAATATCTCGCCTCCCTTAGCCATTGCACCCGCCTCAAGAACAAGCGACACAGCCTCGGGAATAGTCATAAAATACCTTATAATGTCAGGATGCGTTACCGTAACCGGTGCTCCGCTTTCAATCTGACGTCTGAACAGCGGAATTACCGAACCGTTTGAGCCCAGCACATTGCCAAAGCGCGTGGTAACAAACTCGGTGTGATTGCTGTGTTGCGCCCTGTTTTGAATTATCATTTCACACGCACGCTTTGTTGCACCCATAACGTTTGTCGGGTTAACAGCCTTGTCGGTTGAAATCATAACAAATTTATCAACTTCATATTTTTCAGCCAATTTTGCTACATTTGCAGTACCGAAGATATTATTTTTAACTGCCTCTTCAGGCACTGTTTCCATAAGAGGAACGTGCTTGTGAGCCGCAGCGTGAAACACGAGCTGAGGACGATATCTTTTAAAAATAATCTCCATTTTATCGTAATCACGCACCGACGAAATCAATGTAACCAAGTTAAGCTTTGTGCCGTATTCAAGCAAAAGCTCCTGCTGTATATCATATGCGCTGTTTTCATATATATCAACAATAACTATTTGTTTTGGATTGTATTTGGCAATTTGCCTGACAAGCTCGCTTCCTATCGAACCGCCGCCGCCGGTAACCATGCAGACCTTACCGTTAATCAGTTTTTTGATATCGTGCTGATTAAACTCAATCGGCTTTCTGCCGAGCAAATCTTCAATCTTAATTTCCTTAGCCTGAGATATAAGCTGGGTGTTCTTGTCATCAAACAACAGTTCACTCAGGTACGGAATTACCTTAATTTTACACTCGGTTGCCGAACAGTAATCAAGGATTTTGCGCTTTTCTTCCTCTTCGCACGACGGAACAGCAACAATTATGCTGTCAATATGATATTCCCTGCAAATTTTTTCAATTTCAACAGTAGAACCGACAACAGGAACACCTTCAATTTTTCTGCCGATTTTTGTTATGTCATCGTCAACAAAGCACACGGGAATAATGTTCCTTGACGGGCTGTTTTCATCATATCTGGCATTGCCTATTTCAGTCAAAATCATTCTGCCGGCATTTCCTGCACCGACAATTAATGTGCGCTCACCGCTTTCTTTTCTGCCCACCTCTGTCAAATTGAGAAAAGCCTTCTTAAAAATATAGCGGAACAAAAGAATACCGATAAATGAGATAATAAAATACACTAAAACAAAAATTACATTCTGAGGAATGCGCAGAATAAAAGATACGATATATCCAAGCGCAAAGCCGACTACCGTAGCCGCACCGCAGGCAACGTAATCTTTTATATTAAAATACCGCCACATTCTTGAATATGCACCTGCAACAAACAGCGCAAAAATGCACATAATCAAATCAATAACAATGTTGTACAGCAGTCCGCGGCTCGCCTCTATACCGATAAAATTCACTAATGAAAGCACATAATTTGCCAGTATTCCGCTGATTACAATAATAAATACGTCGGCAAGCAAAAGCAAAAACTTGCGTAAATTAAATCTTCCCATTAACCCCTAATCCTTATCTCAAAATTATTTTTTCGACAAAAATCGCAAAAATTTACATTTAACCCAAAATTATATATTGTATATTATACATTAAAAGACACCATTTGTCAATTAATTTGTATTGTTAACTTACGCTGATATCGGACAAGCGCAACGCTATGAAAAAACGCAATTACCGCCGAATCGTAAAGTTATCTGCCAATCAATGAAGTAAACATTCTTTTGTCCTTATATATATTTCCCAAAAATATAAATATCAGTACACACTCTTATTGCGACAATAATATGTTGACAAAAATTCAAAGCGATTTTAATATATAACTG
The DNA here is from genome assembly GCA_002493005.1 of Ruminococcaceae bacterium UBA7127. Classification (GTDB taxonomy): domain Bacteria; phylum Bacillota; class Clostridia; order Oscillospirales; family Acutalibacteraceae; genus Ruminococcoides. The sequence goes on from DKXL01000016.1 coordinate 41,594, forward strand.
TAATTTATTAATCACAGGTGAAAAAATGAAAAAAATATTAATATTCTCGCTTATAATCGCCTCTGTCCTTGCAGTCATTCTGTTAATCAACGGATTATACTGCGACAACAACATAAAGGTCACAAATTATAATGTAAAAAACACAAAGTCAGACGCAAAGCTTCGCTTTGTAATTGTATCGGACCTGCACAACAAAGAATTCGGCGAGAACAACAAAGAGCTTGTTGAACTCGTCAAGGCTCAAAATCCCGATTTTGTCGCAGTGTGCGGCGATATGATTGTGCGCGGAAATCCCAACACCGATATAATGAAATCGGTACTTTCTCAGCTAAAGGACATTGCTCCTACGTACTGCTGTCTGGGCAATCACGAACTTGACTCTGCCGCTGAAATTGACTTCAAATCCGAAATCAACTCAACCGGCGCCGTACTGTTAGACAATCAAATAATCGAATTTGCCAAAGATAATCAAACCGTAATCATCGGCGGATTGTCAGATTATCCGTTTTATGATTTTTATGCGCCTGACTACAACAATCCCGAACGGTACTGTTGGGACGAAATGAACGAAAAATCAAAAAATAATTTTTCAATTCTTCTGCATCACCAGCCCGAATATATCGCCGACAACGCAACTGACAGCAACATCGACGTAATCGCCTGCGGTCACACTCACGGCGGACAAATTCAAATTCCTTTTGTCGGCGGACTCATCGCCCCAAATCAAGGCTTTTTCCCAAAGTATGACAAGGGAGTCTATGAATTTGGCAGTACAAAGATGATTGTAAGCACGGGACTCGGCAACAACGCAATCATTCCCCGAATCAACAATCAGGTTGAAATCTGTGTTGTCGATATTTCATAAGATTATCCCAACACCTTTTTAGCCGTGTCAACGCTTTCCTTAGCGTCCTTGCAGTAATAGTCTGCTCCAATTTTCATAGCATAATCATTTGTAAGAACTGCACCTCCTACGAACACAACGCATTTGCTTGTACCGTCGGGATTTTGCAGTTCTTTTCTTTCTCTTACAAGCTTGATTGTATCCTCCATACTCTTGAGCGTAGTTGTCATAAGCGCCGAAAGCCCAATCATCTTTATGTCCTGCTCAACTGCTGTATCGACAATCAGCTGAGGGTCAACATCCTTGCCCAAGTCAACAACGGTGTAACCGTAGTTGTCAAGCAGTACCTTTACTATATTCTTGCCTATATCGTGAATATCACCCTTAACGGTCGCAAGAATAATTTTGCCCTTGCTCACCGGTGAACCGCTGGTTTTGGAAATGTGCTTCTTTATAACCTCAAAACATTCCTGCGCGGTATTTGCGCTCTGGATAAGCTGCGGCAAAAAGATTTTATTTTTCTCAAAATCCTCACCCACCCTGTCAAGCGCAGGAATAAGCATTTCGTTTACAATCTGCATAGCGTCGGTTGTTTCAATCAGCTTTTGGGTAATCGCCGCGCCCTCGCTTTTTAATCCGTTATACACAGCCGTAAAAATATCCACATCGCTGTTTGCCTTTGGTGCACTTACAGCAGGAGCGGCGTCGTTATATTCATTAATAAAGTCAACCGAGTTTTTATCTATTCCCGAAAGAACTCTGTATGCTCTGACAGCACCCGTCATAGCCGCAATATTAGGATTGATAATCGGCAAATCAAGACCTTCTTCAAGCGCCATTGTAAGAAACGTGCTGTTTACAAGTTCTCTGTTTGGAAGTCCGAACGAAATATTGGAAACACCCAGACAGGTTCTGCAACCAAGCTCTGTTTTTACCCTGTGCAAAGCCTCAAGCGTCTGTTTGCAAGCCTCCTGCTCTGCCGAAACGGTAAGCGTAAGGCAGTCAATATACACGTCTTTTCTTTCAATTCCCATTGCCTCAGCTCGTTCAACAATACGTTTTGCAATCTCAAATCTGCCCTCAGCCGTCTTTGGAATACCGTTTTCATCAAGGGTAAGTCCCACAACCGACGCACCGTATTTTTTGACGAGCGGCAAGACTGCGTCAAGGCTCTTTTCTTCGCCGTTAACAGAGTTTACAATCGGCTTGCCGTTATAGTAGCGCAAGCCTGCTTCTATTACATCAGGCTTAGTTGAGTCAATTTGCAAAGGTGCATCACAAACGCCCTGAATAGCCTTTAAAACACGCACCATCATCTTTTTTTCGTCAATTTCGGGATGTCCCACATTAACGTCAAGAATTTCTGCTCCGCCGTTTACCTGACTTAATGCCTGAGTAAGGATGTAGTCTATATTGTTGTCAACTAGAGCCTGCTTGAACAACTTTTTGCCGGTCGGATTTATTCTTTCACCAATAATTCTCGGACCGTTTATGCACACAGCCGTACTCGCACTGCACACAGCGGTAACATTGCTTTTGGTCTGCGGTTTATATGCTTTGTCCGCCAAGGCAGAATTAATGCTTTTGATATATTCGGGGGTTGTTCCGCAGCAGCCTCCGATTATTTTTATGCCATACTTAAGCAAGCCGCAAACGCACTCGGCAAACCTGCCGGGCGTAATATTATATTCATTGCTGTTTGGGTCGGGCAGTCCGGCATTAGCCTTTATCACAATCGGAAGACTTGTGTATTTTGACATCTCGGCAACCACAGGCTCAAGCTCGTCAGGACCGAGCGAACAGTTTACGCCGACTGCATCAACGCCCAACCCCTCAAGGGTTACTGCCGCGCACGCAGGCAAAACTCCTGTAAATGTTCTGCCGTTTCGCTCAAAGGTCATAGTTGCAATAATCGGCTTGTCGCTGTTTTCCTTTGCGGCAAGCACAGCAGCCTTAAGCTCATACAAATCAGTCATTGTTTCAAAAACAATTACATCAGCCTCTGCACCTGCAATAATTTCTTCTTTAAAATAGTTATATGCATCATCAAACTTCAACGTACCTGCCGGCTCAAGCAGCTGGCCAACAGGGCCTATGTCAAGCGCAACAAGGGTATCTGTACCCTGTGCCGCCGATTTTGCATTTTTAACGCCTGCCTTTATAATCTCTTCAACCGAATATCCGCTTTCTTTTAGCTTATATCCGTTTGCACCAAAGGTATTGGCATAGATTATGTCCGCACCCGCCTCAATATAGCTTTTGTGAAAAGACGAAATCAGCTCAGGCTGTAAAATATTAAGAGTTTCCGGTACAGACTCATACCGAACTCCGCTTTTTTGTATCAATGTACCCATTGCGCCGTCAAGCAGCACAAACTCCTTGCTTTCAAGGTATTTCTTAAAATCCACAATGTTCCCCATTTCTTCTGAATCTACAGGTTTCTCTCATATTGCATATCGCACAGCCGCGCTTTTTGCGTTCAATCGGTTCAGACGACAGTCCGAGCACCGCAGTCACCGACTTTGACGGCATAAGCAGATAATTATCATTAGTTGTAAGACCGATTTTGCGAGGTGCGTCAAGCAGTGTTAAAAATTTCCTCTGCATTTCAATCGGATAATCACCATAGCCGGGACTAAATCGAAATGTCATATTCATATCGCTGTGTTTCTCAGCTATCAGCTCGTCAACCTTTGCGCACACCTGCTCAACGGCAACGCTTGCAAAGCTGTCGAGCACTACCGCCCTTGCCATATCGGCAATCTGACTTACTCTTATGAGCCTGTCAATCTCGGCGCCCAGCGTTGCACACATAACCACAGCCTGCTGACATCCGCTCAGATGATTTTCTATATCCTTGCCGCCGATAAGCTCAGGGCAAGGCAAATCATATTCAGCATACAAAAACTTTGGGCTTGCTTTTGACAGAATTTCACGTTCGCATTCGTCCATCAGCCTGTCCATTCGATAATTAAGCTGAATTCCTGCACCGCCAAGATAGCGCACAGCCTCTTTGCGGTTTAAACTTTCAAGTTTTATCATAACAAATTAGAAATCGCCTCTGTTATTTTTCGTGCGACATACGGATTGTTCATCGTGTAAAGATGGATTCCGTCAACGCCGTTTGCAATCAAATCAACAATTTGCTCCACAGCATATGCAATGCCTGCATCACGCAGAGCCTCGGGCTTTGTATCGTACTTCTGCATAATTTTTGCAAATTTTGCAGGCAGGCTTGCGCCGCACATCGACACCATTCGCTCAATCTGTTTTTTGTTTGTAACAGGCATAATTCCTGCTTCAATCGGCACATTGATGCCGGCAATTTTTGTGCGCTCCACAAATCGGTAAAACGCCGAATTGTCAAAGAACAACTGGGAAATAAGATGTTCAGCACCTGCCTCAATCTTTTTTCTGAGGTTCAACACATCTTCAACCTCGTTTTCAGCCTCACCGTGAACCTCGGGATAGCACGCACCGGCAATATCAAAATCACCTTTTCCCTTTATATATGCGCACAAATCGCTTGCATAAACAAAATCCTTCTTAGGTTCAACACCCTCAACGATATCTCCTCTCAGCGCAAGGATGTTGTTGATGTTAGAGTCCTTAAACTGCTCCAGATTGCGGTCAATATCCTCTCTTGTGCTGTTTACACAGGTCAGATGAGCAACCGCCTCAACACCCAAATCATTCTTGATTTTTGAGGCAATCTCACAGGTACGGTTCTTTTCACCACTGCCGCCTGCACCATAAGTAACGCTGATAAAGTCCGGTTTTAGCGCACAGATTTCTTCAAGCTTGCCGTAAACAGACTCAATGGGAGAGGTTCGCTTGGGCGGAAAAACCTCAAACGAAAAAACTGTTCTGTCTTTATTAAAAATATCGCTTATTTTCATATCTGTATCTCCTGACTATCGGTTTAGATTTTTTATCAAATATATTGACATCCGAAAACTATCCTCAGATGAACACACACATATTAAAACTCTTATTCTAAGTAATACTGATATCTGTATTATATCTAAAACAGTATACCATAAACTTGCCTAACAAACAATCTTTTACAGAAAAAAACCAAAAAACAGGAAAGAACTTTGTGCGTTCTTTCCTGTCCAAAATTCATTTGTCACATATCTGCAAGATATTTTTGTATAAGCGTGCTGTCAACGATATTAACCAATCCATCGCCGTTAACATCACCGCAGACAATCTGAACATCTTTTAAGCTTACAGAATCTGCTGAATATTTTTGAATTTCTGTTGCGTCGATTATTTTGATTGTCTTGTCAAGGTCAACATCACCATATAATACGCTGAGCTTTATGCTGTTTTCCGTCCAAATGTGTCTAAAAACGCCGACTTCTATGTCACGCTTTACACATTTACCGATATTTGTAAGCACCTGCTGCTCGTTAGGTTTATCTGCTGTCGCAACAAACACATCACAGCCCTTGATAATTAATCCGTAAAACGCCTTATTCTGAGCCGATATATTAACATCAGGTACAAATTCATCCAGCTTTTTGTTAATAACATCATATGTATACACCTTGTTTACTGTGTTTAAATACAATAAATCATCGTGAACCTCAAGGCTCAAAAAAGTGTTTTTCCAATAGCTTGTATCTGTTGCACCTGACATCCACTTAACATCAAACTTTTTTTCAATATCATACTTACCCGTAATCGGGTCAAATTTTATCAAACATTTTTGACAAGTACTGCCATAGTTATTGTCAATAACGTAACAATCATCATCAACAAAGCAAAATCTTGTGTCTATCTTATGAAACTCAGACTTGTCATACTTTGTGCTTGTGCACTTTTTAGATTCATAGCCAAACCCATAGTCTTTATTTGTGCCGCTGTCAATTCCGGCAATAGCAGCATTACTCAACAAGAAGTATTTGTGGCTAACATGGCCCTGCTTATCATAAAGCGGGTCGTCCCAAGTAACGTCGGCATTATACCACGAACCGTCAATCTTAACTTTATTCCACACATGGAACAGTGACGATGATTCGACAACCTCAGTTTCTATTCCCAACAACGACATCAAATGCGAAAAAGCCGCCGAATAGCCCTGACAGTTGGCTTTTTCGTTAACAAGCGCACCATAAGCCGTTATGTACTTCATATTATCTTCATCGTTTAAATATTCGCAATTAAGCGCAATTTCATCGTGAACTACAAGTGCTTTTTCAAACTCTGTCATATTATCATCAACAAGCGATAAAATCTCATTTACCCTTTGGTCAAACTTTTCCTGCTGAGCCTGAATTTCGCTTTTTTCGTCCAGATAAAACGGACAAACAACAGCAATGTTACCTTGTTCATCACTGCCAAGTGCAACCTGCTTTGTATTAATATAGAATAACTCCGGGTGCATTCTTATAACAGTCTTAATAATATACGGCAGTTTTTTTAAATCAAATTTAATATCTCCGACATATATATAATCCTGCATCTGCTCAATGCCCTCGGCAATTCTGTCGCATAGCTGGCGATTCTCAAGATACAGCTTTTCGTTACAAAAAATTTCAGCCTTTGTTTGTTTATTTACAGCAGAAACTGACTGCGGCAATGCAATTACTGCTGAAAGCACCACCAAAGTTATTGCCAAAAACATTGTGCTGAATCTTTTTCTCATACTGCTCATTACCGCACCCCCATTCCTTTAAAAAATCAATATATCAATTATCATTACTGTTTTCTATATTATATTATACTCCGGCTATATTGTGTTTACAATCGATAGTAATAACAAATTTGTTCAATTCTTTTAAGGCAAATTGCACAACACAATGAATTGCTTGCTTTGCAGTTTTTCAGATATTGCCATATTTTTCCTACGTCATACATTTTTATCCCTCCGCATATAAATTATCAAAATGAATGGAGGGCTGTTTGTGAAAGGAATTGTTGAGGAACGAGCCGCTATGCTCGGCGAATACATAATCGAAAGCGGAGCAACTGTGCGAAAGGCGGCACAAAAATTCGGAGTGAGCAAAAGCACTGTTCACAAGGACGTAAGCCAGCGTCTAAAAGTATTGAATCCAGCACTGTACAGGGAGGTGCGCAGAATTCTTGATACCAACAAAAGTGAGCGACACATACGCGGGGGACTTGCCACCAAAAATAAATATCTTAAAGAAAAAGAAACCCATGCCAAATCATAATCCCACCACAGCGCAGAACCGTCTGTCGGCACAGCAAAATTAACTGCTTTACTTTTTATGCCATATGTTGTATAATATGGTGTAATTGTTTAAAACAAAACTCAATTATCGGCAACTTGTGTTTACAAGGAGATTTTAAAATGAGAAAAATTCCTTTTTCACCACCTGATATTTCACAAGCTGAAATAGACGAGGTTATAAAGGTTGTAAAAAGCGGTTGGATTACCACAGGCCCCGAAACAAAGCTTTTTGAAAGCCAAATAGCTGACTATTGTCACACCCAGCGTGCGGTTTGCCTTTCGTCACAAACCTCTTGTGCCGAGCTTACACTCAGAATTCTGGGCATAGGTCCGGGGGATGAGGTAATTGTTCCTGCATACACATACACTGCTTCGGCATCTATTATCTATCATGTCGGTGCAAAGCCTGTTATGGTTGACTGCAAAAGCGGAAGCTTTGAGATGGACTACGACAAGATGGAGGCGGCTATCAACCACAACACAAAGGCAATTATAGCTGTTGACCTTGCCGGTGTAATATGTGATTATGGCAGAATATTTGAGGCTGTTGAGCGTCAAAAGAGCCAGTTTCGCCCCAGAACCGAGCTTCAGGATAAATTCGGCAGGGTTATTGTTATTGCCGACGGAGCTCACGCATTCGGTGCAAGATGGCACGGCAAAATGTGCGGCGAGATTGCAGATTTTACAAATTTCAGCTTTCACGCTGTTAAGAATATGACTACAGCCGAGGGCGGCGCGGCGGTTCACAGAACGCACGACGGAATTGATGAAGAGGATATGTACAAGCAGTATATGCTTCTCTCCCTGCACGGTCAAACCAAAGATGCTTACCAAAAAAACAAGGTTGCCTCTTGGGAATATGATGTGGTAGACACTCAGTACAAGTGTAATATGCCTGATGTTCTTGCCGCTTTGGGTGTTGCACAGCTCTCAAGATATGAGAATATTCTTACACGCCGTCACGAGCTTATCAGGCTGTATAACGAAGAATTCAAGGATCTTCCTATTCAGGTGCTCAATCATTGTGACGAAAACCACCGCAGCAGCGGTCATTTGTACTTTGTCCGCTTTATAGGCAAGGACGCTGAATACCGCAACAAATTCTACAATATGATGGCGGAGCACGGCATTATGTGCAATGTTCACTTTAAGCCGCTTCCTCTGCTCTCAGCTTACAGCAAAAAGGGATTCAGGATAACTGATTTCCCCAATGCTTATAATATGCACAAAAACCAGCTTACACTTCCGCTCAACACAACAATGAGTGACGATGATGCCTGGTATGTTATTGAAACTTTCAAGCAGTGCATCAACACATTAAAATAATAATCTTATAATAACAATATGTCGGTCAGAATGATTTTTACAGAATCGTTCTGACCATTTTTTAATAAATTTTATGTTCTGCCGCCCACAGTCCGTTTTATGGGACACCTCCTTTTGTATAATAAAAGTATAAGGAGGAAGGTTTATGTTAAACTTTTGTGTATTTACTTTTATTTTGTATGCGGTAGGCGGCTCGGTCAAAACTATTTTATCCGGCAACGTGACATTGCATCCAAATTCGGGCAGGTAGGATTGCTATATATTAAAACAGCTGTGCCCGACTATAACATTAATCTCAGGCGATTGATAATCGCCCCTACGAGGAAATGTTGTTTCATCGCCACACATAACAATTACAATTTTCAATTTTTTGGAGGGAGTTTGCTTTGTCTGCCCACGCTAAGCGGTAGGGGCGACCATTGGTCGCCCGCGTGACACCGTCGGTGTCACGTTTCATTCAATTCGGCAACGTCACGTTGCTCACAATTCGGGCAGACAGGATTGCTATATATTAAAACAGCTGTGCCCAACTATAACATTCATCTCAGGCGATTGATAATCGCCCCTACGAGGAAATGTTGTTTCATCGCCACACATAACATTTACAATTTTCAATTTTTTGGAGGGACTTTGCTTTGTCTGCCCACGTTAAACAGTAGGGGCTACCATTGGTCGTCCGGCTGTATTACACCGCTCACAAATTATACTAATCCCCATAAAACCAAAAACGCTCGGGAACAAATCCCAAGCGCTTTTTCACTTTATTATTACTTTCCAATCCTCAGCCAGCCGTTCAAGCGTGAACGCCGCATTTGCAGGACTTGTTGACGGCAGCTTTTCCGCCTTGATTTTGGTTGTAGGATAAATATACTTCATATACAGCTTATGTGATGTCGCACCGTTGCAAAAAATTCTGTCAATACGGCTGTTCTGCAAAATAACCGAGATATCATTTGGTACAACATTTTTTATTGAGCTGTCGCTTGAGCCTGTAATTGTGCAGGAGTGTATAGTATCCCAAAGAGCTAAATGGTGGCTTAAAATCAAACTTGATTTTTCTTCAACGTTTTGCGGCGTGCTTTCGCCAAACAATAGAGCAATCAGCTTCCAAAAGCGGTTTTGCGGATGACCGTAAAAGAACTGCGCCTCTCTCGACTTTACAGACGGAAAACTGCCGAGAATCAGCGTCTTTGAGCTTTCATCATATAGCGGCGGTATCGGATGAAGTATCTCTTCCTGAATAGCTTGTTTTGGCACTGTCACACCTCTTTCTGTTATTATTACAGCCTTTTACTACATTATCTAAAAATGCCATTCCGAGGAATGGCATTTTTTACTTTATAGGGAACTGCTTGGATACTGTCGGGCAATTATTGCCTTATAATATATCAATCTGTCTGCCCAAATTGTGAGCGACGTCACACCGCATTTTATGTTGCATTAAGAATCCTTTTTGCATTTTTAACACGTTCTTTTGTCGGAGGAGCGATTCCCTCAAGCGGATATTTTATTCCAAGGCTTTCCCACTTAAATACACCAAGCGTATGATAAGGCAAAACCTCTGTTCTTTCAACATTTTTGAGTAAGCCCACAAACTCGGCAAGCGCTTCAAGATATTCGTCCTTATCGCTTACCCCCGGCACGAGCACGTGCCTTATCCACACCGGCTTTTTCATATCCGACAAAGTCTTTGCCATTTGTAAAATATTCTTATTGCTGTGTCCTGTCAGCGTTTTGTGTACCTCATTGTCAATATGCTTTATATCCAAAAGTACCAAATCCGTATACTGCATAAGCTCAACAAATTTTGAATAAAACGGCTCGTCTTTTGTAAACGGATTTCCGCTTGTATCAAGCACCGTATTTATTCCCTTTTCCTTAGCCTTTTTAAAAAACTCAAGCAAAAAGTCAATTTGCAGCAGCGGTTCACCACCGCTCACCGTAATTCCGCCCTTGTCCTTCCAATACGGACGATATGCCATTGCCTTTTTAAGCAAGTCATCAACCGTGTATTCCGTGCCCGATTTAAGCTGCCATGTGTCGGGATTATGGCAGAACTGACACCGCATTTTGCAACCGCTCAAAAACACCACAAACCGCACACCCGGGCCGTCAACCGAGCCAAAGCTCTCTATAGAATGTACATATCCTTTAATATTATCACTCATCACATTCTGTCGTGGCAGGTTCTTGCAATAACGTCAAGCTGCTGCTCTCTTGTAAGGTCAATAAACTTAACTGCATATCCCGAAACACGGATTGTAAAGTTAGCATATTCTTCCTTTTCGGGGTGTTCCATAGCGTCAATCAGCTTTTCTGTGCCAAATACATTGACATTAAGGTGGTGTGCGCCCTGATCAAAGTATCCGTCAAGCACATTAACAAGATTTTCAACTCTTTCGCTGTCGTTGTGACCGAGCGCGTCAGGATTAATAGTCTGAGTATTTGAAATGCCGTCAAGAGCATATTCATACGGAAGTTTTGCAAGCGAATTAAGTGAAGCAAGCAAGCCGTTCTGCTCTGCACCGTATGATGGGTTTGCACCCGGAGCAAGCGGTTCTCCCGCCTTTCTGCCGTCAGGCAGAGAGCCTGTAGCCTTGCCGTATACAACGTTAGATGTAATGGTAAGAATTGATGTAGTCGGCTCTGAATCTCTGTATGTGTGGCAATATCTGATTTTGCTCATAAATGTGCGCAAAAGCCAGACTGCAATATCGTCAGCTCTGTCATCGTCATTGCCGTAACGCGGGAAATCTCCCTCAGTTTCAAAGTCAACAACAATACCGTCTTCATCACGAATAGCCTTAACCTTAGCGTACTTAATTGCACACAGCGAGTCAACAACGTGAGAAAATCCTGCAATACCTGTTGCAAAGGTTCTTCTTACATTAGTATCAATAAGAGCCATTTCGGCAGCCTCGTAATAATATTTGTCGTGCATATAATGAATCATATTCAGCGTGCCCACATAAAGGTGAGCAAGCCAATCCATCATAGCGTCATACTTTTTCATAACCTCGTCATAGTCAAGATATTCACCTGTAATAGGTCTGTACTCAGGACCAACCTGTACCTTTGACTTTTCGTCAACACCGCCGTTAATAGCGTAAAGCAAGCATTTTGCAAGGTTCGCTCTTGCACCGAAAAACTGAATTTCTTTGCCTGTTTCCGTTGCGGATACACAGCAACAGATTGAGTAATCATCGCCCCAAACAGGACGCATTACATCATCATTTTCATACTGGATTGAGCTTGTTGTAACCGAGATATGCGAAGCGTATTTCTTAAATCCCTCAGGTAAGTGTGAAGAATAAAGCACAGTAAGGTTTGGTTCAGGTGACGGACCCATATTCTCAAGAGTATGCAAAAAGCGGAAATCGTTCTTGGTAACCTGTGAGCGGCCGTCCATACCTATACCTGCAACCTCAAGCGTAGCCCATACCGGGTCGCCCGAAAACAGCTGGTTGTACGACTCAATTCTTGCAAACTTAACCATACGGCACTTCATAACAAAGTGGTCAATAAGTTCCTGAGCCTGAGCCTCGGTGATTGTGCCGTTTTCAAGGTCACGTTCAATGTAAATATCAAGGAAAGTTGACACTCTTCCCACGCTCATAGCCGCACCGTTCTGAGTTTTAATAGCGGCAAGATATCCAAAGTACAGCCACTGAACAGCCTCCTTGGCAGTTGCGGCAGGCTTTGAAATGTCAAATCCGTAAGCAAGCGCCATTTCCTTCATATCGACAAGCGCTCTTATTTGGTCGGCAACCTCTTCTCTAAGCTGAAAGTCGCCTCTTCTCATACCCTGACGGTCAATCTCGGCAAAATCCTTTTGTTTGCCCTCAATCAGGCGGTCAATACCATAGAGCGCAACTCTGCGGTAGTCGCCGACAATTCTGCCTCTGCCGTAAGTGTCGGGCAGGCCTGTCAAAATTTTGCTGTGGCGTGCCTTTTTCATTTCGGGAGTATAGATATCAAACACACCCTGGTTGTGTGTTTTGTGATACTTTGTAAAAATCTCGTGCAGCTTTTCGCTTGGCTTATATCCATACATCTCGCAGGACTGCTCAGCCATCTTGATTCCGCCGTAAGGCATAAATGCGCGCTTGAGCGGCTTGTCGGTCTGCAATCCGACAACCTGCTCCAAATCCTTCAGATTATCATCAATATACGCGGCGCCGTACGCTGTGATTGATGTAACCACCTCGGTTTCCATATCAAGCACGCCGCCCTTGGCTCTTTCTTCTTTTTGAAGCTGTGACAGCTTGTCCCACAGCTTGTTTGTAGCCTCGGTCGGAGCTTCAAGGAATGACTCGTCCCCATAATACGGTGTGTAGTTCTTCTGTATAAAATCTCTCACGTCAATGTCGGTTTCCCAATTACCGCCGACAAAGTTCTTCCATTCCTGTCGCATATATGTTACCTCCATTTGTACTAAAAAAATAAAATAGCCGACTTAATCTGAGCTCTCGCCCAGACGGTCGGCTTTAATTGTTATACTTCACGTGGTTAATTCCACTTATCCGTCAGTCATATAACACCTTTAAAATAACACTTTTGCGAATTGTTGTCAAGCGTTTTTGCGCAAATAAAATTGTATTGTACAGGGTTACAATTTTAATCTTTTAACGGAAATTTTTTCATTGGTTTTTCACCGATTTTTCGGAAATTTTTTCATCCTGTTTTGTTCCAATCGGCGGCATATTGTTTCTTCATTTTTCTAATATAATCAAAGGTTGCCTTTTCACCCTTGTCCCTGAGCATAACCAACAGCTTTTCAAGCAGTGCCTCGGTTTCGGGGTGCATACGGTGCTTGCCCCTGATTCTGCAAAAATATTCAAACGGGTGGCTGTCCTTGTAGTCCTTGCCGTTGTAAATTTTGCTTGCGGCAACTCTGTCGCAAAACATCTCTACCACATATTTCACAGGCATTTTTACATTTTCAATCTGCTTTGTCTTTGGATTGTAGTCGTTCCAATATTCGTAATGATGACGGTTTCTGCCCTTGTGGTGCATCCACGCAAGCGACGCTCCGTAGAGTTCTCGCTCCCGCTCGTTCGGACTGCGAGTACCCTGAAAAAACCTTGCCCCCGGAATAAACTCGGTGGGAGAATATTTTGACAAATCGTGTCTTAGTCCCTGCCACAAAATCCCTGATTTTGCGCAGTTAGCAATCACCTTGTGGCGATGCCGTGTTATTGTTACAAAATGCTTTATAGGATGTGCCATTCTTATCACCAACTGTTATTTTAGCATACTTTATCGGATTTTAAAATATTTCTTGCCATATTGTCAAAAAAAAGTTATAATTTGAATACTACTCACGGTTTAAAAATCATTTAAAGTCATTGTGTTGACTGCATTTTGACTACTAAAAGAGGACAAGCCATGAAAAAGAAAATTTTTCTTTCAATACTTTCCATAGTTCTGACTGTTGCAGCAGTATTTTCCTGTTTTGCGGCAACATTAAGTCTTCACACATCAAATTCATCTGCCACCTTAGATGAATCCGCAACCGCAGACAAACCTGCGGACGCGCAAAACTCAGATAGTGCACTTGACATAATCTACACTTCTTTACCCGACTGTTTACACTCAATTACAAACATCTCCAAAAAGACATATGTAAAGGATTCTATGTCACTAAAGCAGGGCGATATCAAATTTTTTGAGTTGACAAACGATGAAGAAGCAACTCTGCTGAGCTTTCAAAGCTCCGACACACGCGTTATTACCGTTGACAGCGGCGGAAGAATTGATGCAATAGGCGCAGGCACAGCCAAAGTTACCGCCGAATTTTCTAATAATTCAGCGGCAGAATTCAAGGTAACAGTCACAAGTGACGGCGCCTGTAACGATACAGCCCCCAATATGTTCTCAACCTGTATTACAGGCAATGAAGATATCCTGGCAAAAAATCAAAACAGCGACAACGACAAAAATCTGTATCTTATCAAGGTAAACCGCACCCAAAACTGCGTTACCGTCTACACCTATGACGAAAACGGCGAGTACACAGTACCCGTCAGGGCAATGGTCTGCTCAACAGGCAAAAACAACCAGACAATAACAGGAACATACGGAATTTACTTCAAGAATGAGTGGCACGCTCTGTTTGATAATGTTTACGGTCAATACGTAAGCGGAATTTCGGGCAACTATTTGTTCCACTCTGTTCCGTACTACTCGCCTCAACCTGATGAGCTTGAAGTTGATGAATACAACAAGCTCGGCACGCAGGCGTCCCTCGGATGTGTAAGACTTGCCGTAGCTGATGCAAAGTGGATTTTCGACAACTGTCCGCTGAATACCACCGTCACTATCTATGACGATGATAATCCCGGACCTCTCGGCAAGCCAAAGGCAATAAAAATCACTGACAAAAAATGCGGATGGGATCCGACAGACAACAATGATAAAAATCCCTATAACGACAAAGCGCCTGTAATCAAAGGGGCAAAGGACTGCACCGTTGCTCAAAACAGCAAATTTGAACCGCTCAAAAACATCAAGGCACTTGACACCTGTTCAAATGATATTACAGATAAAGTCGAGATTATCGGCAATGTCACAACCTCCCGCAAGGGCGTTTATAAGGTAACCTATTCCGTTATTGATACACTTAACCGCACTGCAACAACGGATATTTACGTTACCGTAAAATAAGCACACTCAACCTAATTTACTTGCATATAACGCAAAAGAACATCGGATTTTACTCCGATGTTCTTTTTTATGATTATAATTATAAAAATATCACGAACAGTTATATCGCATATCAGGTTACAAAGGCTTTATTTTGCCTTGACAGCACTGCTGTCAAACATTGCCTTAAGAGTCGCATTGTCGGCATTGCCTGTTTGAGTAAGTTGATTGTTCTTTTGGAAATCCTTAACAGCCTGTTGCGAAATCTCGCCGTAATAGCCTGTAATGTTTTCCTTATCCGTAACATATCCCAAGTCAAACAAACGCTGCTGCATTGCTTTTACATTGTTGTTTTCATCCTCAAGCTTCAGCGAAAGATTCGGGGTTATGTTAATTTTGTACTGAGCCGCCACAGAACCGTCATTCTGTGCTGTTGTAGGCGAAGTTGACGTTGTTGCTCCCTCGGAAGCATCAGTTGCCGATACAGTCGGCTGAGTTGTCGATGTTGTAGCCGCCTGGTCAGGTGTTGCCGCTTTGTCGGCAGGCTTTAACTGCGGATAAATAAAGTACACCATCTTCTGCAAAGTATCAACTGCTGTCTGACCCTGACGTTCCATCTCCTCAGCAGAAACCATCAGTGTTTTATTGTTCTTAACGGCATTGAGCGTGCGAAGAACTGCGTTAGCCTTGATTTGGGACAATGTTTCTTCATCTGCATAGAAAATATAGTTTGGATTAGCAATCTTGAGAGTATTAACATCAACAAGGTTATCGTCAATATTCACAGCCGCATTCACCGCATTTGTGTAACTCAACAGCATATCGCCGTATGTTCCGCTTGACATCATCTTAAGCTTGCCGCTTTCATAATAAAGATAGCAAACTGTTTCGGGAACATCGGTAGTCTTGGCGTCGTCAGCTTCTTTTTTTATCATATCAAAAGAATTCAAAAGATCTGCATATGATTTTGTGCCTGTGCTCTGACCTGTTTCTTTACCCCACAAAATCTTGCCAATCGTAAGGTAGCTTGTTTCAAGCTGACTCGGAGTTTGAGGATGCGACATTGTAATCACCTGAATGTCTGCTTCCTCAAGCGCTTTCTTAGCTGTATCGCTAAGTCCCTCAGAAGCAAACACAAGGTCAGCCTTGCTGTCGATAATCTTCTGAACATCGGGGTTCTGCGCAGTGCCTACGCTCGGCACAACACTAAGCCACTTTTGGTCAACATTATCACTTTTTCCCACAATATCAAGATAACCCATATACGACACAATGTCGGCGGTCGGTGCGTCAAGCACCACTATGTTTTCGGGTTTTTCCTTAACAACAATGTTTGCAACCTCAACCGGAAAATCCTTGTTTCCGCATCCGGCAAGCGGCATAGCAGCAGCAAGCACCATTACAAACACAAGCATAAACGAAATAAACTTATTCTTCATAACTTTCCTCCGTAAGCAATTTATCAACAAAACAAGGACTCTATATACTGCTTTGCACATCTCGGAGATCTTCCGCCCCTTGAAAGTGCAAATCGCTCTGCCCCCATTGCAAGCTCCTCCTGTGACATATCGATTCCCTTTTCATTTGCAAGTGCAGATACAATTTCAAGAAACTCTTTTTTGGACGGAATACTGTAGCACACTGCAAGACCGAATCTGTCAGACAGCGACAGGCTCTCCTGCATATTGTCACGCACATTCACATCATCAACCGCATACGACCTGTCGCTGAGGTTTTCTTTAATAATGTGACGGCGGTTAGATGTTGCATAAATCAATGCATTGTCGGGGCGAGCTGCAAGTCCGCCCTCAAGCACAGCCTTAAGCGTTGTATAGCTTCTGTCCTGTGACTGGAACGACAAATCATCAATAAATATTATAAACTTCAGCGGCAAAGCGGCAATCTTGTCAACCAAAATCGGGAAGTCAATCAATCTGTCCTTCGGCATTTCCACAATTCTGAGTCCGTCTTTTCTAAACTCATTGGCAATCGCTTTAACAGTTGAGCTTTTGCCTGTACCCTTGTCGCCGAAAAGCAGACAGTTGTTACAGCTTTTGCCCTGCAAAAACGACCTTGTGTTGCCGACAACCTTTTCGCGCTGACGCTCATATCCCGTAAATGAGTCCATATCGATTTTGTCGGGATGAAGCACCGGCTGAATGTCGCCGTCACGCCAGATAAACGCCTTGTAGCGAGCAAACATTCCGCATCCGTTTTCTTTATAATATTTTGCCAGCTTGTCAAGCGAGCCGTCAAAACTCTCAAAACATTCCACACAACTGCCAACCTGCCACCTTGGAAGCAATTCGGCAACATCTGCTATTTTGTCATAATATGCATATGCCTTAATTATTTCATCAGAGTCAAGCCTTGCAGCTGTAAGTATTGCATTGCAGTCACTTTTAACAGCAGCAAGCACGCTTTCGGGCAACATATCTTGCTTGCCTGCCGTTGCGGCTCTGGCAAAGCAGTTATCATCAAACAGCGCCGTTTCGCTCATTGCGTAAGCAAATTTATCTGCACAGTTTCTCTCGTACAAGAGCGAGCACAGCTCACCGTACGCACCCAAAAATTCATCAGGTGATTTGTCGAGCGACTGCAAAAGCTTGTAAAATGCCTTTGGCACACTCCTGTTCATTATTCCTCTGAACACTGACAGAGAAGAAAACAGCAGTTTACATTTATTTACATTATTCATTTAAATCAGTCCAATCTATTTAATTGTACACACTTTTTCGAATTTAGTCAACATTTTTTACCTGTATTGTTCTTAAATCTGCATAATACGACAAAAAAACAATATTATCACAAAAAGCCGCCGTAAATCACAATTAAACAAGACAATTTTTATCCGGAAAATAAATTTGAAAAAATTTTCAAAAAAGTGTTGACTTTTCCAAAAAGCAGTAGTATAATAACAACTGTTCTCGAAAAACGAATAACAAAGTTGGTGTTGATGACGCTGAGGGTCCACCTGTTCCCATACCGAACACAGAAGTTAAGCTCAGTGGTGCCGAAAATACTTGGCTGGTGACGGCCCGGGAAAATAGGGAGATGCCAACACATAAAGTGTCCACCCAGTAGGGTGGGCGTTTTTATTTTTATACATCTTTATATTTTAACAGGTATTAATATGATTACTGATATTTTAAAAAATGAAACCTCGGTCTGGCACAGGCTAAAGCACAGCAAAAAGCCGATTGTACTTTACGGTATGGGCGACGGCGCCGACAAGGTGCTCAGTGCTTTTAAAAAATACACAATAACAGCAAGTGCCGTAATTGCAAGCGACGATTTTGTGCGCGGACAAAGCTTTCACGGATTTACTGTCAAAAAACTCAGCGAAGTTGAACAGGAATTTTCAGACTTTACAATAGCGCTTTGCTTTGCAACTCAACTGCCGGATGTTATGGACAGGATTTATCAAATATCCAAAACTCACGAAATTGTCGTTCCGAGTGTTCCCGTATTCGGTAACATACTCTTTGATGACGAATTTATCTTGGCAAATGCCGCTTCGCTTGACTGTGCATACAATTTGCTTGCAGACGAAAAGTCAAAAGAAGTATTTAAAAATATTCTCAAATTCTACTACACAGGCAAAATCGAGCTTCTCCCCCCTATTACGACCGATAAGGACGAAGCGTTTAATAATATTTTAAGGCTCGGCTGCAACGAAAGCTATGTTGACCTCGGCGCATATAACGGTGACACTATTGACGAATTTTTAAATTACGCAGGCACAAACTACAAGCGCATTATCGCTCTTGAGCCAAATTCAAAGAACTTTGAAAAGCTGAAATCACATTGCAGTGAGATGCCCAACGTCACCCTCTGGCAACTTGGTTCGTATAACAAAAATACCGAGCTTATCTTCAACAACAAAGCTGGGCGCAACAGTGCTATCTCCGAAAAAGGAGTTAAAACTCAGGTTGCCACGGTTGACACAATACTCTGCGGAATGGCGGCAAGCTACATCAAGGCAGACGTTGAGGGTGCTGACTTTGAAACGATTGAGGGTATGAAGAATACGCTCAAAAACTTTAAGCCAAAGCTGAATTTTGCGGCATATCACCGCTTTGAGGACATATTCATGCTGATTTTGCTTATCAGCAAAATAAATCCCAAATACAAATTCTATCTGCGTCATCACCCCTACATTCCTGCCTGGGACACAAATTTATACTGCATATAATGCAACTGCGTTGCAATGTGCAATTTACAATTTTGGTCGGGTAGACAGAGTGATATACTTTAATACGTCATTTTCCTGACAACGACAATCCATTTTCGGACGACCAATGGTCGTCCGGCGGCGTGACGCCGCTCACATTTCGAGCAGATAGCGTGATATATTTTAACACGTAATTTGCCCGACAATAACATTTATCTTATGATACCAAAAATAAAACAAACGCGAGTTGTATCTTGCGTTACCAACAGAAAAATGTATGACTCGGGCTACCGACGTTAAGCTAAAACCCGACGATTATTCCCGAACTAAAAAACCGGGCTACCGAGCTAAAGCGGTGCTCCGACGATTCTCTCCGAACTAAAACAGCCACTCCGTGACGGAGTGGCCTTTTTTGAACACTAATATAATTTTTAAAGCTGTAAAATGCTTGATGCAACGGCAAAATAAATAAGCAACGACAACGAGTCACACACCGTTGAAATCAGCGGATTTGCCATAACAGCAGGGTCAAATCCGATTTTGCTTGCCAAAAGCGGCAGACTGCTGCCCACAATCTTTGACATCATAATCGTACCGATAAGCGTAAGCGACACAACAAGCGCAATCACAAATGCATTGTCGTGTCCGTTCAAATCAAACACCATCAGTTTAATAAAATTGGCTGTGGCAAGGGTCACACCGCAAAGCAGAGATACCCTAATCTCTTTCCACAAAATTACAAATAAATCCTTAAATTCAACCTCACCAAGCGACAATGCACGAATAACCGACACAGAAGCCTGTGAGCCTGCGTTACCGCCCGAACCTGTAATCATCGGAATAAACGATGATAATATGATAACGCTTGCAAGCATTGCATCAAACGATGAAATAATTGCACTCGTAAATGTTGCCGACAGCATAAGCACCAGCAGCCAGGGAATACGTTTTTTATAAATTCCCCACACGCTTGTTTTCATATACGGCTTATCAGACGGCAGCACAGCAGCCATCTTTTCGATATCCTCGGTAGCCTCTTCCTGAATGACGTCGATAGCGTCGTCGATTGTAACAATACCGACAAGCCTGTTCTCGTTGTCAACAACAGGCAAAGCCAAAAAGTTGTAGTTAGAAAACATCTGCGCAACCTGCTCCTGGTCGTCAAGAGTATTAACCGCAATGACGTTTTCTTCCATCATATCGCGCACAAACTCGTCGTCTTCGGACAACAGCAAATCCTTTACGGTAGTAATACCAATCAGCTTGTTGTTGTCATCGGTCACATAGCAGGTGTATATTGTTTCCTTGTCAACACCTGTTCTTCTGATTCTTTTAATCGCCATCTCGGCGGTCATCTCGGAACGAAGTACAATAAACTCCGTTGTCATAATTGAGCCTGCGCTGTCCTCCGGATATTTTAAAAGCTCATTAATTTGCTTCCTCATATCCTTGTCAGCCTGGCGCAAAATTCGCTTAACCACATTGGCAGGCATTTCCTCAATAAGGTCTACGGCGTCATCAACAAACAACTCGTCAACAACTTCCTTAAGCTCGCTGTCACTAAAGCCGTGAATGAGGAACTCCTGCGTATCGTCGTCCATTTCAACAAACGTTTCCGCCGCAAGCTCTTTGGGCAGAATACGAAATAAAATGGCCATTTTTTCGTCTTGCAGCTCTTCAAAAACCGCCGCAATATCAAACGGCTTCATCGTGACAAGAATGTCACGCAGAGTGTTGTACTTTTTTTCTTCAAGCAGCACTCTGATGGTTTCTGTAAGAGTTACATTAACCTGTTCCATCATCTTTCCTCCTTCATCATAAGTCTGGGAGTAAAGACGTGTCACCCGTAATATTAAATTACTGTATAATCAAAGCTGAAACAAAATGAACGCAATGCGCACATTATGCTGCAACTTCGCCCGGGTACAGCGCCTTTATTACCGTCTGCGTCCATTAAGATTTCACCTCATTTTTTATAAATTCATTTGCAAAACTGCTCTTATTATTTTATTCCTTTTTTTCTATGTTGTCAATATTTTAGTCTATGAATATCAATCGCATTTTCACGACAATTTCAAATCAAGCATCAAAAAAACTTCATCTATTTAAACTTACAACCGGTCTGCCGACTTTTAGCGAGTGTTACCTCCGCTTGATTTTTAAAAAAAATTATGTATAATATAAATATACAATTTTCGTACAATATTTACAGGAGGCTGCAAAATGAATGGTATGATAAAAAAATATATACCTTATGCTATTGTAATTTTCTTGATTTATATGCTTATTCCGCTTATGTTCCTACCTCAGTCAATGAAAAACTTTTCGGCAATCGCATATGATTTTATTTTTCCGATAACCGCCAGCGCCTGCGCGGCAATTTATTGCTCAAAACACGGGCTTGACTTTTTGTTTGCACTTATCGCCCCGATAATATATCTGCCTAGTATGTTGATATACAACGGCGGCTTTGCTTCAAAAAACATCACAACAAACCTTATATTACTTGTTGTTTATCTTGTGGCAGGCATTTTCGGCCTTTTTCTCGGTGATCTTGCATTTGGTGACAAGCGCCGCAAACAAGAGAAAAAAGAAAAAGAAGAAGCCGAAAAAATGTTGCTTGAGGCAAAACACAGAGATGAAATCGAGCTTGAAAAACTGACAAATTCGCTAAACAGCCATGATGACATCGACGACGATTTTGATTATGATAAATACCTGTCCGATATTGACAAACCTTCAAATTCATATGAAAAAGAAATTGACGACATCTTAAACGAATTTGGTTCATCAAGCAAATAATTCACTAAAATACAGGTTGTAATTTGGCTTACACACAAAATCGAACAACAAATTAACGGCAGAGAAAACTCTGCCGTTTTTTTGCATTTTAGTTCTATATTGCCGCTTAAAAAATCAACTCTTCCAAGCAAAGCATTACAGAGATTATAAATTCACAAATTGCTTCTCGTCAAAATTAGTTTCCATTGACCATTGAGTTGCAATTCCGTTTTTCAGACAAAATATTTGCAAAAGTCCGTCAATACCATTTGCTTTCCACGCCTGCAAAAACTTTCTTGTGGGGTGAGCAAAAATTTCCTCACGCAGCTTTTTATCATTTTCAACCTGAACCAACTCTCCTGTAACTCTGATTTGGCAGTTGCTCCCCTGAAAGCAAAGTTCAACCTTGGGATTTCTCTTTATTTGTTTAAAAACATCTTTCGTTGAGGCTGTGTGAAAAATTATTCCGTTTTCATCAGCTCTATACAGCAACATTCCTCTAACCCTTGGCTGGTCACCGTCCATAGTTGCAATGTGAAACACGGGGTTTTCATTCATTAACTTAAAAATTTCCTGTTTTGAAAGCATATTTATTTCCTCCTTGCGCTTTTATAGCTAACATTATAATGTAGAAAATCAAAGTCTGCTTTCAAAATAGCACCATAATTTTTCAAAATCCGCGCAATATACCAACGCTTACTCCATATATCTGTCTCTATATTCAGTAGGCGACATATGAACTGTCTTTTTAAAGCAGGATGTAAAGTGAGCGCTGCTGCCAAAACCGCACCTGTCTGCAATCACTGTTATAGTAATATCCTTTCTTCTGAGCAAAATCTTTGATTTTGCTATTCTTGTTTCAATCAGATATTCAATAGGTGTAACCGCGGTTTCTCGTCTGAATATCCTGTTAAAATTTGATTCGGACATATAAGCAATATCCGCCAAATCCTTTACAGTAATGTTCTCACTGAAATGCTGCTCAATATATTGCTGAACTCTGCCGATTGAGTAATTTGATGACACAGACCTCATATCAACGGTTTCACCAAGGATACTTCTGATTATCCAATGCGTCATAAGAGTCACCTGCGCACTCAGGGTTATATCCGAGTTGTTCATACCCTTGCTGTACTCAAAAGCAAATGTATTAAGCGTTTTTAGAATATCGCTGCAAACCGCAAACTGCCGACCCTCAAATCTTGGAATATCGTCACTGTAAAGGCGGTATTGCTCATCAAAATATTCCTTGTCAATCATAATGCAATAATATCTGTTAAGTCCCTGCGATATTACTCCGCATGGAGTACCGGGTGAAACAATTTCAGCAAAATAATGCTTGCTTTTTATTTCTATCTCAGGCTCAATTCCCAAATCCTGCTCAAAAAACACTATAACTATCATATATGCAGGAAACCTGCGGCTTTTCTTAATCAAATCTCCGCTGTTCTCTGAATTCGGAATAAACAATCCCAACTTGTTATGAACATAAACTTCAAAATTTTTTAGTTCATCATCTTTGATGTCATTGCCCAAAAAAGATTTTACCAAATCCAACTCTTTCAAAAAATCACCCACAGCTTAATACTTAATATAACAATGGGGCGGATAAACCGCCCCATAATTTTATATTTTTGCTTACTGAAATTATTCAGCATCCTCAAAACTTGCAAGCTTTTCAAGGTGAGCATACTTCTGCTCTGCAACCTTTTCAGCCTGAGTAAAGAGTTTTTCTGCTCTTTCAGGGAATGCACGTGTAAGTGAGTTATAACGAACCTCACCCATAATGAAGTCACGGTAAGAAGCTGAAGGAGCTTTGCTGTCGAGCATAAACGGATTTTTGCCCTCATCAGCAAGACGTGGGTCATAACGGAAGATGTTCCAGTAACCTGCGTCAACTGCCTTCTTCTCCTCGAGCTGAGCAATGCCCATACCGCCCTTGATACCATGGTTGATACATGGAGCGTAGCAGATGATAAGTGAAGGACCGTTGTAGCTTTCAGCCTCAACCATAGCCTTGAGAACCTGGTTGTTGTCAGCGCCCATAGCACACTGTGCAACATAAACATAACCATAGCTCATTGCAATAGCTGCAAGGTCTTTCTTCTTAACAGCCTTACCTGCAGCAGCAAACTGTGCAACCGAACCAACAGGTGTAGCCTTTGAAGCCTGACCGCCTGTGTTAGAATAAACCTCTGTATCAAATACGAGGATATTTACGTTTTCGCCTGATGCGATTACGTGGTCAAGACCGCCGAAGCCGATATCATAAGCCCAGCCGTCGCCGCCGAATATCCA
Source organism: Ruminococcaceae bacterium UBA7127 (assembly GCA_002493005.1). GTDB lineage: Bacteria > Bacillota > Clostridia > Oscillospirales > Acutalibacteraceae > Ruminococcoides. Next base: position 65,864 of record DKXL01000016.1, read on the forward strand.
CATTGACTTCTTAGCAAGTTCATCCTTGTCAACCAATGTCTTCTTAACAAGCTCGCCAACCTTAGCGTCATCTGTGTTCTTCTCGAGTTCAGCGATAAGAGCATCAGTAGCAGGACGGCTTGCAGTTGAATCTGTAACTGTATCAAGGTAGTTCTGGCAAGCTGTCTTGAGGTCAGCACTGTCTGTATCCTTCTGAATACCCTCAACATACTCAATAAGTCTGTTGCGGATAGCCTTTTGACCGAGAGCCATACCAAGACCGAACTCAGCGTTATCTTCAAACAGTGAGTTCTGCCAAGCAGGACCGTAGCCCTTCTTGTTCATTGTGTAAGGTGTAGCAGGAGCAGAAGCACCCCAAATTGATGAACAGCCTGTTGCATTAGCAATGAACATTCTGTCACCAAAGAGCTGAGTAACGAGCTTAGCGTATGGTGTTTCACCACAGCCTGCGCAAGCGCCCGAGAACTCAAGGAGAGGCTGCTTAAACTGGCTTCCCTTTACGGTTGAGAACTTAAACTTCTCGTTAACCTCAGGCTTCTCGTCAAGGTCACGAGCATAATCAAACACTGCCTGCTTTGGACGCTGTGAGTCGATTGGCTTCATTGTGAGAGCCTTCTCGCCCTTCTTGCCCGGACAAACCTGAGCACAAGCACCGCAGCCTGTACAGTCAAGTGTAGAAACTGTCATTACAAACTTGAGGTCCTTAAGACCGATCATAGGAATACCTGTTGTGCCCTGAGGAGCATTAGCAAGCTCTTCGTCAGTCATAGCAACAGGACGGATTACTGCGTGAGGACAAACGATTGAACATTTGTTACACTGAATACAGTTTTCTGAATTCCACTCAGGAACGTCAACTGCAATACCTCTCTTCTCAAATGCAGAAGAGCCGTTAGGAGCAGTACCGTCAACGTGATCCATAAATGAAGATACAGGAAGCTTGTTACCCATATAAGCGTTAACAGGCTTTAAGATGCCGTTTACGTAATCAACGAGTGCACCCTCACCCTGAACCTTGTCAGCAACAGCGTCGTCTGTGCAGTTAGCCCACTCAGCTGGAATATCAACCTTCTTAAGGTCCTCCATACCGCGGTCAATAGCAGCGTAGTTCATATCTACGATAGCCTGACCCTTCTTCATATATGACTTCTTAGCAGCAGCCTTCATAAGCTCCTTAGCCTTGTCGGCAGGAATAATGTCGGCAATCTTAAAGAATGCAGACTGAAGCACTGTGTTAATACGTCCGCCAAGACCGATTTCCTTACCAATCTTGATACCGTCTATTGTATAGAAGTTGATGTTTCTCTCTGCAAGAATCTTCTTCATCTTGCCCGGAAGTCTTTGTGAAAGCTCATCAACATCCCAAGCGCAGTTGAGAAGGAATGAGCCGCCTTCCTTAAGGTCATCAACGATGTCGTACTTGTCAACATATGATGGGTTGTGACAAGCAACAAAGTCAGCCTTTGAAATGTAGTAGGTTGACTTGATTGGTGTATCACCAAAACGAAGGTGAGAAACAGTAAGACCGCCTGACTTCTTTGAGTCATAAGCAAAGTAGCCCTGAGCGTACATATCTGTGTTGTCACCGATAATCTTGATTGAGTTCTTGTTAGCACCAACAGTACCGTCTGCGCCAAGACCCCAGAACTTACAGCTGTGTGTGCCCTTTGGAGTTGTGTCAGGGTTTTCAACAACAGGAAGTGAAAGGTTTGTAACGTCGTCAACGATGCCGATTGTAAATCTCTTCTTAGGAGCAGCGCTCTCAGCGTTTCTGTAAACAGCAATAATATCGCCCGGTGTTGTATCCTTTGAACCAAGACCGTATCTGCCTGTGAATACCTTTACGCCTGCAAAGTCAGAACCGTTGATAGCAGCCAAAACATCAAGGTAAAGAGGCTCGCCGATTGAACCCGGCTCCTTTGTTCTGTCAAGAACAGAGATAGTCTTAACTGTCTTTGGAAGCTCGCTGAGCATATAGTCAGCAACGAACGGTCTGTAGAGGTGAACCTTAAGAAGACCAACCTTTTCACCTGCTGCATTAAGGTAATCAACAACCTCTTCGATACAGTCACAAGCTGAACCCATAGCAACAATAACGTGCTCTGCATCCTCAGCACCATAGTAGTTGAAAGGCTTGTAGTTAGTGCCGATTTTAGCATTAACCTTGTTCATATACTCAACAACTACTTCGGGAACTGCGTCGTAATACTTGTTACAAGCTTCTCTTGCCTGGAAGAAAATATCGTCGTTCTGAGCTGTACCTCTTGTTACAGGGTGCTCAGGGTTAAGAGAACGGCGGCGGAAAGCCTCAACAGCATCCCAGTTAAGCATCTCGCCGAGGTCTTCGTAATCCCACTCTTCAATCTTCTGAATTTCGTGAGATGTTCTGAAACCGTCAAAGAAGTGGAGGAAAGGCACTCTGCCTTCGATTGCTGCAAGGTGAGCAACAGCCGCAAGATCCATACACTCCTGTGGGTTGTTTGAGCAAAGCATTGCATAACCTGTCTGACGGCAAGCATATATGTCTGAATGGTCGCCGAAAATTGAAAGAGCGTGGCTTGTAAGTGCACGAGCAGAAACGTGAATTACGCCCGGCAAAAGCTCGCCAGCCATCTTGTACATATTAGGAATCATCAGGAGCAAGCCCTGTGAAGCTGTGTATGTAGTAGTAAGTGCGCCTGCTGCGAGTGAGCCGTGAACAGCACCTGATGCGCCGCCCTCAGACTGCATTTCTGTTACCTGAACTTCTCTTCCGAAAAGGTTTTTAGTGCCCTGTGCCGAAAACTTATCGGTAAGGTCAGCCATTACGGAAGAAGGTGTGATAGGATAGATAGCAGCAACGTCTGTAAACGCATAAGAAACGTGAGCAACAGCGCTGTTACCATCCATGGTTTTCATTTTTCTTGCCATTGGAATAATCCTCCTTTAATAATCAAGCGGTACGCGGAGCATCTGTATTGCCCCTGCCGCAACAATGTGAAAATATAAATACGAATAAACTGCACATAATCATTGTGCAGACACATTGTATCAACCTAAATTTTATCACTAAACTTACAGTTTGTAAAGTGTTTTATTCAAGAAATTATCGGTAAATCCAACATAAATTTACCTCATATTTTTTATTTTGCAATGTTTTCATTTTCTATGTATTTTATTGCCTGCGACAAATCCTCACACAAAAAATCAATCAAAGGCAAAACCTCATCTGTGGGTTGCAAAAAATCAGGCACCATAACGGTTTTCATTTTAGCAGCACTTGCTGATTTTATGCCGTTTATACTGTCCTCAAACGCCGCGCAGTTTTCGGGCGCAAGCTCCAATTTTTCGGCGGCAGTGAGGAACACCTCAGGGTGAGGTTTACCGTTTTTTACATCATCGCCGCACACAAAAGCATCAAAATAATCATATACATTTGCCATTTTAAGCAACTTTAATGCCGTTTGCGAAGAGGTTGAGGTCGCAAGCGAAATTTTAATATTCTGTGTTTTTAAATATTCAAGCATCTCAAACAAACCTTTTTTGACGGGGACTCCCTCGCGTTCTACACGCTCATAAAATAACTGTCTTGATTTAGCCTTTAAAGTTTTGTAGTCAAAATCCCTGCCGTAGATACTTTTATAATACACCTCTGTTCTGTCAGCACGAAGTCCGACAGTATTTTTATAAATATTAAGATTATACTCCAGCCCGATTTCATCAAGCATAGACTGCCAAATTTCATACACAAACCTTTCGCTGTCAAACATCAGCCCGTCCATATCAAAAACCGCACCTTTAATCATAACAATCGCCTCCGTCAGTCTGTTAATAATATCACAGTTATTGACAAAACACAAATGTTGAAATAAAAACTTTTAGATGCTATAATCGTAACAATTATAAAATAAAAACTTACGGAGCAATGATATGACATCAGTTTACAGCAAACCGATTAAAGCGAATATAATACTTAAGTTCACGCTTCCCACTATAATTATGATGATTTTAATGTCTATGTATACCGTTGCTGACGGTATCGTTGTAGCCAACTGTGTAGGAAGCGATGCATTGTCGGCAATTAACATTGTGTATCCGTTCACGCTGATATTTATGGCGCTCAGCTTGATGTTTTCAACTGGGTCAAATGCGATTATAGCCAAAAAAATGGGTGAAGGCAAACAAAATGAGGCAAACAGATTTATGTCCTCCGTCGTTATTGTCGCAACACTGTTTTCTGTTGCTCTGGCGATATTGTTTACAATATTTGCCGAACCGATGTATATGATGTTTGGTTCCGACAAAACAATTCTTCCGTATTGCATAGAATACGGCAACATAATGATTCCGTTCGGCTTTGTTACAACCTGGCAAATTCTTAACCAATCGTATTTAATAACGGCAAACAAACCGAATACAATGCTTGTTTTTTCAATTTTGTCGGGACTGATCAATATAGCCCTTGATTTGTTGTTTATGGCGGTTTTAGACTGGGGAATTGTGGGTGCCGGAATCGGCACAATAGCAGGAATGGCAGTAGGTGCAATTCCTATCCTAATATTTTTCAACAAAAAATATTCCCTGCATTTTGGAAAGCCGATTTTTAACATAAAAGATATCTTGTTTTCAATGGCAAACGGTTCCTCGGAGGCAATCTCAAACCTTGCAACTGCTGTAACAACGGCGCTGTTTAATATTCAAATGATGCGTTTTGAGGGGGCAACGGGTGTTGCCGCAATAAGCGCCGTGCTGTACATTCATTTTATCTTCACGGCTGTTTCGTTCGGATTCACTTCCGGAGTTTCGCCTGTAATCAGCTTTCATTACGGTGCCCAAAACACTGACAAGCTTCGAAAACTGTTTAAGCTGTGCATAAAAACCGAAACTATATTTTCCTTAATAATGCTGATACTTGCAGAAGTTTTTGCATATCCGCTTATACGGATTTTTTCGGCAGGAGATGTTGAATTTGAAAATATCGCATTAAACGGCTTTAGAATTTTTGCCGTAAACTATCTGCTCTGCGGAATAAATATTTTTGCCTCGGGTCTTTTCACCGCACTTAATAACGGAAAAATATCTGCAATTATTTCAATCACAAGAACATTTGTGATTGAGTGTATCGCAATGATTCTTCTGCCGTTTTTATTCGGAGAAAACGGTGTATGGGCGTCTATGCCCGTTGCCGAAGCGACTGCGCTTATTATCTCCATAACATTTATGATAGTGTATTCAAAAAGATACGGTCTTGTAAAATGCAATAAAAACATCAAAAATAATTGACTGTATACTAATGATGCGATATAATATAGAGTTGGAACAAAAGTGTAACATTAAGTTAAAGGTGCAAAGAAGGAAGTCGTTAATGAATATGGATAAAAAAAAGTATATCCTTCACTATGCAGTCAGCACATTGGGTGGCTTTTTCGGCGGATATGCCATTTTTAATCACTGTGACTTGTTTGGCAATGCGCAGACAGCCAATCTGATACACATAGTATGCAAAATTTTCAGCGCCGATTTCAGCGGATTAATTTTTCTTATAGCATCGCTTTTAACATACATTGCAGGCATTGTATTTTGTGTGCTGTCCGAACATTTTATAAAAATTGATTTGCGCATAATCAGCTTGGTGATGAGCGCAGCAGCAATAGGCATAATCGGATTTTTTCCTAATATATCCAATCACTATGTTGCCCTTTTGCCTATACTTTTTGTAACGCCGATGCTGTGGAGTGCGTTTAGAACAGCCGGCAGCTATGTAACATCACCGATTTTCTCAACAAACAATCTGCGTGTAGCTACAGCCTCCACGACAAGCTATCTAATTACCAAGGATAAGAGTTTGTTGGCAAAAGCAAAGTTCTATTGGCTGACTATTGCAAGTTTTCACGCAGGAGTCGCAATGGCATGCGTGCTGAGCGTGTTCTTCAAAACGAACAGCATATGGTTTGGATTAATCAACGTAACCTTGGCAATAGCCGCATATCTGTGGGTAATAGGCTTTTCATATATCAACAAAAGAGCAAGACGTGCAAGGCACGCAATCTTTAATCATGCAAAGTAGGGCGAGGTGATAACACCCCGCCCTTAAGTTTTGCCTTGTTTTTTCATAAATATAAAATATTAATCATTCACGAAGCTTGTTCAGCTTTTCAATATGCTTCATTCGCTTGTAACGATACAAAATATTCTCCGCCCACTCACGGTCAATTTTAATAAAGCCCTTAAGCTTTTTGTCCTTAAATGCAAGCTCATCAATAATACCCTTTGATTTGCCGTAAATCTCAAGTCGAGCCGTCTGAACATACGGAACTCTGTCCTCGCCGGCAAAATAAGTAAATCCCATTGTATTGCTTTCACGGTCGTACATTGACAGATATCCCTCAACAATTTCGGCGCCGTCAAGCTTTTTTGACACCGTCTGGCTTATGGCAAGTTTTGTCAGTTCCACCGCCATATCGTCAAGCCCTGATTCAAAAATAAAAATTTTCTCTTTAAACGAATTAAACGACGGCACAATGCGCTTGTTAATGTTGCGCAGATTACTGTATTTTCCCTCCAATTCCTTGTCACACAGTTGAAAACGGTCGATTTTCGGAATAAGATACACCATAAAACGATTTTTCATATCATTGTAAAGAATAGGATATGTAAGCCTTGCATGGTGTCCGCACGACGGACAGGTCCACGCAAACAACTCGCCGTCAAGAACCCTGCTTCTTATCTTTTTGTTAACTGTCGGATTAACGCTTGTATATATCTCAGACTTGCAAAGTTCGCCGCACATAGGACAAACAATAGCCTTTGTAATCTTGTTGTCAGGCACTCAAACCACCTCTTCGGATTCAATTATAACAATTACTAAGAGTTTTAACAAGTAAATTTTAAAAAAATGTTGATTTTATCAAAATAATCTGTCATAATATTATCGTATAGATTTTACGAACACGATTGGCACTTTGTGCGTTTAAAATAGTCAAGGCTTGACAAAAGGAGAATTATTATGACAATATTCAATACTGTAAAAGGGACTGTAAACACAGCAGTTGAAACTATTGCTGCCGTAACTCAGACCCTAGTTGAAAAAAATAGAACCAACGCAAAGCTCAACCGCCTCAGACTTGTTATGAAGAGTGAGAGCGAGCTTATGAACAGGGCATACATTGCACTTGGCAAAGCATACTATGACAACAGCAAAAAGGGAACTAAGATGAGTGACGCAGAGATTGAAAAGCTGTTTGACGTTATTGAAAAATCAAAGGTTAAGATTGCCAAGGCAAGGGAATGTTACAGAAAAATCGTTGACAGTCAAAACGACATTTTCTACGGTACGCCTGACACAACAGACTGCAATTCTGCTGAAATTGTAGACATTACCGTTGCTTGCTCAAACGAAAGTGAGTATGCCTCATCTCCGTTTGAAGCTCCTGCTTTAGATAAGACAGATGCTGAAGCACAGATTGATAACATTACTGTTGCAGCAGCGCAAGCCGACGAGCAGCCGACAGATAAGCTCAGCGACCTCAAGGAAGAGCTTCAGGCAAAAATTGATGAAAAGTTTGTGGACGGCGATGAAGCGGCTGAGGACACCGAGTCTCCCGACAGCGAGCTTTTCTGAGCAAGGAATACTGAATAAATAGTTCACATATAAAGCCTGCCGAGATTTCGACAGGCTTTATTTATCTAATCAGGTAAAATATGTCTGTACAAATCCATATAAATATACATTTCAATTAACATTTCAAGTTGTTAATATTCCGTTAAGGAATTAAAAAACGATTAAAAAATATTATAATGTTACAGTATGTATAATAGATAATTCAAAGCTCCGCTTCAAACAAGCGGAGTGCTTGCATAGCAAACACAATTCAGCAGAAATTGTAACTTCACCGAATCAGAGATATTCTTTGCCGTCTTAAAAGTCGGAGAACATTTCTGATGTTATATTTTGTTCGGAGGCGGCATTTTGAAATTAGGACTTGACATTGGCTCAACTACAATAAAGTGTGTTGTGCTCGACGACAAAAATAAAATAATATACAGCACATATGAACGCCATTATTCTCAGATAACCGAAAAAATCGCCCAAATCCTTCAGACTGTCCGTTCAAAGGTTTCAGGCACACAGGACGCGCTTGTTGCTCTGTCAGGTTCAGCAGGTATGGGCGTTGCCGAGGCTTGCGGTATTGACTTTGTTCAGGAGGTTTATGCAACACGTGTTGCTGCCAACACTTTTATTCCCGGAACAGATGTTGTAATTGAGCTTGGCGGCGAAGACGCAAAAATCCTCTTCCTGACAAATGGACTTGAAGTAAGAATGAACGGCACCTGTGCCGGAGGTACAGGCGCATTTATCGACCAGATGGCAACGCTGTTGAACGTTCCGCTCGAAGAACTCGACGATCTTGCAAAACAACACGAAAAAACCTACACCATAGCTTCGCGCTGCGGTGTATTTGCAAAAACCGACATTCAGCCTCTGCTGAATCAGGGTGCTCGCAAGAGCGACATTGCCGAAAGCATTTTTAACGCCGTTGTCAGCCAGACTGTTGCAGGTCTTGCTCAGGGACGTGAAATTGAAGGTCAGGTAGTTTATCTCGGCGGTCCGCTTACCTTTATGAGCGAGCTTAGGAACTGCTTTGACCGCACTCTTAACACCAACGGCATCTGCCCCGAAAATTCTCTTTACTACGTTGCCTGCGGTGCGGCGCTTTGTGCCGAAAACACAATCGACTTTGACAAAGTTATTGAAAGCGTCAAAAACTACCGCGGTTCGGGAAACTTTGCGTTTAATCCTCCGCTCTTTAAAGACGAGGCAGAGTATCAGCAGTTTTTAAACCGTCACGCAAAGGCTGATGTCAAACAAAAAGAACTCAAAGGCTACACGGGCAATGCCTACATAGGAATGGACGCAGGCTCAACTACCGTCAAGGGCGTTGTGCTCAACGAGGACGGCGAACTGCTCTATTCCAAATATCTTCCCTCAAAGGGTAATCCCGTTGACATAATCAAGGAATTCCTTGAAGATATTTATTCAATTAACCCTCAAATTAACATAACCTCGTCGGCTGTTACAGGCTACGGCGAGGACATCATAAAAAACGCATTTAACGTGGACTACGGCATTGTTGAAACCATTGCCCACTTTACTGCGGCAAAGTATTTTATGCCCGACGTTGAATTTATTATTGACATCGGCGGACAGGACATTAAGTGCTTCAAAATTCACAACGGAGCAATCGACAACATCTTCCTCAATGAGGCTTGCTCCTCAGGCTGCGGAAGTTTTTTGCAGACATTTGCAAATGCCCTCGGTTACGAAATCGCCGACTTCGCACAGCTTGGTCTGTTTGCCAAACGTCCGGTTGATCTCGGCTCACGCTGTACAGTCTTTATGAATTCAAGCGTTAAGCAGGCTCAAAAGGATGGCGCAACCATTGAGGACATCTCGGCAGGTCTTTCGCTGAGCGTTGTCAAAAATGCTCTTTACAAGGTTATTCGTGCCTCAAGTCCCGATGAACTGGGCAAAAGAATTGTTGTTCAGGGAGGTACTTTCCTTAACAATGCCGTACTCAGAGCGTTTGAGCAGGAGATGGGAGTCGAGGTTGTCAGACCAAACATTGCAGGACTTATGGGCGCATACGGCGCCGCACTCTATGCAAAGAAAAAGTGCAAAAGCAAGGGCAAAAGCTCTATTGCAAACAAAGACGAGCTTCAAAACTTTGTTCACGAAATCAAGGTTGCAAACTGCGGAATGTGCAATAACAACTGCCGACTGACTATTAACTCCTTTGGCAAGGGCAGAAAATTTATTGCAGGCAACAGATGCGAGCGGCCAATCACCAAAAAAGCGCCGACAAACGATATGAATATGTATGCCTACAAGCTTGAGCTTATTGATTCCTACAAGCCTGTTGAGGGACTTCGCGGCAAACTTGGGCTTCCGATGGCACTCAATATGTATGAAATGTATCCGTTCTGGTACAGATTCTTTACCGAGCTTAAATTTGAGGTGTTCCACTCACCGTTCTCAACAAGAAAAATATACCAAAGCGGACAGCAGACAATTCCGAGTGACACCATCTGCTTCCCTGCAAAGCTGGTACACGGCCATATTCAGACGCTCATTGACGACGGCGCAGAAACAATATTCTACCCCTGTCTTTCCTACAACTTTGACGAGCATCTCGGCGATAACCACTACAACTGCCCTGTTGTAGCATACTATCCCGAGGTTATCAAAAATAATATGAAAGACGTCAAAAAGGTACGTTTCATCAAGGAGTATCTTGGTGTTCACCGTCCTAAGGATTTCCCTAAAAAAGCTTATGAACGACTTTCGTTCCACTTCCCCGATATTACGCTCAACGAGGTTAGGGTTGCCGCGGCAAAAGCGTACGAAGAACAGGAAAACTACAAAAACAAGATAATAGCAAAGGGCAGCGAGATTATTGCCAAAGCTGAAAAAGAGGGCAAAAAGATTTTTGTGCTTGCGGGCAGACCATATCATATTGATCCCGAAATCAATCACGGCATTGACAAACTTATATCAAGTTTTGATGTTGCTATTATCAGCGAAGATGTAATTTCAAACCGAGTTCAAAAATTTAACACCCACGTTCTCAACCAGTGGACATATCATTCCAGACTCTATGCGGCGGCAAAATACGTTACTACCCGCAAGGATATGGAGCTTGTGCAGCTTGTTTCGTTTGGATGCGGAGTTGATGCAATCACTACCGACGAGGTGCGCGAAATTCTTGAAAAAGAAAACAAGATTTACACTCAAATCAAAATTGATGAAATAACAAATCTTGGTGCAGTAAAAATCCGTATTCGCAGCCTGCTTGCTGCAATAGACAACGACTAAATGAAAGGATTTTAGTTATGGCAGAGCTAAAGTATGACAAAAAAACAGGCAGGTTGCTTTTTACCAAGCAAATGAAAAAAGAATACACCATTCTTATGCCTAATATGGCGCCGATTCATTTCAAGATTTTGCAGCACGTTTTTACTCATTACGGCTACAAATCGGATTTGCTCGACACCACAGGCCCCGAAATTGCGCAAACAGGCTTAAAATATGTTCACAACGACACCTGCTACCCTGCTCTTTTGGTAATCGGTCAGTTTATTCACGCTCTGCAAAGCGGAAAATATGATGTTCACAAAACTGCCCTTATGATTACTCAAACAGGCGGCGGCTGCCGTGCTTCAAATTATATCTTTCTGCTGAGAAAGGCGCTCAAAAAGGCAGGCTTTGAATTTGTGCCTGTAATCTCACTTTCATTTGGAATGGAGCATAACAGCGGATTTTCGCTGACGCTTCCCCTTATCCGCAGATTTGTGGGGGGCATTGTATACGGCGACCAGCTTATGCTTTTGTCAAACCAAACAAAGCCCTATGAAGTAAACAAGGGTGAGAGTATGGCGCTTGTTGCCGACTGGGTTGAAAAAATTTCCCAAATGCTCATTGACGGCAGAGGATATACATTAGAAGAAATTGATGAAAATCTTGACAAAATAACAAAATCATTCTCAAAGATTGAGCTTAACCGTGTGCCTAAGGTCAAGGTTGGAATCGTGGGCGAAATTTACGTTAAATATTCAAAAATGGCAAACAACGGACTTGAGGATTTTCTTGCCGAGCAGGACTGTGAAGTGTGTGTTCCGGGTCTTATGGGATTTGCCTCGTTCAAGGTTGACAACCGAATTGAGGACTGCAAGATGTTTGGCGGCAACACCATAAAGTTAAAGTTCTGCCAAACGCTTCTCAACTACCTCACCAAACTCGAAACGCTGATGATTGAAGCCGCTCAAAAATACGGCTTTGTTCCTCCTCACGAGTACGCACACACCAAGGCACTTGTCAAGGGTGTTATCGGATACGGAAGTAAAATGGGCGAAGGCTGGCTGCTCACTGCGGAGATGCTTGAGCTTGCAGAAACAGGCTACGAAAACATCATATGCACTCAACCGTTTGGCTGTCTGCCAAATCACATCAACGGCAAGGGCGCAATCCGCAAAATCAAAGAGGTTCAGCCAAATGCAAACATTGTAACCATTGACTATGACCCCGGTGCACCAAAGGTTAATCAGGAAAACAGAATTAAACTTATGCTTGCTGTCGGCAAGGAAGAGCTTAAAAAACGTATTAATAATAACATCGCAAGTGAACAAAAATAATGCGGTGTGACGTCTCTTACAATTCGGGCAGACAGGTTAATATATCTTAAAACGATAGTTACCCGAAATAAAAACAAACGCCAGTCGATTCTTGCGTCAGATTTAGAAAAATGTTTGATTCGGGTTACCGCCGATAAACTATGCTCCGACTAATATACCCGAACTAAAATATATGGAGGATGTATGAGGAAATCAGAGGGTAAAACAAATAAATATTTTAATCTTGAAGAAATGCGGCAACACAAGGTTAAGGCAACTGTATACATCATCATTCGCGTTATTACCGTTGCACTCTTGGTACTAAGCATCGTAAGGGGTCATTGGGAAAATGTTATGACCTGCGTTATGTCGCTTATTCTGCTGCTCATACCGTTGTTTTTGGAAAAAAGACTCAAGGTCGTGTTGCCGTCTGTCCTTGAAATCATAGTAATCACCTTTGTTTTTGCCGCAAATATTATGGGCGAACTTGGTGCATTTTATGAAAAAATCCCATTGTGGGACACTGCACTTCACACAATGAACGGCTTTATTTGCGCAGGCGTAGGATTTGGACTTATTGATATTCTTAATCGCAATGATAATGTAAAAATCAATCTTTCTCCGCTTTTTGTATGCCTGTTTTCATTTTGCTTTTCAATGACGGCAGGCACCGTATGGGAGTTTTTTGAATTCGGTATGGATATGCTGTTTGGCAAGGATATGCAAAAAGACACTGTCATTACAACAATCAATTCCATGCTTCTGTCAGGTCAGCCAAATGTCATAGAGCACATAAATGATATAGGTCAAACGCTTGTTGACGGCAAAAATCTTGGCATAAACGGTTACCTTGACATTGGTCTTATAGACACAATGAAGGATTTGCTTGTAAACTTTGTCGGTGCAGTAGTGTTTAATGTTGCCGGATTTTTCTATATCAAGGGCAGGACTCGGGTTGCTGCCTTTGTCAAAAACTTCATTCCGAAGCATATCGATTAATTTTAGTTCGAGTATATTAGTCGCACCACCGCTTAAGAGCGGTAGCCCGAATTAAATATTTTTCTATATCTAACGCAAGAATCGACTGGAGTACCAATAACCCCACCCAGTAGGGGCGACCATTGGTCGCCCGAAAATGAATTGTTATTGTCGGAAAATTATCGTATTAAAATATATCAACCTATCTACACGAATTGGATGTAACTTCACGTTGCCGCCGCGCGGACGACCAATGGTCGCCCCTACCGCATAAATTATAGGTTGCACATTGAATTTGAAACCACCCCTACCGCATAAAATACAAATATAATATTTATTACTTCAACTAAAAACAGCAGGGCATTATCCCTGCTGTTATTGTATGTAACGTCCTTCGACGCGTTGTGATTTAATTGTTTAATTTGCTCTCAATTTTAGCGGCAGCATCATCAAGATAATTTCCGCCGAAAAATTCTACGCTTCCCTCGTCAATGCTTTGTGCAAGCTCCGGATCTATCGGCAGCTTTGCAAGCACTTCTGTTCCGTATTTCTCGGCAATCTCGTCAATATGACTGTCGCCAAACACAGAATGCTTTTTGCCGCAATCGGGACACATAAAGTAGCTCATATTTTCAACAATACCAAGAATCGGCACATTCATCATCTGCGCCATCTTAACAGCCTTTTGTACTATCATTGACACAAGCTCCTGAGGAGATGCTACGATAACGATACCGTCAAGCGGCAATGACTGGAACACCGTAAGCGGAATATCGCCTGTTCCGGGAGGCATATCAACAAACATATAGTCAATATCTTTCCACACAACATCTTTCCAGAACTGCTTTACAGTGCTTGTAATAATCGGTGAACGCCAAATTACAGGGTCGGTTTCGTTTTCAAGCAAAAGATTTACAGAAATCACATCAATACCTGTTGTGGTCCGAACAGGTAAAATACCCTCGTCGCTTCCCATACATCTCTGTGTAAGGCCAAAAGCCTTTGGAATTGACGGTCCGGTAATATCTGCGTCAAGCACAGCAGTATTGTTGCCAAGACGGTTAAAGGTAACGGCAAGCATTGAGGTTACAAGGCTTTTGCCAACGCCGCCTTTGCCTGACACTACACCGATAACTCTCTTTACACTGCTGTATTCGTTAAGCTGCTCGTGCAAATCCTGCGGCTCTCTCTCTGCGCAGTCAGAAGTGCACGAAGAACAATCGTGATTACATTCCATTTTTACATCTCCATATTCTTAATTTATTCCGATATTCGGTAGCTTTATTAGTATAGCATAAATCAAAGCATTTATCAATTATTAATTCATTCCTCAGCGCAGTGCATTCTGATCCTCACCGTCTAAAATTTCCTCCGGGTCAACTTCAGGAGACAGCGGCACAAATTCTGATCCAGCCTCTGTTGCCGGCTCGCTTGTCACACTGCTTTCCAAAGCTGTGGTATCGGCGGCTTCAGGCGTCTGAGTCTGAAGCGGCTCGGTAACCTCAGGTTGTAATTCCGGCGGTTCTGCGGCTTCGGTCTGCGGCTGATATTCAGTCGGCTCCGCTTGATAATAGGTTTCATACTCCGCCTGTACAGTAGTTGACGCATCAGTAGGTTTTTGATGAATAATAGGTTTATCATCAGTACATCTTGTCAAAACAAACACCGTTGCTATCACAAGGCAGATAATTGCAAACACAATAAACACGATTGCACAAATCTTGCTTGCACGCATCTTCTTTTTATTTTGTCTTGGCGAAAGAGAATTTGAATAAATATCCTTATCGATAGAATAAGCATAGCCGCTGTTGTCCTCACCGGTCTGACTGTCAAAATCATCTCCATAGTCGGACAACCTCGATTTATCCTCAACCAAATGCTTTTGCGTTGACAAAATATAGTCGGCACTTGAGTCGTCTATATCATCTGTCGCTGACCGATTGTCAAATCCGTCGCCATAGTCAGACAGCCGTGAATTGTCCCTAGTCAAATGCTTTTGCGTTGACAGTATATAATCGGAATCAGTGTCGAGTATATTATCAGTCAAGTTGTGTTTTTCTGAATTTTCATAATTTTTACGTTCGTCCATTGCTATTCTCCTTGCCGGATTACGTTTTGTAAGAAATAACAATTCCTATAGTCTATATTGCAATAATAAATCAGTATTATTAAATTGTCAACATTTATAAAAATATCAAGAAAGCGCGCGCACCTAGTGCGTCCGCTTTCGTATAGCCATCGCTCGTGCGCGCGCAGCGTGCACGAGCGGGCAATATAAATTATTTTTTATTTGATAGGAGCCATTATTACATTACAGTTGGTATAATTAGCGCTTTATGTTATTTATATTATACAGTTTGTTGTAGTTTCCTATCAAATAAAAAATGCTGTGACAAATAATGCCACAGCATCGGTTTTAAAATCAATCGGCTGTTTCTTCTTCAGCCTCCGCCTCATCGGCATCTTCATCGGCCGATTCATCAATTTCAAGCTCCGCCTCGTCTGACTCCTCATCAATAAGGTCAGCTTCAACACCGCCCTCAAGAATCTTATCGTTTTCATCTGCTGCAATCTCTTTGTCGTCAGCAGTAATTTCGTATCCGCTGAGGAATGTGTATGGAATTCCGTAGCCGAGTGCAATACTTGCCAACGTAACAATTACGCTTATTCCTGAACCGTTTGCCGCAAAAACATCATTCAAAGGCAAGCCCGGTGCCAAAGAAGCAACAATAATATACAATGACGGTATGATAAGAACAATCAGCGTAACAAGCGAAAAACGCTTAACAGGCTTCCCGTCACCCACACGTGTTGCATAGAACACTAAAAGACCAAACACAACAAAGACCAGAATGGAAATAATTGCCCCCGCTGTTGCCTGCAAGGTCTGAGTAAACTGTGAGAAAAAGTGTGCGCATACGATAAATGCAAGAATCAAAAATGCCGAGAAAAATAGATTGATAGTATCTCTTCTATTAGGTTTTTTCAATTTTATGACCTCCGAACAAAATTATATGCATAATATTAACATTTCAATGTGATGGTTTTGTGAACAAAATTATAAATTTTTCTTAGTTTTTGCCGCAAAGCATGCCCAACCGTTATCAATATGCTCTTCAATAATATCAAAATACTTACTTACCGACTGCTTTACCTCATCTGCTCTTGTGTCAATAATACCGCTCATAATATAAACAGCGTTATCTTTCATAAAGTCATTAATTCCCTCTGACAAAAACATAATAGCGTCAGCAACAATATTTGCAAGCACAATGTCGTATTTGCCCTCAACCTTGTCGGTAAAACTGCCGCAAATTGCAGAGAATCGATCGCTCACACCGTTGATTTCAGCGTTTTCCTTTGCAGTGCGCACAGCGGTTTCATCAATATCAACACCCACTGCGCTGTCTGCTCCGAGCAAAAGCGTTGCAATGCCGAGAATACCGCTGCCACAGCCCACATCAAGCACCTTATCTCCTCTTTTAAGATATTTTTCGCACATTTCAAGGCAGAGTCTTGTTGTTTCGTGTCCGCCTGTACCAAATGCAAGCCCCGGATCAATGTTGAGAACTTTGCGGTCGCCGGCATCATAATCATCACGCCAGCTTGGGCGAATCAAAAGGCGGGTGCCGACCTCGATAGGGTTAAAATACTTTTTCCAGTTGTTGCGCCAATCTTCCTCGGCGCAGTCAAGCAATTCAATCGAGTGTTCAATACCCTCGGCGCTGTATCTCTCTGACAAAAACGCAACCGCTTCAGCCGGAGAAACGTCCGGCTCAAGATAAATATGAACAAAAGCCTTGCTTCTGTCCTTCTTGAGCAAATCCTCGTCAATCAAATCAATGTGTGCAATATCCTCAACCTCTTGTTCAAGCGTACGGTAATCTTCAATATAAATTCCGTACGGCACAACAACGTTTGCAATATCGCTTGCCCTGTCAATATCTTTTGAGTTTACTGAAATTTTAATTTCTGTCCAGAGTTCCATTTTGACCTCTCTGCCTTTTTAAAGTTTCTTATCTAAAAACTTTTAATCGTTGAACATCTTTTTTAATTTATCAAAAAAGTTTCTGCGCTGTGCATAGTTTTTGTCGCCTGTCGCACTCTCAAACTGTTTGATAATTTCCTTTTGCTTGGAGTTGAGATTCTTTGGTATCTCAACAGTAATGCGAACATACTGGTCGCCTCTGCCTCTGCCGTTGAGATGCTGAATGCCCTTGCCCTTAAGTTTAAACACATCGCCGGGCTGAGTACCCTCGTGCACGGAATACATAACCTTGCCGTCAAGAGTAGGAACAACAATTTCAGCACCCAAAGCCGCCTGTGCAAACGTAATCGGCATTTCGCACCAAACGTCATCGCCTCTGCGCTCAAACAAATGATGAGGACGAACGCTGACATACACACGCAAATCACCCGAAGAGCCGCCGTTAGTACCTGCGTTTCCTCTGCCGCCGACGTTAAGAATCTGCTGATCCTTAATGCCTGCCGGAATTGTTACGTCAACCGACTTTTGCTTGCGTTGCTTGCCCGAACCGCCGCACCTTTTGCACGGAGTATCAATAATTTTACCCTTGCCGTGACAAGCGTCACAGGTGCGCTGAGTCTGCATAACACCAAACGGAGTACGCTGGTTAATAGTAACCTTTCCCGTACCGCCGCAGGCAGAACAGGTCTTTGTATGTGTTCCCGGCTGAGCGCCTGTACCGTGACAATCGTCACAGGTAGAAACACAATTATAATTTATGGTTTTTTTGCAGCCCTTTGCTGCCTCTTCAAAAGAAATGTAAACACTTGTTTCAATGTCGCTGCCGCGCATCGGCGCATTGGGATTGTTGCCTCTTCTGCCGCCGAATCCGCCGAAAAAGCTTGAGAATATGTCGTCTAAGTCAATTCCGCCGCCAAACGGACTGCCTCCGCCTGCACCTGCACCGTAATTCGGGTCAATGCCTGCGTGACCAAACTGGTCATAGCGAGCCTTTTTCTCCTTGTCGGACAAAACCTCATAGGCAACATTTACTTCCTTCATTTTTTCTTCGCACTCTTTATCACCCGGATGTAAGTCGGGGTGATATTTTTTGGCACATTCCCTATAAGCCTTTTTTATTTCGTCGTCACTCGCACCCTTTTGCAGTCCGAGTATTTCGTATAAATCTCTCTTTTCTGCCATAATTACTCTTCACCCTTACACAGCGTTAAAAGGAGCCGCCTTGCAACAGCTCCTTTAACCTATATTCAATCAATATTTTAGCATATATTACTTGTTGTCGTCAACATCAGTAAAGTCAGCATCATAAACATTCGGATCGCCGCTGTTATTTTGCTGTGCGCCCATGTCGGGAGCGCCCTGAGGAGCACCCTGAGCACCTGCCTGCTGATACATCTTTGCTGCAATGTCGTTAAGAGCCTTTTGCAAATCATCCTTTGCCGCCTTCATAAGGTCTGCGTCATCCTTTGAGATTGCTTCCTTGAGTGCCGCAACCTTTGTGTTGATTGTGTTCTTATCGTCATCAGCAATCTTGTCGCCGTTTTCGTTAACCAGCTTCTCAGCCTGATATACAATATTTTCAGCTTCATTCTTGGCGTCAACAGCTTCACGGCGCTTTTTGTCCTCAGCGGCAAACTGCTCTGCCTCTTTGACAGCCTTGTCAATATCTTCCTTGCTCATATTTGTTGAAGAAGTAATTGTAATCTTCTGCTCCTTGCCTGTGCCAAGGTCTTTTGCAGAAACATTTACAATACCGTTCGCATCTATATCAAACTTAACCTCAATCTGAGGTACACCGCGCATTGCAGGTGCGATTCCGTCGAGCACAAACAAGCCGAGCTGCTTGTTGTCACGTGCAAATTCACGCTCACCCTGTAAAACGTTAACCTCAACAGTAGTCTGGTTGTCGGCAGCAGTCGAGAACACCTGGCTCTTTGAAGTTGGGATTGTTGTGTTCTTGTCAATAATCTTTGTCATTACGCCGCCGAGTGTTTCAATGCCGAGTGAAAGCGGAGTAACGTCCATAAGAAGCAAGCCCTTAACGTCACCGCCAAGTACGCCAGCTTGAATAGCCGCACCGATTGCAACGCATTCATCAGGGTTAATTCCCTTGAACGGCTCTTTGCCGATAAGCTTCTTAACAGCTTCCTGTACAGCAGGGATTCTTGAAGAACCGCCAACCATAAGAACTTTGTCAATCTGGCTTATCTGAAGTCCTGAGTCTGTAAGAGCTGTGCGAACAGGGCCCATTGTAGCCTCAACGAGGTCTGCTGTAAGCTCATCAAACTTAGCTCTTGTAAGTGTAAGGTCAAGGTGCTTAGGACCTGTTTGGTCAGCAGTGATAAACGGAAGATTAATTGAAGATGTTGTAACACCCGAAAGCTCAATCTTAGCCTTTTCAGCAGCTTCTTTTAATCTCTGCATAGCCATTTTATCTGATGAAAGGTCAATGCCTGTTTCTGTCTTAAATGATGCAACCATCCAGTCGATGATTCTCTTGTCAAAGTCGTCACCGCCGAGACGGTTGTTACCTGCTGTTGCCAAAACCTCCTGAATACCGTCACCCATCTCAATAATAGATACGTCGAATGTGCCGCCGCCAAGGTCATATACCATAACCTTCTGGTCTGTTTCCTTGTCAACACCGTATGAGAGAGCGGCAGCTGTAGGCTCGTTAATAATTCTCTTTACCTCAAGACCTGCAATTTCACCTGCATCTTTTGTAGCCTGGCGCTGTGCGTCTGTAAAGTAAGCAGGAACCGTGATAACTGCCTGTGTAACTGTTTCGCCGAGATATGCCTCTGCATCAGCCTTAAGTTTTTGCAAAATCATAGCAGAAATCTGCTGTGGAGTGTAGCTCTTGCCATCAACTGTAACCTTGTAAGCTGTACCCATTTCTCTTTTGATAGAAGCGATTGTCTTTTCAGGGTTTGTAATAGCCTGGCGCTTAGCAACCTGACCAACCATTCTTTCGCCGTCCTTAGAAAATGCAACTACTGACGGGGTTGTTCTTGCGCCCTCTGCATTAGCAATAACTACCGGCTCGCCGCCCTCGATAACTGCTACGCATGAATTTGTTGTACCTAAATCTATACCTATTGTCTTAGCCATAATGAATTCCTCCAAAAATGATAATTTTGTTTTATATATTATTTATTTTGTATGTTGTTTAAAATTAGTCGCAGTTGGCAACCTGAACCATTGCGTGGCGAATTATCTTATCGCCGATTTTGTAGCCTGTCTGGAACACCTGTGCAAGTGTGTTCTCACCAAGACTGTCGTCGTCTATCTTTGAAATCGCATTGTGAAGATTGGGGTCAAACTCGTCGCCCTGCTTGCCGAATGATTCAATCTTAAGCTTATCAAACGACTTTGCAAGCTGATTTGAGATAAGCTCAACACCCTTCAAAATTTCGGGATCGGCATCCTTAAGACTTGAAAGGGCAATCGCCACGCTGTCGGCTACCGGAAGCAACTCAGCCACTGCCTTCGCAGTTGCATCATCATAAATTGACAGCTTTTCGTTAGCCGTGCGCTTACGATAATTGTCGTACTCTGCGGCAAGTCTCAAAAACTTTTCTTTTTGCTCCGCAACCTCGGACTCAAGAGCCGCAATTTTTTCTGCATTTTCGTCTTTGGGCTGTTCGTCCTCTACCGTAACGTTTTCCGCTTCGGCTGTTTCTTCCTCAACCGCCTTGGTTTCTTTGGTTTCCTTAATTTCTTCGGTTTTTTCTGATTTTTTCTTTGCCATCTTTATCCTCCTTCAAGGATTATATTAAAACCTTATTAAAAGTTATATTTGTTTTTCATCAGGTTTTAGTATTATATTTATTGATTTGCGTTAGTGTCAATAAGCTCGCCAATAAGTCTGCTCACACAGTCGGATACACACTCAAGAATAGAAATCACTCTGCCGTAATCCATTCTGACCGGCCCCACTGCGGCAATTACGCCTGACGGATTGCCGCCAACATCATATCTGGTTGATACAATTGCACTTGACTCAAGTTCAACCCGGCTGTTTTCACGTCCTATGCTTACTGATGTATCGGGCGGAAGATTTTCAAGCAGCCTTGCCAGGTCGTGCTCATTATTCAAAAACTCAATCACTGCCCTTGCCTTAACAAAGTTGACATCGGGCATAAACAAAAGCTTTGTAACTCCCCTTGCGCAGATTCCAACTGACCTTGCGCCCTTTGCCGCCTCCATAATCGCCATCAAAACTCCCGGCATAAACAACGACAGCTCTCCAAACCTTGCCGCCGCCGTTTGAATAAACGGTCGGTTTATTGCCGCAAGACGGATTCCTGCAAAGGTTTCGTTAAGAGCCCTGTCAAACACCTCTAAAATCTCGGGTGTTATGACAAATTCACATCTGAACAGCTTGGTTTTGATAATTCCGTTTGAAGCTATCACAACCGCCATTGCCGTGTGCAGTCCTGTCTGAACAAAGCTGATTTTGTGAATCCTGCTGTCCTCGCCGCTTGGAGTGGAAGCAACTGCCGCCAGCCCCGTAAGCTCTGACACCACCTGCGCTGCGCTTTGCAAAATACTCTCGGGCGAATCGGCACTCTCATATAGTCTCGCTTCGATAAAGTCCCTGCCGCTTTGAGAAACAGGCATAATCGTCATTATGTTGTCAACATAATATCTGTACCCCTGCCGTGTAGGGATTCTGCCCGCCGAGGTGTGCGGCTGAATAAGATAACCCTTGTTTGTGAGGTCAGCCATATCGTTGCGCACAGTTGCCGACGATACCTCAAGTCCGGTTTCATTAATCAGCGCCTTTGAACCTATCGGCTCACCGGTTTGAATATAGCTCTCTATTATTGCCGATAAAATTTTTTCTTTTCTTGCAGCCAGCTCCATACCGTTCACCTCGCTTTGATGTCGGATTTTGCTGTACCATACTAATTTATATATATAACTCAAAATTAGTATTAGCACTCTCGGTAGTCGAGTGCTAACCGCTATATTCATAATATATCCAAAGTCAGTAAAAGTCAAGGACTTTTTTGAAATTTTTTACATTTTCATATATTCTTCACATTCATCCGATTGACAATCATTCCCCCTTTACATTATAATTACCTTAAATTGTAAATATATATATACGGAAGTGAATGATATGGGAGATTTTTTACAGTATTTTTATGTTTTTCTGTGGGGCGCTCTTGCTGTGCTGATGTTTTTCACGGGATTCAAGCAGGGAGCGTTTGCATTTGTAATGTCGCTGTTCTTTGTGTTTATGACCGTTTGGTACGCTCTAAGGGCATACGCAGGACTGCCAATGTTTGAGGGAATATACGGAATTGTCTTTAGATGTGTGCTGGGCGGATTTTTGGCTTTGTTTGTAATTGTATATTTTTTAAAAAGGCGCAACAATAATCAAAAATAATTCCGACAACACTTTGCGGCAGGGCAGTTTTGCCCTGCTTTTTTCTTTACTAAAAACTGCTGTTTAATGACAATTTGAAAAAAATATTAGAATTTATGTAAAATATACTTGACGTAATGTAACCGCAGGTGTATTATAATGGCACAGGAAGAAATTCCTGAGAATACAAATCATTAAAAATACAAAGGAGAATTATTATGCAAGAAAATTTATATTGGGTGCTTGGATTTATAACAGGGTTATTAATTGTTGTCACCGCTTCAATAATCATCCTAGTTGTCGTCAAAAAGAAAAACGGCACCGACAAAGCAGTCGAATACGACGAAAGGCAGGTGCTTGCCAGAGGCACTGCATATTCAACGGCATTTTTTACCTCACTGATATATATGATACTGTGCGCAATGCTCGATGTAATGGAAATAAAATGGGCAGAGCTTAATGTACAAATGTTTTTCGGTTTGTTTTTATCCGTTACTGTATTTGCTTCTATCTGCATTTTAAAGGACGCATATTTTACAGCAAGCTCGAAAAAACTGCCGTTGATAGTTATGTTCTTGTTGGTAACAGTCATAAATCTTTTCGCTTTTATTATGAATATTGCCGACGGCGAGTCAATGATCACAAACGGCATACTCAACGGCAATACCATAAATGCCGGAGTAGCTGTAATGTTTATAATAATCTTAATTGTTACAATTATAAAAAGCATTATTGACAGGAAAGCGGTTGAAGAGGAATGAAAAATTTAAAACTAAAGAGCGCAAGAGCGGCGCTTGATTTATCACAGCAGCAGCTTGCCGAAAAGGTCGGCGTGTCACGCCAAACGATAAATGCTATTGAAAAGGGCGATTACAACCCTACAATCAAACTGTGCATCTCCATCTGTAAGGAGCTGGGCAAAACTCTTGACGAATTATTCTGGGAAGCTTAAAATTTTACAAAGTGTCATTTTACAGTCACTTTAACAAATTATAATTTGCCTTGCAATAAACCGAACGGAGGAAAACTAATGGAAATTTTAAAAGTTGAAAATCTCGTAAAAACATACGGTGACGGCGAAGCAAAAGTAAATGCCGTTGACGGAATTTCATTCTCGGTAAATCAAGGCGAATTTGTGGCTATTGTCGGCGCAAGCGGCAGCGGAAAATCAACGCTTCTTCATATGATTGGCGGCGTTGACAGACCCACAAGCGGCAAAATCATCATTGGCGGCAAGGATATCAGTCAAATGAACAACGACACACTTGCAATATTCCGCCGCAGACAAATCGGAATTGTCTATCAGTTCTATAACTTGATACCGATTCTTACAGTAGAAGAAAACATCACTCTTCCCTGTGACCTTGACGGCAGCACCACAAACAAGGAAAGGCTTGACGATATTCTGACATCGTTCGGGCTCAAAGCAAGGCGCAGACATCTGCCAAACGAGCTTTCGGGCGGTCAACAGCAGAGAACCTCGATTGCAAGAGCGCTGATAAACAATCCGGCTATAATTCTTGCCGACGAGCCAACGGGCAATCTTGACTCAAAGTCAACCGATGATATTATGAATATCTTAAAGATGTCAAACCAAGCCTACAATCAGACAATAATTATGATTACTCATAACCTTGAAATTGCAAAGCAGGCTGACAGGATAATAACTATCCAGGACGGTAAGATTTTGAGGGAGGCGTAAGTAATGAAGGTTTTAAACAAGCTTACGCTCAAAAATCTGCGCCTGAACAAAACGAGAACAATCGTCACAATAATCGGAATCCTGCTGTCAACAGCACTAATAACCGTTGTTGCGGGAATGGCAACAAGCGCCAAACAAACAATGCTTGTTTCTGAAATTGCTTGGTCTGGCGACTACGACATTGCGCTGACCGGAGTAACCGCAGATACCATAAAGGATTTAAATGCTAACCGCAATGTCAAAGATGTGTATGTCGAAGAACAGCTTGGCTGTGCGCTTTTGCCTGATGCCAAAAAAGAAAACCACCCCTATGTTAGCATAAAGGCTCTCAGCAAATCGGCATCCACAGACTGCTTCGACCTTTCGCTGAGCGAAGGCAGATTTCCTAAAAACGACAGCGAACTTGTGCTTTCGCAAACTCTTATTGATAAATCTGACAAAAAGTTTAAAATCGGCGAAAAGATTACTCTTGACGTTGGCACAAGAACCGACGACAAAGGAAACGTTATTCCGCTTGATGCGGCATACGGCACGTCAATGGAAGAGTCAGACTCACAAACAAACGAACCCATACAAGAAAAGCTCGTTGATACAAAGCGCAAAACATATACTATTGTGGGCTTTCTAAACGAAATTTTCAGCAATAATATCAGCGATAACGATTATTCCGCATGCACTACAGCATTCACACTTGCAACCGGCAATCCTGTAGCAACCGCAACGGCAGAGCCTGTGGCTTATGTTAATCTTAAGCCCGAATGTGAAAAGGATTACCTAAAGATTACTTCACAGATTACAAATCTTACAGAGGAAGAGGTAACCATTGCAACACACGACGGAATGACTGAGGAGATGTACGAAAAAAGTGACTTTTCCGATATCGCAATCAATTACAGTGTGTTAAGATACAAAGGTTATGCCTTAGGTGACGAAACAACAAATATGCTCTTCAGCCTTGCCGCAATCATCATTGTCATCGTTATTCTTGCAAGCGTATTTGTTATCCGCAACAGCTTTGCTATTTCAATCACCGAAAAAACAAAACTTTACGGAATGTTGGCTTCAGTCGGCACAACCGCAAAGCAAATCAAGCGAAACGTACTGTTTGAGGGCTTTTGCCTTGGAATTATCGGAATACCGCTTGGACTTCTTCTCGGCATAGGGGTAGTAGGATTGCTTGTTGTCATTCTGAATCTGTTGCTTGCCGGAATGATTAACGGTGCATCATTCCAGTTTGGCGTACCTCTGGCGGCTCTTGTGTGTGCAGCAGTACTTTCAGCAATTACAATCTTGTTTTCAACGCTGAGCATAGCATTCAGAGCATCAAAAATTGCCCCTATTACCGCTATCAGAAGCAACAACGACATCAAAACAAGCAAAAAGAAAAAATCCTACCGTACTCCAAAGTTTATTAAAAAGCTGTACGGCACAGGCGGAGTTATAGCCTACAAAAACCTAAAGCGCAGCAAAAAGAAATATCGCACAACCGTTATTTCGATTGTAATAAGCGTAATGCTGTTTGTTGCTATTTCTTCCTTTATGGACTACGGTATGGCATTCACAAATGAATACTACGGCGGTTATAACTATAACATTATAATTTCCTCGTATGACTTAGATGAAAACCAAATTCAAGAGTGGGATAAACAAACCGCCAAAATCAATTCTCTTGGCAGCATTGAAAGCAGCATAAGTATGCTCATAACCGAAGATTTGGAGTTGATTTGCAATGACGCCCTGACCGACAATTTCTTATCATACTCCACTCATGCACCATACACAAATGAACGAAACGAAGATCTGTTGAGCATTCCGATAATAGCCACTGACGATGATGCTTTTGAACAAATATTTAAGAATTTGAATATACCCGACAATGATGACGGAAAGGCAATTCTGTACAATTCTTTTACAGATTATAATGGCGACAACAAAAAACAAACAGACAAAATCTTTAAGGACAGCGGAACGTTTGAATTTGAATACTATAACCATCAAGAAAATAAAGCTGATAAAAAAATAAAAGTATCAGCGTCCATAACTCAACTGCCTGACATACTTATCGGAACAGGTGCCGATTTTGAAACATGTGGAGCACTTATCGTAAATCGTCAGTGGTATAAAAACTATGTTTCCGACAGCGCAGTCAAAACCGGATATATGTGTATTAATTCCACAAGTTGTGACAAGCTTCAGGATGATATTTATGACCTCGGCTACGATAATCTGTCAGTTATGAATATAGACCAGATGATACAAACAAATAATGCAGTTATGCTGATTATGGGTATATTCATTTACGGCTTTATTGCAGTAATCACACTTATCGGCGTTACAAATATATTCAACACCATATCGACAAATATGAGATTGCGCAGCAAAGAGTTTGCAATGCTAAAGTCAGTTGGAATGACCAAAAAAGAGTTCAACCGAATGATAAGACTTGAAAGTCTGTTCTACGGCGTAAAATCACTGCTTATAGGTATACCGCTTGGTATTCTCGGCGGCATAGGAATCTTCTTTGCCTTTGGCGAGGGCAACCTTGCGCTTGACTTTGTGATACCGTGGAAAGCTATAATAATCAGCATAGTGTTTGTGTTTGTGGTTGTGTGGATGATTATGAAATACTCGGTAAGCAAGGTTGGCAAACAAAACATCATTGAAACCATACGAAATGATAATATATAATGAAAAAGCTATCTCAGTGCAGTTGACAACTGCCGCAGATGTGTTACAATAAACACAATAAAACTTTTACTTACGGGCGGACTAAACTCCGCCCTGACTTTTTGCAGGTGATTTTATGGACATTTTACTTGTTGAGGACAACAAAGCTATATCAAAAGGACTTGTATACACCCTTGAGCAAAACGGATATAACGTCACACTGTGTGAGAGTGCAGAGCAGGCTATGACAGCAATTCCAAATGGCTTTGACTTGTTTATTTTTGACATAACCCTGCCCGACGGCAACGGCTTTGAGCTGTTTGAAGATTTGCACAGACTCTGTGATGCGCCTGTAATTTTTCTCACTGCACTTGATGACGAAGACAGCATTGTAAAGGGCTTTGACCTCGGTGCAGACGATTACATCACCAAACCCTTTTCAACACGTGAACTGCTTGCCAGAATAAAGCGCACCACACGCAGCCTTGACTGCAACAGCACCGCCGTGTTCGGTGATATCTGCATAGACTACGACAAAAAAGCCGTTTATAAAAATAATAACCAGATTGAGCTTACTGCTCTTGAATACAAAATTTTTTCTATGCTGGCTCAAAACGCAGGCAAAATTGTTACCCGTGACATTATCCTTGAGCGCATCTGGGACATTGCAGGCAACTATGTTGAGGACAACACCCTGACGGTTTACATCAAACGCATACGCCAAAAGCTCGGCACAGACATTATAAAAACCGTTAAGGGGCTTGGTTATAAGCTGGAGGTAGTGTAAAAATCACACTGCTTCCAAATTAAATTGCCCTTTACGCCTTATCTGCCCGCATTAAGGTTCGTAAAGATTTTTATTTGTGGGCGGAAAGGCTATGGCAATTAAGATGAAACGTTCAACAAGGTTTACAGTGATTTTTGCTGCAATAACAATTATTTTTTCGGCTGTATTTGCCGCTGTTTCCTGCTGTCAGCTTAACATTTTAAAAGAAAACTCAAACAAAAGAATCTTTCAGCTTGTAGCCGAAATCAAGCAATCGTACCCCGAGGTATCCGATCGTGAGATTGCCCAAATTTTCAACGGCTTATCCGATACATCAGCCGCAGAGCAAAGTCTCGAAAAGTACGGCATAACTGCTTCACAATGGGCTGATGCTTCAAACACTGCCGCTGCCGATAGAATAATTACAACAAATACAATATTGTGCGTTGTGTTCGGATTTTCGTTTTGCGCAATTTTTGCAATCTATATATTACAAAGAAAAAAAGAAACCAAAATAATCACAAAATACATTTCACGCATAAACAACAAGGATTACGATTTGGCAATTGAACACAACAGCGAGGACGAAATGTCACTGCTCAAAAACGAGATTTTCAAGGTTACGGTTATGCTGCGTGAACAGGCCGACAATTCTCTAAAAGCCAAAGAATGTCTGAAAAACTCTCTGTCGGACATCTCACACCAGCTCAAAACTCCACTAACCTCCATCATAATAATGGTTGATAATATTCTTGACAACGACAATATGCCCATAGAACTGAGAAGAGAATTTTTGCAGGATGTAAGACGTGAAACCAACAGCATAAGCTTTCTTGTAAAATCCCTGCTTGTATTGTCAAGGCTTGATGCAGAAGCCATTGAGTTTAAAACAAAAATCGAAAGAGCAGATGAGATAATCAGTGAATGTATACGGCGCACCTCTGTTCTTGCCGATTTAAAAAATGTTGATGTATGTGCCGACCGCAACAGCCAAATAACCCTTACCTGTGATTATAAATGGATTTGCGAGGCGATTACAAATATCGTAAAAAATTGCATTGAGCACACCCCCGACGGCGGAACAGTTAAAATCTCCGCAGAGGACAACAAGATTTATACGCAAATCAGCATAACCGACAACGGCTGTGGAATTTCCGCCAAGGATCTGCCGCATATTTTTGAACGCTTTTACAAGGGCAAAAACTCAAGCGATGAAAGCATCGGAATCGGGCTTGCGCTGTCTAAAACCATTATTGAAAAAAGCGGAGGAACAATCAGCGTAAATTCTGCCGAAGGCAAAGGCAGCAGATTTGATATAAAATTCTTTAAGCTAAAGCAATAATACGATTTAATTTTTCTAATCTCTAACTGTAAAAACGGTCGGGCAGATATCTGCCCGACCGCTGATTTATTATAAAATTTATCAATTTTCTCTAAGGTCTTTGCGTTTGATTTTTCCACTGATTGTCTTTGGAAATTCGTCGACAAGCTCAAGGGTCTGTATCCACTTGTAGCTTGCCATTCGTTTGTTGCAAAAAGTCTTGATTTTGTTCTCCAAATCCTTGCTGTGCGGTATGCCGTCAACCATTTTAACAATAGCCTTGATAGCCTGACCCCTGTCGCTATCAGGAACGCCGATTACCGCACATTCCAGCACGTTCGGATACTGCATAATAACATTTTCAATCTCAAACGGTCCAACCCTAAAGCCTCTTGTCTTGATAAGATCATCAACTCTGCCTACATACCAAAAGTATCCGTCCTCATCCTTGTAAGCAGTGTCGCCTGTGTGATACATTCCGTTTCTCCAAACCTTGCTGTACAAATCCTCATTGTTGTAATACGACACAAAAATCCCGTACTGCGGCTTGTCCTTTGGCGGATAAACTACAATCTCGCCCACCTCGTTTGGCGCAAGCTCATTGCCGTCCTCATCAACAATATGGATGTCATACAGCGCAGTAGGCTTGCCCATTGAACCCGGTTTTGCATCTATTCCTGCATAGTTTGCAAGCATAAGCACAGATTCTGTCTGACCAAAGCCCTCTCTGAGGTGAATACCGGTCTGCTCAAACACCCTGTCAAAAACCTCGGTATTAAGCGCTTCACCTGCTGTGGTAAGATGAACAAGCGAGCTGAGGTCGTATCGGTCCATACCTTTTTTAATAAAATATCTGTATACCGTAGGCGGAGCACAAAAGGTTGTTACGCTGTATTTTTCCATAATGCGTAGCAGCTTTCCCGGTGAGAACTTGTCAAAGTCATAAACCATTACCGCCGAGCCGCACAGCCATTGACCGTAAATTTTTCCCCATGACGCTTTGCCCCAACCTGTTTCGGCAACAGTAAGGTGAAGCCCTCCGTCAATAACACATTGCCAGTATTTTGCCGTAATAATATGAGCAAGGGTGTAGGTGTGGTTATGCTCCACTGCCTTGGGGTATCCTGTTGTGCCCGATGTAAAATAAATCAACATCGGCTCCGTCGCTTTAGTTTCAACCCTTTCAAGCTCACCGCTCGCTTCGTTAATTTCGGTTGTAAGATCAACTGCGCCAAAAACATTCCTGCGTGGAACAAAAACAGTCTCAAGCGTATTTGGCTGCGAAGCAACAGCCAGCACATCCTCCGCAGTACAACCGTCCGGAGTACAAACAGCCGCCTTAATATTAGCAGTATTTACACGATAAGCAATGTCGCTTTGTGTAAGCAGATTAGTTGCGGGAATAATCACCGCACCCAGCTTGTGCAGAGCAGGTGCTATATACCAGTACTCGTAGTTTCGCTTCAGGATAACAAGCACCTTGTCACCCTTTTGAATGCCATATTTTTTAAATACATTTGCAGCCTTATTGCTCAGGTTTGCAATATCGGCAAACGTAAACACCCTTTCTTCTTTATCGGGATTAGTCCATACAACAGCCTTGTCGTTTGGAGTAAGTCTTGCAAGCTCGTCTACAACATCGTAGCCGAAGTTATAATTATCTTTAAAGGCTAGCTCAAAATCAATCAAGCTGCCGTTTTCGTCAATTGTTTCTCTGCAAAAATTTTTGTACAGCTGCATAGTTTTCCATCCTTTTTCATATATGATTACTCTATGTATTATTGTATAACAACAGTGCTGTTTGTATCAACTACCCACGTTATGAAAAATACAAAACAAATTATTTTATTTATTCGCGTTTAGAATACAATTATGCAAATTTGGATAGCAAATGCTCAATTAATGCATATCTTAAATAATTCTTCTCTAAAACCATCCGGTAAATTAACCGTATTCAGACCTTTTTTAAGCGGCAATTTTTAAAAATTAATGTAAGATTTTTTGCTTAATATTTATAAAACAAAAATTATAACCAAGTTATAATACTGCCCAAAACCGTACTTTGGCAAATATCCCCAACACAAAATACTTGCAATAGCAGGAGGAAAATATTATAATGTAAGATGAAATTTTATACAATAATTAAACAATAATAACAGAGGAGTATTTTTATGAGAATAGTTGTTCTTGCAGGCGGACTCAGCACCGAGCGTGACGTATCAATTTCATCAGGCTCACTCGTTGCAAACGCACTTCGTCAAAAGGGACACGAGGTTGTACTGCTTGACGTTTTTACAGGATATGAAGAAAACATCTGTGATATAGACGCATTATTCAAACAAAATTACAGCTTCACCGAGAATAAATCTATTGGCAAAACCATTGCTGACATCAGTGAAATAAAAGAAAACCGTCTTGATAAATCCGACCGCTTTATCGGAACAAATGTAATTGAAATCTGTTCCGAAGCAGACATAACCTTCCTTGCACTTCACGGCGGCGAGGGCGAAAACGGACAGCTTCAGGCGGCGCTTGATTTGCTCGGAATAAAATATACAGGCTCAGGCTACCTTGGCTCTGCGCTTGCAATGAACAAAGGGCTGACTAAAAGCGTATTTATTCAAAACAATATCAACACTCCGCAGGGCAGATTGTTCAAGAGTGAAGAAGACGCTCTTAACTGGAACTGCTTCCCTTGTGTTGTTAAGCCCTGCTCAGGCGGCTCAAGTGTAGGTATTGCAAAGGCAGAAACCCCCGATGAATACAAAGCTGCTGTAAAAGATGCTTTCCAATTTGAAGAAGAAATCGTTGTAGAACAATTTATATCGGGCAGAGAATTTTCCGTCGGCGTGATTGGCGGCAGGGCATTACCGCCAATCGAAATCGCACCAAAGTCGGGAATGTACGACTATGCAGCCAAATATCAGGCAGGCGCAACGGTTGAAACCTGTCCTGCCGATATTGACGCTGATACCGACAGAAAGCTGCGCTGTGCGGCAGTTGAGGCATACAACGCACTTCATCTTGAAAGCTATGCACGAGTTGACTTTTTGCTTGACAAAAACGGTGATACATACTGCCTTGAAGCAAACACCCTGCCGGGAATGACGCCCACCAGCCTGCTTCCTCAGGAAGCGGCAGTTGAGGGATTAGAGTACGCTGATTTGTGCGAAAAAATCATCAACATCTCTCTTGAAAAATACAAAACCAATCAACCTCAGTTTTAATTTTAAAACCGTAACGGAGTTAATATGAAACACTTTACTCTTGAAGAAATCACCCTTGCCTGCAGCGGCAGATATGTGGGCGATGAAAATCTTAAGCAAACCGCAATCACCTCCGTTGAGCGTGACAGCCGTCAGATAAAGGACGGCAGCCTGTTTCTTGCTATCAAAGGCGAGCGTGTAGACGGACACGATTTTGTGCAAAAATGCTACGATTCGGGAGCAGTCTGCGCAATCTGCGAAAAAGATATTCCAAACGCATCAAAACCGTATATTCTTGTCAGTTCAACCCTTGAGGCTGTCAAAGCAATCGGCAAAGCTTACCGAAATAAATTTGACATTCCCGTAATCGGAGTGTCCGGCAGCGTGGGCAAAACCTCAACTAAGGAAATGCTCTACGCCGTGCTTTCTCAAAAATTCAGGACTCACAAAACACAGGGCAATCTCAACAACGAGCTTGGTGTTCCTCTGACGCTGCTTGCTATGCCTGAGGACAGTGAAGCGGCAGTTATTGAGATGGGTATTTCTGATTTTGGCGAAATGACAAGACTTTCCGAAATAGTTCAACCGACAATCTGTGTACTTACAATTATCGGCGAATGTCATCTTGAAAATCTGGGCGACAGAAACGGTGTTCTCAAGGCAAAAACCGAGATGTTTAAATTTGCCCGCCCAAATGCAAGCTATATCCTCAACGGCGATGACGATATGCTGTCTTCCGTCACTGATATTGACGGCAAAAGACCTGTCTTTTTCGGCTTTTCTTCCGACAATGACTACTATGCACAAGACATACAAAACAACGCCGAGGGCAAAATAGGCTGTACTCTCTGTTTTGACGACACGCGTCTTTGCGTTACTATTCCTGCAATCGGCAGTTATATGGTTAGCAATGCGCTTGCCGCTGTTGCCGTTGGAAAGCTGCTCGGACTTAATGACGAACAGCTCAAAAACGGTGTTCAAAGCTACAAAACAGTCGGCAGTCGCGCCAATGTTATAAACACATCAAGCCTCAAAATTATCGACGACTGCTACAATGCAAATCCCACCTCGGTCAAGGCATCCCTTGACACGCTGTGCAACTTTGACGGCAGAAAGGTTGCAGTGTTGGGGGATATGAAAGAACTCGGCACTGACGAACTCAAACTGCATTTTGACACAGGCGCATACGCAAAGCAAATAGGTGTTGACCTTGTAATCGCAGTGGGCACGCTTGCAAAAGAGCTTGCAAACGGTTCAGACGGCGTATGGTGCAGTGATATTGAAAACGCAAAATCAAAGCTTACTGAGCTTTTGCGCAAAGGCGACATTGTGCTTGTAAAAGCATCTCATTCAATGCGGTTCGAAAAAATAGTTGATTTTTTGCGTAATTTTTAGCATTTTCCGATATTTACCCTAAAGATGATAAAACATTAAAATTTTTGTTGACAAATTAAAAAATCAGGAATATAATATTAGCAATAATTAAAACCTATGAGCAAGAGTAGTAAGAATTTTTGAGGTTTTCAGAGAGTCGGTGGGTGGTGCGAACCGATAACGGAGATTTTTCCGAATGGACTTGTGAGGGCGGACCGAAAGCGTTGGCAAGTAGTTTCCGACGGAGCTCAACCGTTACAGTGAGAGGCATATGTCAGTATGCTGTTAAGCGGACGTTTATCGTCAATTTGGGTGGTACCGCAGAAGTTGAATTATCAGGCTTTTGTCCCTTTTGGGACAAAAGCCTTTTTGTTTTTCACAGTCTTTGCACAGACACGGCTTTTGCTTACTCCCCAATCAAAACATTTCCGCGAAAAATGCAATAAATATTTGAGATAATTAAAGTTTGGATAAGGAGAAAAATAAATGTCAAAAGGAAAGTTTGGTATTCACGGCGGACAATTTGTTCCCGAAACGCTGATGAATACAATCAACGAATTTGAAGAAGCGTACAATCACTACAAAAATGATCCGGAATTTGTTTCGGAGCTCGATACGCTTATGCGCGAATACGCAGGCAGACCGTCACGCCTTTATTATGCAGAAAAGATGACCAAGGACTTGGGCGGCGCCAAGATATATTTAAAGAGAGAAGATTTAAACCACACAGGCTCTCACAAGCTCAACAACTGTCTGGGTCAATGCCTGCTTGCCAAAAAAATGGGCAAAACCAGAGTTATTGCCGAAACAGGCGCCGGTCAGCACGGCGTTGCAACCGCAACTGTGGCCGCTCTGCTCGGACTTGAATGTGAGATTTTTATGGGTAAGGAAGACACCATCCGCCAGGCTCTTAATGTATACAGAATGAAACTCCTCGGCGCAAAGGTCAACGCTGTTGAAACAGGAACAATGACTCTCAAGGACGCCGTAAACGAGGCGATGCGCGAATGGACAAATCGTGTGTCGGATACTCACTATGTTCTTGGCTCGGTAATGGGTCCCCATCCGTTCCCGACCGTTGTGCGTGACTTTCAGAGCGTTATCGGCAAAGAAATCAAAGCTCAGTTAATGGAAAAAGAAGGCAAACTTCCCGATGTTGTAATGGCGTGCGTAGGCGGCGGCAGTAATGCAATGGGCGCTTTCTATGAATTTATAAAGGACGAAAGCGTTGCGCTTATCGGCTGCGAAGCGGCAGGCTTGGGCGTTGACAACCCAAAGAATGCCGCAACAATCGCAAACGGCACACTCGGCATATTTCACGGAATGAAGTCATATTTCTGCCAAAACGAATACGGTCAGATTGCTCCCGTTTACTCGATTTCGGCAGGGCTTGACTATCCGGGCATAGGCCCTGAGCACGCTAACCTGAGCGACACAGGACGAGCAACATATGTTCCTGTTACCGACGAAGAGGCAGTCAGCGCATTTGAGTATCTTTCAAAGACCGAGGGCATTATTCCCGCTATTGAAAGCTCACACGCAGTTGCTCACTGCATTAAAATTGCACCGACTATGGATAAGGACAAAATCATTGTAGTCAACCTCTCAGGCAGAGGTGACAAAGACGTTGCGGCAATCGCAAGATACAGAGGGGAGGATATTTATGAGTGATATAAAAAAAGCATTTGAAAACGGCAAAGCACTTATTCCTTTTGTCACAGCGGGCGACCCTGACCTTGCCGTAACGCAAAAGCTGCTTATAGAAATGAGCAAATGCGGCGCAGACATTATTGAAATCGGGATTCCTTTTTCCGACCCTATTGCCGAGGGCGTTGCAATTCAGGAGGCTGATTTGCGTTCACTTGCCGCAGGCACAACCACAGACAAAATATTTAATGCCGTCAAGGAGGTGCGCAGTGACATAAAGTGCGCTCTCGCAATAATGACATATATGAACCCGATTTTTGTATACGGTACAGACAAATTTATGTCAAAGTGCAGTGAATGCGGAATTTCAGCGGTTATTGTTCCCGACACACCATTTGAGGAAAAATCAGAGCTTTCTGTTGCTTGTGACAAATACGGCATAGAGCTTATTTCTATGATTTCCCCAACTTCAAACGATAGAATCAAGATGATATCAAAAGAGGCTCAGGGATTTGTTTACTGCATTTCATCAACAGAAGCAAGCGCCAAAGCCGTCGATATCGGTAAAACGGTAAGTCTTGTAAAATCAGTCAACGATATTCCCTGTGCAATCGACTTTGACATTTCAACTGCTCAGCAAGCCAAAGAGATGGCGCAAAGTGCCGACGGAATAATTGTTAGTTCTGCAATCGTAAAAATTGTTGCAAAGTACGGCAAAGACTGCATTGCTCCGGTCTGTGATTATGTAAAAAGTATGAAGGAAGCGATTTCGTGAGCAGCATAGAAGAACTGCAAAGAATAATTGACAACAGCCTCCGCATCGTTTTCTTTGGCGGTGCAGGTGTATCAACAGAAAGCGGCATTCCCGATTTTCGCAGTGTTGACGGTTTATATAATCAAAAGTACGATTATCCTCCCGAACAAATTTTGAGCCACACATTTTTTGTGAATAACACAGGTGAATTTTACCGCTTTTACAAAGATAAAATGCTTTGTCTTGACAAAAAGCCAAACAAAGCGCACCTCAAACTTGCCGAACTTGAAAGAGCAGGAAAACTCAGCGCCGTAGTAACTCAAAATATTGACGGGCTTCATCAGGCGGCAGGCAGCAAAATCGTTTATGAACTGCACGGCAGTGTTCTGCGCAACTATTGCACAAAATGCCACCGCTTTTACTCCGCACAGTTTATAAAGGAATCCGACGGCATTCCGCACTGTGAGTGCGGCTCAGTCATAAAGCCCGATGTTGTACTGTATGAAGAAGGACTTGATGACAAAACTGTATCGGGTGCACTGTCCACAATTCAAAACGCAGACACACTCATCATTGCCGGCACAAGCCTGACGGTATATCCTGCCGCCGGCTTTGTGCGATATTTCGGCGGTGAAAATCTGGTGCTTATCAACCGCGACCCAACACCTGTGGACAATACGGCAAGCCTTGTTTTTCATGATAAAGTAGGCGAACTGCTCGACAAAATCAAGGTAAAATAATTTTCCCTGCGCTCACGGGTCTGCATATAGACATCAAACGCAAAGCCAATACTATATCTTGTTATTTAAAAAAAGACATTATAAATCCTGCTGAAAATCTAAGAATTTTTTGAAAAATACTTGATTTTTGGACATCTTTGTGTTATCATATTTCCTATATGACTGATATTTTTAAGGAGGTGGGACAATGCCAAACATCAAATCTGCTAAAAAGCGTGTTAAAGTTATTGCTACAAAGACTGCTCGCAACAAGGCTACAAAGTCAGCTTTAAGAACAGCTATCAAGAAGGCTTATTTTGCAGTTGACACTAACGCTGACAACAAAACAGAGGCAGTTCGTCTTGCTATTAAGAAAATTGACCAGGCAACAGCTAAGGGTATTCTTCACAAGAATACAGCTGCAAGAAGCAAATCTTCACTTGCTAAAAGACTCAACGCTTCAGCGTAAGAGCGCAATACTTCTTAACAGAGCTTAAAAGCAGAGAATTATCTCTGCTTTTTTTGTTTTTGTGTTGACTTTTCTGTTGACTTTTCATTAAAAAATGTTAGAATATAACTATACAAAACTACAAATAATAATTGCTAAATGGAGGCTTTTATATGAAAAACAAAAAATTTGCTTTAATCATTGGCATAATCTCCGCAGTGGCAGCCGTTTCTGCCGCTCTTACAGCTTTTTTAATCGTTAAAGACAAACAGAAAAAAGATGACGAGGAACTTATGGAATACCTCGACAGTTCGATTGAATAAGCACCACTCCCAAGCCGTTCTTTTTGGAACGGCTTTTTTAGTTTGTGGGTAACAGCTCGGTTTATTTTCCTGCTATACTAATCACTAATATAAACATTTACGGAGGCTCATAATGATTGAACAAGAGCTTGAACGGCTTTTGCACGACGCAAAGCACAACTCAAAACTTAAACAGTTGCTTCTCAGCACCAAAAGCACAGAAAATCCTGTTGAAGATTTTTGTACCCTATGTCAGCAAAACGGCTACAACATAACAATCGGCGAGCTGTTTGCCGTAGGTCAGACATCAAACGACGCCAAACTTCGCAGTGTAAACGGCGGCGGAGTTAACGGAATAGACGGCTGGGACGATGCGTATGAACAGTTTTTTCTGACGCTTGAATGGACTTGAATATTTGCCGAATTTTAATAAAACCTGTCTATAATAACCGAATATTTGCCAAATTCTCGCTTTGCGAGAGTTATTTTCGGTTTGCGGGGTGGTGTTTTAACTCTTCCAATGGTAGAATTTGGGCAGTAAGGAAATGTTCCTGCAGGACAGCACCTTATACTAAATCTGACAGGAGAATCTAATTATGGAAAGAAAATCTATCGGCGGTTTTATAGCCGCACTGCGAAAAGCTAACGGCTACACCCAAAAAGAATTAGCCGAAAAATTAAATGTGTCCGACAAGGCAGTCAGCCGTTGGGAGCGTGACGAATGTGCACCTGATCTTTCGCTTATACCTATTATCGCAGAAATATTTGACGTAACAACAGATGAACTGCTGAGCGGCGAACGCAGAGCAAACACCGCTGTTGATAATAGCAGTAAATCAATGCCGAGAGCCGAAAAGCAACTGCAAAAAATGCTTGACTCAGTAATGGCAAAGTTTCATAATCTCTCGCTTATACCCATCATACTCTCGGTATTGACGGTGTTCTCTGCTGTGATAATTCCACACAGATATATTTCACTTGCAGTCGGAAGTATGCTTGTGCTGATATCGGTAATTTGTGAAATAATTTTTTTATACAACGCACATACTTCAACCTATGATGACGATTTGCCTACGGATAAATTAGAAAATTTCAGACAAAAAGCCGTAGATTTCTCTAAAATCCCGTTTGCAGTCAGCTTTTATTCTCTCTATTTTCTCTTTGCGCTTCAGGGCTTTCTCACATTCTGCACCGGCTATTGTAGTGAAATCAACGACCAACTGAGAGAATTGCTGACTAACCAAACGCACAACATATTTTCGATTGACGTCTTGTTCATCATTTTGCTTTATGCGTTGTTTGCATACATCTTATTCAAAACCATATGGACTGTAGTTCTCGCTATTCTTGTTAAGCGCAACATATACCCCTCAGACGAGCAGAAAACGCAGGTAATCAAAAAGAAAAGGCTCTTTTTTGCAATGATATCAATAATCATTTCGCTTACTTTATTGGGTGAGATAAATTACTACGGCAATGGTTGGATGAACGGTCAGCATTTTGTTGAAGGTGAAATCTTTTATGATGCTGACAGCTTTAAAAAATATGTCGCTAAAAATACAGAGCCGGAAGAAGTATATGCCGCAGGGCTTTCTTTATCCTATATCACATCACCCGATACTATCGTAAACGCAGAAGAATCCTCAACAGCGGACGAAGTAATTGAAAGGTTTGCCTGCAAGGACGGCAGTGAATCCTTCGATTTCGTTGTACGCAACAATAACATATGTCAGTATTATTCTGATTCAGAGGACAGTGTTTTTCCGATAGTGGTTTATACCTATTTCCTCTCTGCCAAAAACGAGCTTATATTCAGAAATATTTGCGTATCAATTTTAACAATCGAACTAATTGCCTCGACAATAACATATTATTTGATTTTCAAAAGAAAGAAAAAACATTCAAAACAAAACTAAGTCTTTAAATTATGAAACATTTTTATCCCGATTATTATAAGAACTTCAAATGTGTTGCCGCTGAATGTCCCGACAGCTGTTGCAAAGACTGGGATGTGGTTGTAGACGACGACAGTCAGGCATTTTACGAAACCGTAAAAGGTGACTTTGGCAAAAAG
The DNA here is from genome assembly GCA_002493005.1 of Ruminococcaceae bacterium UBA7127. GTDB lineage: Bacteria > Bacillota > Clostridia > Oscillospirales > Acutalibacteraceae > Ruminococcoides. Next base: position 105,334 of record DKXL01000016.1, read on the forward strand.
CTAAAGAACCTTACTGCCGTTGACGGTGACGGCGACAGAATTTTTGTATCGCAAAACGGCAAATGTCCGTTTTGGAACAGTCAAAAGCTGTGTGATATTTTTACAAATCTCGGTGAGGAGCACCTTTGCGCCACCTGTCGCAGTTTTCCGAGAATTTCACAGGACTACACTTTATTTTGCGAGCATATGCTGTCATTCGCCTGTCCCGAGGCGGCAAGGCTTATGCTTGAAGCGGATAAAAATTTTTGTTATCAGACCGATTTATGCACTGACAAAAGCGTTGACTACAACGTTGATTTGATGAACTTTCTTTTAAATGCACGCAAATTCACCTTTGAAGTTTTAAATAATTTAACCCTGCCCTTTGCCGAAAGACTGCGGCAGAGCCTTGCATTTAACGCTGAAATTCAAAACCGGCTTGATGATGAAAACTACAGTCCCTTTGATTTTTCACAATTCACCGATGTTTCCGTCACATCACACAAGTCCGATTGTACATTTATATTTGGCCTGCACAAGCGACTTGACATAATGGACAATAGCTTTAGGGGATTTTTGGAGAATGCATCAAGCCACGCATACTGCGGCAAAATCTCGGATCGCTATGACAAATATTTTTCGGTCATTGCAAAATACTACTTATTCAGATACTACCTCACCGCCATTGACAGCTTTGATGTCCTCTCCGCAATAAAGCGAATTGTGTGTGCATACATAGTAATCGGCCATATGCTTTCGTCAGCCAAAGACCTTACGACAGAACAGCAGATACTTGTTATTCAAAGATATTCAAAAGAAGTTGAACACTCCTATGAAAACAGCGAACTGATGGAAGAGGAATTTTTATTTAATCCCGAATTTTCCGCAGGTCATCTGCTTAAATTAATATGATACATAAAAGCCGACAGAGCTTTGTACTCTGTCGGCTGATTTATTTATTGCTGATTCTTTTTCTTAACGGTAACTATATCAAGCTCAAACCAGAAGGTACTGCCCTTGCCGATTGTACTGCGCACACCGTAACGTGCACCGTGAACATCAAGAATACCCTTTACAATCGACAGTCCCAAGCCCGAGCCAACCACACCTCGCTTGTGCTCCTTATCTACCTTGTAATATCTGTCCCAGATATCCTTGAGCTTGTCTGACGGAATACCGTCACCGTGGTCACAAACCTCAATAACAACCTTTTTATCTGCAACTTTCTGCGTTACTTCAACAGTCTTGTCGTCACCTGCGTAGTTAATCGCATTGTTTACAAGGTTATAGATTACCTGTGAAATCTTAAGCTCGTCTGCATAAACATAAACCTTTTCATCGCTCTCAAACCTGATATCGTAGCCGTCTTGCTCCTTAAGTTTTGAATAGCGAACAAAAATCCCCTCTATGCTGTCTGTAAGACAGAACTTTGATTTTTGCGGTTGAATTGCACCCGATTGCAGCTTTGAGAGGTCAAGCAAATCGTTGACAAGCGTTGAGAGTCGGGTTGCCTCGTCAATAATAATCTGTATATTTTCAGGCGTGTTTTCTCCGGGCAGGTCACGCATAACCTCACCGTAGCCTGTTATCATCGTCAACGGAGTTCGCAAATCGTGCGAGATATTCGCAATAAGCTCCTTTTGCAGCTTTTCGGTTGCCGCAAGCTCGGTTTTTGCATAGTTCAGCGTTTCGTTAAGCTCCTCAACCTCAAGATATCCCTTTGCATTAAAGTCAATCGAGTAGTTTTTCTTTGCAAGTTCCTTTGCCGAGGTATTTGTCTTTGATATCGGCTTTGCAATTCTCAGACTTGCGTAAATCGAAAACAGCACCGCCAGCAGTACAAAAACGATTGTTACAATCAGCATTTGGTCATGGATAATCTCAATCGTATTGGTAAGCGGCGTAATTGATGACGTCACCAGCAAAAATCCCTCTTTGCCGTCAGGCAAATTTATAATATCGGCATACACCATATTTTGAAGCCTGTCGGAATGATCCTTTATATAATGAATCTCGGAATATGCCATATCAGGAGATGCATAATTTCCAAAATATTTGTGATTAATCTTCATCTTGATGCTGTCGTCACCGTATTTGTTGGTAACGCACATATACTTGCCGTCATTATCCTTTGCCTTTTTATAGTAAGTGTAAATATCATGGTATTGAAAATCAAGCGTTGTTGCAGGATTATCATACTCACACGCATATCTAAGCGAAAACAATGAGCTCGAATCATAAACATAAACCGAAAGCGAATTGTAGCTTGCAACATTTTCGATTGTGCCTTGAACATTCTTGTTCTCTTTTATAGACGTTGAAATAATTGATGCATTTTTTTCAACCTGAGAGGACTTGGTCATTGTGTAAAATGATTCCAAAAAGAACGACTGAAAGAACCACAGCACAACAACTATTATTCCTCCAAACAGCAAAAAGTAACACAACAGCTTTAATTGAAGCGGCATATAACGATGTTTAAATCGTTTCAAATCTGTATCCCACCCCTCGCAAGGTTACAATACACTTGCTGTATTTGCCAAGACTCTTTCTCAATAGCTTGATATGAGTATCTAGCGTACGCTCATCGCCAAAAAAGTCGTAACCCCAAACCTCACTTATAAGCAACTCACGTTTAAGTGCAATGCCCTTGTTCTTTACCATAAAGAAAAACAGCTCGTACTCTTTTGGCGTCATTTCAATTCGCTTACCGTTGATAGTTACAATTCGTGCCGTAAAATCCACTACAAGATCCTCGAATGTAAACACATCCTTTTTTGTCTCTTCCTGTCGAGAAGCAAAAGTTGAACGCTTAATAACAGCGTTTACCCTCATCATAAGCTCCTTTGGAGAAAACGGTTTGACTACATAATCGTCACTGCCAAGCTCAAAACCGTGTATTTTGTCGTACTCCTCACCTCTTGCAGACAGCATAATTATCGGCGTTTGGCTGAATTTTCTGATTTCTCTGCAAGCCGAAAAGCCGTCAAGCTCGGGCATCATAACATCCATAATAATGAGGTCAAACTCCTCTTCTCTGCACACCTCGATTGCCTGCATACCGTCAACAGCTTCTTTGACGGTAAAGCCTTCAAACTCAGCGTACTTTTTTATAATTTGTCTTATTCTGAATTCATCATCAACCACAAGTATTTTGCTCATTTTTATCCCTCTTTTTTATATATTTTTCGGGTGAACCTTAAAACCGCTGTATTATATTATCGTCAAAATTAAGTTTACTCTTTGTTTGTGACAGAAATATGTTTGTTGTCTAAAAATTGTGCGTTATTTTCTAATAATTACAATATATAATATCCAAGGTTACAAGGTTAGTATAACACACAAAAATAAGCGTGTAAATTGCATTGCATACAAAAGATAAATATATTGAAATACGCACGCAAAAGTTTTATAATATATGAAGAAAACGCACCGCGAAGAAAGGAAGTCCGATATGGAAATCAGAAGAATCAAGGCTCAGACAGTTACAGACACTGTCAAAAAGCTGTTTATGGACTGTAATTATTTTATTGGCAAAGATATAATGTGCGCTCTTGAAAATGCAAGAAGCAACGAAACCTCTCCTGTTGGAAAAAGCGTGCTTTCACAAATTATTGAAAATGACATCATTGCCGCCAAGGAAGAAATCCCCCTATGTCAGGACACCGGTATGGCAATTCTGTTTGTTGAATACGGCGATAAGGTTGTTATTGAAGACTCCTGCTTTGAAGATGCAGTCAATGAGGGTGTGCGTCTTGCGTATACTGACGGCTATCTTCGCAAAAGTGTTGTGAGCGACCCTGTGTTTGACAGAATCAACACCAAGGACAACACCCCTGCGATTATACATACCAAAATTGTCAGCGGAAACCAAATCAAAATCACAGCAGGCGGCAAGGGATTCGGCAGTGAAAATATGTCCGCCATCAAGATGCTCACCCCCTCTTACGGAATTGAGGGTGTAAAAAAATTTATTCTTGACACTGTGCGTGCAGCAGGCCCTAACCCCTGCCCTCCGATTGTCGTTGGAGTGGGAATCGGCGGAACCTTTGAGCGTGCCGCTCAGCTTGCCAAAAAAGCGACCTTCCGCCCGATTGACACCGCAAACGAGGACGAAAGATACGCAGAACTTGAATCAGAACTGCTCACCGAAATTAACAAAATGGGATTCGGCCCTGCAGGACTTGGCGGCGACACCACTGCACTCGGCGTAAATATTGAAACCTCGCCCACTCATATTGCAGGAATGCCTGTTGCAGTAAATATCTGCTGTCATGCCGCAAGACACGCAAGCGCAGTAATCTGACGAAAGGAACAACAAAATGGCAAAAAGAATAAACCTACCGATTACAGACGATGATATAAAAAATTTAAAAGCCGGCGACAGCGTTTTGCTGACAGGCTCAATTATCACCGGCAGAGATGCCGCGCACAAAAGGCTGTTTGAGCTTATTGAAAACGACAAGCCACTGCCTGTTGACATAGACGGCGAGTTGATTTATTACGTCGGCCCTGCTCCTGCAAAGCCGGGTTATGCCGTTGGACCTGCCGGACCGACATCAAGCTATCGTATGGATAAATATGCGCCTGCACTGCTTGACCGAGGGCTCAAGGGAATGATTGGCAAGGGAGCAAGAAACAAAGATGTCATAGACGCGATTGTGCGCAACAAATGTGTTTATCTTGTGGCAATTGGCGGTGCCGCCGCACTTATTGCCAAGAGCATCAAAAGCGAAGAGCTTTTATGCTATGAGGACTTGGGTACAGAAGCTGTGCGCAGATATTATGTTGAGGATTTTCCTTGCATTGTCGCCATTGACTGCGACGGTAATAATGTGTACGAAACCGAACCACCAAAGTACAGAACAACTTAACGTAATTCGCAATCCGTTTGCAAAAAAATATAATTTTTTCGATTAAGTTGTGTTCAGTACACAACTTAATGTATATTAAATTATTTTGTTATGTAATTAATGATTTTATTAATCAATAAAAGTTTGATTAATGTAATTATATTTTTCATAATGCACACCTCCTTTTTTCTTAGTTATGCAACTTTGTTGCAATTATAGTGTATCACTAATTTTGTACCAAATATTCCCAACCTTGTTGCTCTTAAGTGAGCATAGAAAAACAGGGTACCAATTGGTACCCTGAAAAAAGCAAGTTGTTATATTGACAAAACTATAAGTTTATAGTAAAATAAGATTACAAGGAAAACCGTGTAAAGCGGTTAGCCGAATATCTTTAGATTAAAATAATCGTCCAATATTGCTTGTGAGGCTGTCGGGCGATTATTTTTTTATGTACTTTATAATTTCATATATCACGATAAGCGTGATTAATGTTATTATACTTTCCACAATTGCATTCCCCCTTTCACAACTTATTAAGCCAATGCTTTTATAGGTTGTGTTACGGATGAAATGCTAACCGCCTTAACTTCCTTGTAATCTCAGTTGTATTATATCAAATTTATTTAAGAGTTGCAATATTAAGACAAGAAAGCGCGCGCACCTAGTGCGTCCGCTTTCGTATAGCCATCGCTCGTGCGCGCGC
>DKXL01000049.1 GCA_002493005.1 Ruminococcaceae bacterium UBA7127
GTATTCTTAATTCATTTTCTTCTACTATATCAACGGCTTTACTGAAGGCTGTAACAACAAAATCAAAGTCCTTAAACGCAACGCTTACGGTTATAGAAATTTCAAGCGTTTTCGCAACCGTATTTTACATATCTTTTCTCACCAAACACAAAAACAAGCTACAGCTTGATGCTATCACTTGTAATGAAACTATTCGTTTTCGGATTTTCCTCCACTATTGAAAATAGACCAAAAAATAATGCCAACAGGTAATAGCATTAAAAGCTATAACTTATCGGCATTTTTATTTCTAAATTATATACTTATTTTTAAGATTATATTACTTCCCTGTTTCAAATACATAGAGGTATAAATCTTCAAGAGTCGGAGTTACTGACTGTATGTTATGGTTTTCAGGCGGAATATCTGTTACCAATCTTACAATGATTTTTTTGTCGTTATGATAGAGATTTGACACACGGTAATTTTCCTGAAAATATTTCAGTTCTTCCTTATCAATTTCAACTTCAAACACCTTGTTCTCAATCTCTTTTGTAAGGTTATTGCAGGTATCGTGGGAAACAAGTTTACCCTCTTTTATCAAAATAATTTCTTTTGCAATAAACTCAATATCAGACACAACGTGAGTGGAAATCAGCACAATTTTATCCTCTGCAATTTCGCTTATGAAGTTGCGTATGCGTATTCTCTCTTTCGGGTCAAGTCCTGCGGTCGGTTCGTCAAGAATTAAAATCTTAGGGTCATTCAGAAGTGCTTGAGCAATTAATGCTCTCTGCTTCATTCCTCCTGAAAATCCGCCTAACTTTTTATGTGCGGTGTTTGTTAAATTTACTGTTTCAAGAAGCTGAGTAATTTTCTCTTTTGCCTCTTTCTTTTTCAGACCCTTTAAAGCCGCCATATACCACAAAAATCGATTGAGCGTAAAGTCATCATACAATCCCTGCTGCTGTGGCATATAGCCAAGGACAGAACGATAGTCCTTGCCTAGTTTTTTAATATTCTTGTCATCATAAAGTACTTCTCCGCTGTCAGCATTAAGATTGTCTGTTATGATGTTCATAAGCGTACTCTTGCCTGCTCCGTTGGGACCTAGAAGACCATACACTCCCGGTGTGAGCGTAACTGAAAAATCATCAAGCGCCTTTACTGCTCCTTTTTTGTAGGTTTTGTTCAGGTTACTGATTTGAAGTTTCATAGTTTCACCTCCTACGCCTGTTTACCGATAAAATTCCTGTAAGTTAACAAGGCAAATAATGTAGATAAAATTATTGACATAATAATAATTAAAATCATTATCCAAAGTCTATTTTCCATAAATAATGAGAATATTCTCAAATCATTGCTAAAGTATACAACCATACACGGAATGAGTGTTACCGATGTGGAAACGACCATTGCGGTTATTTTATTTTTAAGTATATTTGATAAAAACAAGATAAAAGCACCTGCGGTCATGCTCAATGCTATATGCACCAATGCTTCTAGAATAATTGCTTGCGAAATAGTGATTGTGCTTTCGAGATTTTGAAAATTCTCTAAGAATGCCAGCGGATTTGAGAAAATGTCTGTACCGAATGTAGCAATAAAATTTATCATATATGGCAGATAGATTAATGTGTAAACAATGGAATATGTAAGCAACGCCACCAGAAATTTTGTAACAACAAGCTTACCCTTGCCGTTTTTAGCTGAGCAAATCAAATAGCTCATTCTATGCTTGTGCTCGTAGGCAAAAACTCCCGACAATGCAAACACCAAAATTACGATAAACAGTGAAAACAATATCCATTCCCTATGTGAATCGGTCATAAGCCGAGAACCTACTGTGTAGTTTACAAAGCACGGTGTAATACCAAGTTTTTCGCCTGTCGCTTTTATTGTTTCGTATTGGAGCATAACTCTTTCAAAGCCTCTGCCCCTGGTGTCCAGAATATTATTTATTGCTGTAAGCTGAGTTGTTTTTTCATCTTCGGTGATGGTTGTGCTTGACTCGATTGAAATTTTCTCTTCATTTAATTCGTCAAAATATTTTTGCTCCTTATCGATGAACTTTTCCTTATCGGGGGTCAGCTCACCCTCAAGCCTATTGAGGTATGTGGCATAGGCTACATCCTCACCGTTTTGGTAAACAATATTGATGTTATCATTCAAGGCAAATATTCCGAACACCGCAACAAATGCAATAACAAGCAATACCTTTGAGCTTACATAATGTTTAAAGCACTCGCCCTTAAAAATTGACGCACTACCGCTGAATATGTGAACCTTTCTTCTGATTCTTTCAGAAAGATTTGAGAACAATCCCTTTTCTGAAAACTGTTTTTGCACGGAAAAGAATACTACGCAAAGCGGCAAAATAACTATTATGCATAACAACAGGAATACAAAATATAAGCTCAATGTATTTACGGGCTTTGTAAAGAAATCTAAATTAAGGTAATTTCCTATCAACTCATTGCTATTTAGATAATAAAATAAATTGATATATTTTAAATGATTTAATGGTGATGTCGGTGCAACAAAATTATATAAACAAAATTCCGCACTAAATAATATTGCAATTACAATGTAAGTTAAATTTGTACTTTTTATGAGTATAAAAAGCAGTGCCGATACTAATGCAATCGCACAGAATGTAAGCATTTTTTGAACTAACCATATAACAAGATAGCCCAAAACAGAACACTTAATTGTGCAGTTCATAAACTCAGGTACAGATTGTATACTTCGGTTAAGGTCACCCAAGCCGAATACAAGTTGCCCTACCGACAAGATTGACATAAAGAAAAATAAGGTCATACCGGCAACAATCAAAAGAGTAACTGCAAGCTTTGAAAAAGCTGTGTGTTGTCTGCCTTTAGATGTTGATTTTATAAGCACAGTGAGCCCATTATCCCTTTCTAAAGAGAAAAGTGTTACACACACCAGCAACACAAGTATTAAAAGCAGATAATCTGTTAGCTGAAAGCTTGTGGTAAGCACAATCCCCAAGTCATATCCGGGAGTTATTTCAACATCATTAAGATGTGCAAAGTCTTGAGGCGTTTTTTCAATATTGTTATAGGCAAATGTATTTGGTCTTGAGAACACTGAGAATTTGAGCTGTGAGTCTTTGCGAGACTGCATTTCGCTGATAAACTTTTTATATTCATCTATGTAAGAAAATTTCTTGCAAAGCAATTCATTGACATACATATCATCGGAGTTAAATCCATCTTCTATAATTTCTTCAGCCATTTCATAGGCTTTTGGATTTTCAGTTCTGTACTGTTCAATAATTGCATTAACATAAGAAGTATCCGCTATTTCACTTGATTCTGACTGAATATTTGAAGCAATCTGATAGGCTTCTTTCAAATTTGAAAGCTTAGAAATTGCCCTATTCTTATCCATTTTTAGGTATTCTGCAAGCTTTTCATTGTAGCTGTTACTAAGGCTAAGCTCATATTTATACATCTCGTTGGACGATGTCAAAAAGTAAAAGCCTACGGCATTTACAATAAAAAACAAAGCAAAGCAAATTATAAAAAGTCTGTTAGAAAACAGCTTTCTGAATTCAGAAGAAAGCAATCTCATAAAATCACCTCACATTACAGCAGTACATATTAAACTAATGAAAAATTAAAAATCGGCGTGACGCCGCTCACAATTCGAGCAGACAGCTTGATAGTATCTACACTCCTCCACCCGACCGTTTTCAAGCAATTTCCTATAAAGCTAAAAATATTTCCGAAGAAATCCTTATTATAACTATATAACTATATAACTTTATGTTCATTTTTCATTAGACAAATCATCTTACTTTGATTGATAAGCGAATTCTTTATCCCAAACCGTGCCGTTAAGCGAACCAAATTCGGACTTGTCATAGTAAAAGATAAATTCGCCATCATTATTTTTGCCGCAAAACATAAAAACTTTATCATCAACGGGAAGTATGCTCCATGTTTTTGCAGAATCGCTTCCTAATGAAAACTCGTCAACCTTATTTAAATCTGAGTCATAAACCTTTATATACCGTTCTTTTTTGTTTACGGAATCATCATTTTCAATATGATTTGCTAAATTGAGTGCGATGTAGTTGTCAACATAAAGGTATTTTCCGTCACAAATTATATTTTCCCCATCATAGGTTGAAATAAATTTTTCGGGATTGTTACCGTCAAAGTCTGTTTTATAATACAGGTGCTTTCCGTCCTCCTCTTCTCCCGATGAGAATATTAACATTCCGTCAAGATACATAGGACCGCTGATTTGCTCCCCACTCGGTGATACGGTTTCAGTTACGGTTGAATCACTCAAATTCAATTTCAACGACTTAACAACCTCAATTTTATCATTATATCTTTTCATTCCGTATAGGTGAAAATACAAATTATCTCCGTAAGCTGTCAACGATGAAATCTGAGCATTTTTTTCAATTTCTTCTGCAAAGTAAACCTCATTGACATCTGAAGATTTATCGGTAGGATAGCTGTAAATGTAGCAATCAGCATAATTTATATCATCAAGTCCCGTATTATCATCAACTAAATATTTTTTTACGCAATAATAGAGCTTGCCCTTGTGAACAATCCAATCATCCGGCGAATATTCTGTGTAGAGGACTTCCTCCTTCTGACTTCCGTCAGCCGACATTTTCATAAAGCTTGAACCCTCAAACTCATGATCTACACCGGCACTTTCCATGTAATAAATATATCCGTCAGAATAAAAAATGTCATCAACTACGCCTACATAAGCATTACAGCTTTCATCATTATGCATACAGTTCGGCTTGTTACAAAGCGGAGTCGCCTGCATTGTACTGCCCTCAATATAATACAGAATTTTACTTGCCAACGCGTAATAACCCGTTTCGCATTTTGTTACATTGCATTTAGCAAACGGTTGCAGTAATGCAGCTTTTGCAAGCTGACAGTCTGTTATGTAGTTGTAATGTCCATCATATTCGTTATTGATATCATTACAACCACATCCGATTAAGGTTACGGTTAAAATTAAAATTATGCTAATCAGCGCTTTTTTCATAATCTATCACCTACTTTTTTGTATTTAAACGGATATTCTAAGCTTTAATACAACCCATAGTTTTAACAATATTTTACAAAATAATTATACTGTATTTTTATGTTTAAGTCAAATAGTATTTTGATCGTCAGGCAAGACACTTCTATACAAAGTGTCTAAAAAAGCCAAACATTATATTTCAAAATAGAAATATAACGATTGGCTTGTATGTTTGATAATATTAAAAAATGGATACTGACTATAGTTAAACAGACAGTATCCTTGAATCATATGATTTGCAATAGAAAGCAAACAATTACTAGGATATCCCTTTTCATTTATAGAAGTAAGCGTTGCCAAATTACATTTTTTATCAGCTGTTTTGCCTTATTCTCAATTTCTTTTATTCTTTCTTTCTGAATTTGACTTGCTGTTTTTTCCTATTATAGTTATTCCTTTCACATAAAATATCACAAATTCTTAGCCTTCTTCTGAGCCGCATTATCCAGCTTTTTATAAACATAATTGCCGTTTCTCCAATTACGCAGATTACTGAGTCTTATATCTGCACCATTATCGCCGTGTTCAGGGTCACAAATTAAATCGGTAATCATCTGACAAGGCAAATCAGAACATTCTCCGCAATGCTCAAAGCCTTTTTCTATACAGCATTTGGCTTTGTCGCATTCACCCCAGAACATCTTGCCGCCGTTTGCCTTACATCCCTTGCAATTAACTTTATCTTTCCACTCGCATATTCCGCAGTATGTACCGCAATATGCTATCATATCCTTATCCATTTTTCAAAACTCCTCTAATTTTTAGCTTTTCTTTCGGGCAATTCAGGGAACATTTCAACCGCCATAGCCTCAACTGTTCCTTGTCGTCAAGAATAGTAACAGGAAACATAGGCTTTGCGCCCTGATATGGCGGTTCAGGAACACTGTCAGGCATATATTTTTTACTTGCATCAGTAATCTTAACCATAAATCCCGACCCGGATATTCCGCCGAATATCCTCTCTTTATAATAGAAAATATATCCGCCCATCATTGGAATTTTACGCACATCATCAAGTCCTGACAACTGCTCTGTCACATATTCTGCAAGCTCCTTAGCGTTCATATTAAAACCACCCTCCACATTCCATTATAATCAAAAACGAGGTTTTGTATTGTAAAAATGCGACACATTTCCAAGAGCATCACTAATCGACATTCCGTGATACTTTTTAAATTCCTTTATGAGGTGTGACTGGTCATAATATCCGAATTTTTCAACTGCGTCCAGTGCATTAAAATTATCCTTCAGACATTCCTGCCACAAAAGCTGATAACGGATAAGATTAATCATTTGCTTGGGAGAAACACCTGTATATTCGGCGAATCTGCGTTCAAGCTGTCTTTTGCTTATAACGCAATAATCGGAAAGCTCCACAACTCCTGCGTTGCCGTTCTTGTTTATTATAAAATAAAGAGAATTCATAATATCAGAGTTTTCATGCTTAGTATTAAGCCTGTGCAAAAGAAAATCCTCAGCTATTGCCTTTCGTTCATATATTGTTTCTGCGTTTAATAACTTTTCATTAAGTTCTCTTGCAAAGCCGAAAAAATACGCATCTGCATCTAAAAATGCATTCAGCACACCGTTCATACATTCATCAGCAAACAACACAGCACTCCAGGCATAAAAGCGTATGCCAAAGCAAAAGCTGTCGTTTTCATCAACAAAATAAGAAAAATTATTGATACCGCAAAAATGACTGCCTATTGAGTTTAAGTCTGAATTTCCCGTAACCATTATGTCCATACAGATATCGGGAATTACCAATGTCTTCTTATTTTCAATATCTGAAATATCTTTTTTGTTATATCTGCTTCCCCAAAAGCACCTTATGTACGGCTTTAAAGCATCGCACGGTTCTATTTCTGTATAATTACCTGCCCGTGTAGGATTGGCAGTCACAGTAGTAAAAATTTTATCGAGTCTGAAAGGCATATAAATCACCAACATTATTCATCATATTCATATAATAACACAACAATAAATCATTGTCTATTTAATTGGTCTTAATTTCCTTATTAAATATATAACAGAACATGGACATTGCATAGCATTTTTTCTATTATCAACTTCATTACCACAACCATTAACATAGAGCAAAAAAGAGCCAATTACTATATTTCTAAAAATAGAAATATAATGATAGACTCATATGTTTAATAATATTAAATTAAGCAGATTAGCGAAAGTAATCAGTTATCTTTGTCTTTGATTAAATTTTGCAGTTTTTCAACAGCTTCCTCTCTAGTTTCAGAATCCTTTACAATCTGAATAATAGAATTCATTAAAACATCAAATTGTTTGTCTGTCATATTCTCTATCTCAATATCCTTTTCCTTTCCGATAAATAGATTACAAAAATAATTTCTAAATAAAAAAGTCAAAAAAATAGTCTATATGAAACATTGAAAAACAAACTAAAAATGTGGAACCTATTATTATACCTAAAACCTTATTAGTAACCCTAAATTCAAATATATGGTGCTTGTTTAGCATTAAGATTATAAAAGATAATCCACCTAAAATTAAATAAATCAATCTGAATATAAATAACAATATATCACCAAATAAAATCTAATATACAAGTAATTGAGGCTCATAGAAAAACTATGAGCCTCTGTTGGCTCCCCCAACGGGGCTCGAACCAGTGACATCATGATTGCTCGCTTCTTTCAATATGTCGTCGGTCAGAGCGAGATATACTTTCTCGTTTTCTGCTAAACTCCTGCAATGCTAAAAATGTATCTTGTGGCACCTCTGTTTCTGTAAGTTCCTTGTTAGTATTTACAAACGACACATAATATCTTTCTATTCCATTTTTACTTTCAATTCTATATGAATAGTCATCGTTGTTGTCCAAGGTATTTTCCTCCGTTCTGTTTGACTTTTTGCGTTCAAACAGGACAGGAGGCTCTCGTATAAAACAAATTTCGCAGTTATGGGCAAAAAAATAAAATCTATGAGTTAGAGTTTTTAAAAAATTTTTAATAATAGGCTTGGTTACAAAAAATACAGATATTTGTCTGAAAAGATAAAAAAAAGTCGAAAAAAATACCGCAATGCATTTTGCACTGCGGTAGCATAAACAGTATTTACTTTTCAGAATCCTAATTTTCCTTTTGTTTACCCCAATAATTTTCTATAACCTTTATTCTTCTTCAAAACTATATGCTGCTGTCAAAAATTTAACAGCAGCATATTTTTATTTACTTATTTAATTCAAGTGTCAATATGAGCGTCAATGATTCATAAAAGTTATTACTTCAGCGATGTCAAATCTATTGTCATACTGTCCGTTTCACTTTCAAAAAGACCTGAAAACTTGATTTCAACAGGCGTTGTTAAATCATTGAGCTTGTATGTCATTTTAACCTAAACTGTTCATTTTGACATCATCGCAGGCAGAATGATTTTCTGCCCGGGATGTGAAATAGTTGATAGAATTACTTGTAAACAGCAGATTCTGCAAGTTCTTGAACAAGGGGATCGTCGATTGTCAATTTATCTATATCGAGTTGCTTTATTCTGATTTCGACATAAATATCCTTGCCGTCTGCTCTCTTATAGTAAGATACGAGACAGGATTCTGCACCGTTTTCGTGTGACATATTAACCAATTTGTAGGTAGTGTCACCGTAGGTTACTTCTTCGCCGATTTCAGATTTGCCCTCTTTGTAGGTATCCAGGTTCCTTACTCTTATACACTCGTTTACAGCGTCGTCAAGGGAGCTTATCATTCTTGTTGTGCTCACTTCAAGTCTGCCCACTATTGCACTATTTTTACCGAAATCAATCTGAATTGTGCCAAGCGTAAATACATTAGAAATAATGCTCATAGCTACAATAGCAATACCCCAGCCAATGCATGTATTGGCTTTTTCAGGCTTGTTCCAATTCTTAACGCCGATGATTCCTGCAACAAACTCAGCAACTGAAGCTGCAAGAGATATAAGACCTGATGCCCAGAGCAAGCCCATAGGAGCACCGAGTGCCTCGAGTACACCGAGTCCGAGCATTGCAATGATTGATACAACTAAAGCAATCGAGCCGAAGATAATCATCAGAATACCGGTAACCTTTAAAAATTTTGAACCCATTTTGTTTCCTCCTTATTTATTTAGAAAGCATATTATGCTTTTCTATCAAGTTAAAATATTTTTGATTAATTTTGCTGTTTCTGCAACACGCTTACCTCTTTCGGCAGGCATATTAAGCACACCCTTTAAGCCTTTTCTGAGAATACCGTTTTTGTCAACACGGGCTTCAAAGCCGCCGACGCCGAAAGTTGTATGATTCTGCTGAATTATAGGTCTTACAGTAACCTCACTGCCTTTTACGGTGACGGTTACAACAAGCTCAAGGTCTGAATCTCTTTCAAATTCAATTTTCTTTCCGAAAAGACCTTTTTTTAGCTTGAACGGCATTTTGAAATCGGATGCTCTCTGATTCATCTTTTCATAGATTTCTTCAAGCTCCATTTCTCTGCCGAGTTCAATTTTTATCGGACGTTCGGATGTCATTGTGTCTTTAAAAGATGCCATAATTTTCCTCCATTAAAATGTTTATTTTTGGGTGAAATATTAGTGATGAATTCCCCTTTTCATTGTACAGAAAGCTCTTTATTTGTTATTATCGGCATATTTCCCTGCAAGCTGAAAGAAAAGCTCGTTTACTGCTTCAAAGCACTCGCCGTTTGGGTAGAGCGAAAAAGCATCATCTCCGTATTTAACCGTAAAATTGGTGGTTGTTTCATCAAGGGCAAAGCATTTCATTTTCTTTTCCCTTTCACTCCTTTTCAAGCTGATAAAATCATACTTTTTATCAAGCTTTGTAAATTTCTCAAATTCTTCCTTAGTTATTTCTTTATCGATGAAATTCACTTCACTGTATTCATTATTATCATAGTCAACGAGAATACAGTCTGCGTCAAAAAGGTAACTGTCATTTTCTTTCCTTATACCAAAGCTATAGCAGAATGTACTGTCCATATGATTTTGAGAAATTGAAACTGAAGTACGCTTCCTGTCAGGCTTCTGCATTGTTTTTCGTCTTATCAGAGAGTATCAACAACTGCCGACAAATAGGTGGCAGATACCGAGCCGTAAAGGAAATTGTCGATAAGTCCGTCTTTTTTCGCACGGCGAACCTTATCGGCTAATTTTTTCTCGGTATTTTCATCTACCACGAGAACGATTTTACAATCGGGACAATATGATTTTACTTCGTCACGGATTTTCATTCGCTCCTCAATTTTCCACGGCGTATAGGCTGTGACCTCCATAATCAGAATATTCGCTTTTGTAAAAACGCACATATCCGTGGTTTTGGCAGGACTTTCACTTTGACATACCTCAAAGTCCGAATCAAAATTCCGCAAAGCCGCTGCAATGGCGTCGGCAAACAAAGCGTTTTGCATATCTACAACAACTCTCCGCATGAAATCACCTCCGTTTCAGAATAAAAATCGACAGCACAGATTTGCACCATAATCATTATAATAGATTTTTTTCGATTGCGCCCTGTACCTAAGTACAGGTTTGAGCACTTTTTCAAAAAAATTTGCAAAAAAACACCCGGCTCCAAAGGAAGTCGGGATAAACTGTTATGGTTTCGGTTTTTCGGTTGCGGAAAACGCCTGTTCTTCAGGGAGGCTCGGAACAATAAATTTCTTATTTGTTACTGCTATGGCAAGCCGGGTTCTGTTGGAATATCCGGTTTTTGATAAAATGTTAGAAGCATGGTATTTGACGGTTCTTTCCGCAATACCCAACTTGTCGGCTATTTCATCGTATTCCAATCCGTCGCAGATAAGCCGCAGAACCTCGATCTCCTTTGACGTAAGCTCTGTACTTTCGACCAGTCCCAATTTCACCTTCGGCGTTTCGTTCGGAAAAAGATGCTCGCCCGCCATTGTCCGGTCGATCACGTCGATCAGCGCTTCCGGACTGATATCCTTATACCAGAAGCTGTCAACCCCCGCCGCTCTGGCACGTTCAAGGTAGCTCACCTCAACCATGGATGTGACAATGATGATCCTGATGTTCGGAAACTTCGCCTTGATTTCTGCGGCAGCTTCAATTCCGTCTTTATTCCCCGAAGTGCAGACATCCATTAAAATCAAGTCAATGTGCTGCTGACAGCATTTCAAAATAGCAATATCCGCTCCGTTTAGACTGGTGACCAGCTCGTATCTGCCGCTGTCGGAAAGCGTCCGCTCCATATTTTCACGGGGCATCCGCTGATCCTCTACAATAAGAACCCGTTTCATTCTGTACCCTCCTGTATCACCGGGAGAACCACGGTTAATGCAAAGCTCGGCTTCGACTGTATTTCCATCGTACCGCTGCAATCTATGATATGACGGTACAGGTTGAGAAGTCCGCCCTTGGGAACAACCTCGGTTTCGGGAGATCTTCCGTCGTTTGTAATCTTCATGGAAATGCTGTCTCCCTTTTTCTCCACCGTGATATGTATTGTTGTTGCTCCGGCATGACGCACGCTGTTTGCCAGACATTCCCGCATTGCAAGAATCATAACACGCCGAAGCTCCTCCTGCTCAGGCAATTCTCCGGACAAATTTACTTTTATGCCGATTGCCTCGGCATCCTGCATGAATCTGTCCAACTCACTGCGCCCTTGCGGATATGCATTATCGTAATTTATGGTGCTGACAGCCCGACGGAACAAATCCACGGCATTTGCCGCTTCCTCCGTCCGGTTGTTGTGAAGAATGTGCCGTATGGCGATCAGTCCCGCTCCCATATCGTCATGCAGCTTCGTCTTGGCGGACAGCACTTCCTTTTCTCTTGTAAGGATCAGAGCATTGTCGGAAAGCCATTTTAATTCGCGGGAAATGGCATTCAGCTGTTTGATCTGAGCTTTCAGCTCAAGATTTTTATTGTACAGCTCAGTGATATCCGAAAATACGGCTTCCGTATACACAACGCCGTCCGAAGCTTTCACCTCGGTCTGCCGGTAACGCCATGCTTTGCCGTCAGGGAAAAGATAAGTCTGCATCTCCTGAGAGAGCCGGATCACGCCGCTGCATGCGTCACAGTCCAACAGCGCATCCTGCAGTTCCGCAAGCGTTTGGAGATCACTTTGTGAGATCGTGCGGAACAAAGAATCCATTTGCCTGTTGCACAGCTTTACGCTCCCGGACGGTGTGAAATAGCAGATGCCGCTTGGCAGCATATCCAGAGCCTGTTTGACGGAATCGCGGCTGAGCGCCTGCCTCCCCAGTCTGCGTAACCCCGCAATATCCCATATCAGCAGAAAATCTGACGCAAATGTGATGCACCAAAGCAGCCACATAGGGATAGGCAGCCATGCCTTGTACGCCAGTCCTTTGGTCATCTGCGAAAAAGCATCCGCTAACACTGACAATAAGATAAGAAAGAACAGAAATACGGACAGATGCAGATATTTTTTCCATTTATCACGCTGTCTGCCGTAAGCTGCCAGCAGCAGGAAAAGGGATAAGATCAGGGTAAGGAACAAGGCAACCAGCAGCATCGTTTGTGCCGAAGCGGAAGAAAGATAGAAATTTTTCATGCCTGTTCACCCGCCTTTCCGATACGCAGAGAAAAGCGCCATACGCCGTCCTCGAAGGTGCAGGTGTCGGCAAGTCCGGAAAACGCCGACAATTCGGTTTTGCTTTCTGCCTGCAGATAGAAGATGACGGCGTCTTCAAGACTGCGGGCTTTCAGCCAGACAAAACGAAGGTCATCCATCGCTTCTTCCGTCACGGCTTCAAAAAAGTCATAGACTCGGATCGCATCCCGGATCGTAATGCTGTTTTTGCCCGGAATATCAATGGCGCACTCCACACCCATAAGCTCTAAATTGGCAAAGGATTCATCCAGACAGGCTGACAGCTCGGATGTATCCGTTACATCGGATTTTTCACCGATAAACATTAAATTACCCCGACGTTTTATGTATGCACCGATCACCGCCGCTTTTGCCAGCAGACTGCGGCGAATTTCCGGGTCGGACTGTGCTTCATACTGCGTCAAGAGCTGATCGAGCAGCTCGATCTGATGTGCGGTTTGTGCCTGCAGCCGGTCATACAGTCTGTTCTTTTCCCGAACCGTGTTGATTTTTACCTTGGTTTTATAGTTCTCCTGCTCCACATCATTGCTTTCCGAAATCGTTTTCCTGTTTTCCTCCAGATTTTCCAGCAGAGCGGTAATGTCTGTAATATCTTCCTGCCACAAAACATGGCCGCCGGGGATCCTGCCGCTTCTGAGCAGAGTGTTGCTATCCAGCATGGCGGCGTCCTTTTCCGCCGAGCGCATCATATCCGCCGTCAGCTCCGGTGCGTTTGAAGAAGCATAACGGGTATGCCAGTCCGTGTCTGCGATCTGCGCTCCTATGGACCCGGCTTCAAACAGCGATTGGTAACCGGTATTGGTCTGGATAAGCCCGCATTGGATACAGCTTTCCAATATTCCGGTAAACATCAGGCACTGCGCTGCCGTGATGTCTGCGGCGATCAGCTGCATCCATTTTGCGCCGCTGGCATATATCAAGCCATATACGATCGAACATGCTAGCAGCAAAAACGGCAGATATTTTTTCCTTTGCGAGTGCCGGCACTTGATCAACATGATGATAAATGCCGCAAAACCGCAAAGGATCTCCCACCCGAGTACAAAATAATACCCGAATGCATAATTCATGTTATTGTCCGTCCATTCCTTTCCTTCCGGGAAAGCAAAAACAAGCTGATGGAGATCGTTTGTAAGCACCAGAAGCAGGCAAAGCACTGTAGGAATAGATAATAACACCAGCGTCGTTTTCGATAACTTTGCGTTCGCGGGCTTGCCCAGTGAGATGGCAACAAACAAAGAAAACAGCGGGATAAACAGCATGGGCAGGTAGAACCAATACCATAGCTGCCGTACTATTCCGTTATCGGTTATAAAAAAATATTTGATTGTACGGATCACAAACCAGAAAACCATTAAGCCTGAAACGGAAACCATATAGTGGCGCACCTGTGTCTGAATGATCCGTTTACTGACGGAGATTCCCCACCCGATATAAAGAGCAATATAAATAAGCGAGCGGACGATTCCCCCCGGAACAATCAATATATCAAACTTTCCCAAAACACGTAAAAAAATAGCAGAGAAAACCATCGCGGCTACAAGAAAGCCTGTTTTGTGATTCTGTTTCGTCATGCGGAACCTCCTTTCAAAAATATTTCATTATGTTTTATTTTTGTATCCTTATGACAAACCCAAAAACATTAAGTAAAGCTACAGCAACCAGATTATGGCGCACCTGTGCCTGAACAATCCGCTCACTGACGGAAATCCCCCACACGATATACAGACTGATATAGACTAACGTGCACAGGGATCCGGCAATCATCGGATAAATACCGAATTTTCCTAAAATGCGGAAAATGACGGCGCAAACAATCAACAACACAACAATTATTCCGGTATTTTTATTCCTTTTAATGGATTTTGACATATATTTCGCTCTCTTTCCCTGATAAAAAGAAATATCAATTTAATTGCAAATTTTATATACATCAAATTATATCATATATTCAGGAAATTTTCCATATCCAAGTTTAAACAATGTCTGTACGCTGTTTAAGTCTAAACAGCAATGTGCTTTTACCACCCTTTTCTCTATATCGTTGTTCTGTTTTTATTAACCCTGCTTTTTTCAAATCCTTAATAGCTCTGCGGACCGTGGCAGGCGACAGTTTTATGTCGCCTGCTATTGTTTTTACTGAGGGCCAGCATTCGCCGTTTTTATTTGCTCGGTCGTAGAGGTAGGTATAGACTGCTACGGCTCTGTGCGGTAAGTCCATTTGATAGAGAAAAGTTAATCTACTCATTACTGATATCCTCCTGAGGTGGTCGCTCGGTTCTTATGACTACTTTTCTTTGTTTGTCTGTGTTCTGTTCAACATTTGAATTTTTAGGTTCTTCTGTTGGCTCTTCTTTCTGTTCGGAATTAACAGTATCTTCACTGTCAGTCTGTTCCGCTTTTGGCGAGGTCTTAAGATTTTCATTTTTCTCCCTTTTCTCACCGTTTGCTTCGTCGAATCCCGAATCAGTTACTGGCGGTTCAAGATATTGAGGACAGTATGTTTAGATTATGTTGTTGAACAACTCCGAACGGTTGGCATAGTGAACTTCACGATTGCCGTTTTCCATTACCTCATACTTTTCTTCAAACTCAATACCCCATTTGAAGAACAATTTAAGCTTGACTTTCATCGGATAAAAGCCTGTTTTCATAACAACAAAGGTGCCTTTGGGAAGTGACTTCAACTCATCGGGAGTCATAAGCGGTCGCTCAATCATCTGCAATGATTGTGAGGGATCGTTTTTGCTCCTGCTCACCGAGCCTGACATCACAGTTGATGAGCTTGCCAATGACAGAAGAATTAAAAAACTGTATGATTTATGGTATGAGCAAAAGGAAAATACAATCCGCACTTACACGGATGAAATACCGGAAAGAATTCCACTTGCCCAAAACAAGGAATTCAAGTCAATCAAGAATGCGATAATCAAGGAAGCGTTGAAATTAATTCCTAACGAAGATGAAGTGGAATCAAGCGAGAATATTGATGACGAAGATCTTTCGGAATCGCTTGAAAATGAAGAAAACACCTCTGCCGAATCAGTCTTTGATTCAGGCAGAGGTATTTTATATCCTCGTTATTCAATTAAAACCAACTGCAACAGCGTTGCAATTTCCTCTCTCTATCTCCTGCGCTATCTCTGTAATATGATTCAAAGTAGGCTTCGCTTTGAAGAAAAGCAGAAAGCACAGAGGACGGATAAAAAATTACAGCAGAAGATAAATGACAAAAAGCAGGGATTGGGCTTGAAACAATGATACTATTCGTCCAAAAGAAGTTGACCGTTTTTGGCTTTGCTTTTAAGTATTTCTAACTGCTCTTTTTCAATTTGAGCAATACTCTTTGCCGGGGTCGGCAAATCTTCAGGCATTGTGCCACCGATTTTTTCGATAGCTTCTCTTACTTCTTTTCCTACAGCGTGATGAACAGCCGTAGCTGTATTGGCGTCAGAAACCTTATCTTTTCGCAATTTTTCATCAGTTTGCGAAATTCTAAAAAGGTTAGCTGCCAACTCAGTGCTACCCATATAATCAAGTATTTTTTGACCGACAGCCAAACCCTTCTTTTTGTGAATTTCATCAACAGTCATACCGCCATACAAACCCATATATCCTGCATTTTGAAAGATAGCAAATTCTTCGTTTGTTATAACTCCCGCTTTTCTTGCGGTTTCAGCAAGCAACTGATTCCATTGCTTTATATCGCCTCTGACAACAAGTCGGCGGCTGTCCTCGTCTAATTGATTGAAATTATCCGCAACCTCCTGTCGGTAGGTCTGAATTGCAAAATAAGTTTGACCGAGGGCAATAACTTCTTTTCTCGGATCACCGTTCTGAACTATCAGATAACAGGCGTATCTCGTTAATTCATAATCAACTATTGTTTTGCTGGTGACTCCGGCTTTTACGATTTTCCTAACCTCAGGAAAATCGTCTTCAACACTTCGTCCGCTGTTTTTACAGGCAAGCATTGCTCGGTTTATAACTTTGGAAAAATTTTCCCATTTCGAGTAATCAAGAACTTTTGCTAAATCCCTTGCACTCCAATATTCAGAACCGTCAGAACGAATATTTTTGATTTCTTCAAAACACTTGTATTCCTTTGCAATTAATTTACTCATTAAACTTCTCACTCCAATTATGTTTCAAACTCATTATATCACGCTTTGATTAAAAATTAAAGAAAATTATTGCCACCAAGGGGAAATTATCCCCAAACGCTGATAGGTGCCACCTGTCACAGTGATAAGAGAAGAACTATCCAATGTAAGATATTACAGCAGAAAGAAAAAATATATTATACTCAAGGAAGTGATTAAAATATCAACCTACATTCATTTTACAAAAGAACAGCGAGAACAGGCAAGGCGAACCGACCTTGCGAATTTTTTAGTCAGTCAAGGTGAGAAAATCAAGAAATCAGGCTCGGAGTATGAATGGCTTGACGGCTCACAAAAGGTAACAATCAGAGGTCACCTCTGGTATCATCAGTATGAACAGAAAGGCGGCGATGCGGTTGATTTTGTCCGCAGATTTTACAACAAGGACTATGCCGAAGCGGTGGAAATGCTTTTGAATAACTGTGGCGGTCAAATCATAACCTCACCACCCATAGAAAAAGAGCACAAACCCTTTGAGCTGCCACCGAGGAATGACAGAATGAGCAGAGCTTTTTCTTATCTGCTGTTGACTCGAGGTGTTGATAAGGATGTACTTTTTGAATTTGTCAGAAACAAAATGATTTATGAGTCAGCCGATTGTCACAATGCCGTCTTTGTCGGCTATGATTCAAACGGTAAGCCTCGCCACGCACACAAGAGAGGA
>DKXL01000029.1 GCA_002493005.1 Ruminococcaceae bacterium UBA7127
CAGCACAAAGAAAGCAGTTAAAAACTGTAAATATGCGTTCAGCGAAGCTAAATCTAATGGCTTGCTTCCTGCCGGTGTATATCAGTTTGATATTGACGGCAAACTTATTATAAAATAAGTATATTTATTAATCCCGTCCTTTTCAGGACGGGGTACCACACATAGTCATACCTCCACGTGGTGTGTGGTGGGCAACGGTTTTACCGGCTAAATGACATGCAGTATTTGGGCTTTAAGCAGGAAATATTTTATGAATATTACATTTATTTCAAATTATTTTAATCATCATCAAAAAAATTTTTCTGATTGTTTATATGAAGAAAAAGACATTGCTTTTACTTTTATTGCAACATCAAAAATAAGTGATGAAAGAAAAAAACTAGGTTACGATAATTCCATTGTTCCGGAATATGTTACCGAATTATTGCCAAACAAGCAGAATAAAAGGGCTAAGGCGGCTATTGAAAAAGCAGACGTTATTATTCTGGGAATGGCTCCCGAAAATCTGGTAAAATACCATATTAAACAGGGAAAATTATTATTTAGATATTCGGAAAGACCTTTTAAAAACGGAATTAATAGATTTAAATTATTGCCTAGAAGTATAAAGTGGCACATTAGTAATCCTTCATATAAACCGATATATATGTTGTGTGCAAGTGCATACACTTTATCTGACTTTTTAAAAATGAGAATGTTTAAGAACAAGTCATATACATGGGGATATTTTCCTGACTTTAAGAGGTATTCAAATATTGATGATTTAATTACAAAAAAAGATACTTTGGAAATTTTATGGTGTGGAAGATTTATTGACTGGAAACATCCGGATGATGCTTTAAAAGTTGCAAAAATGCTTAAAGATAGTGGATATTGTTTTAAAATGAGGTTTATCGGAACAGGACCTTTATTTGATGAGCTTAAAAACTATGTATATGAAAATAAATTGGAAAATTGTGTTGAGTTTTCGGGTTCAATGCCACCGGATAAAGTCAGAGAACATATGGAAAACTCAGGCATTTTTTTAATTACTTCCGATTTTAAAGAAGGTTGGGGAGCAGTTTTAAATGAGGCTATGAATAGTGGGTGCGCAGTTGTAGCCTCTCACGCTGTCGGTTCTGCTCCTTGTCTTGTGAAAAATAAAGATAACGGACTAATTTACGAATCAGGTAATGTTAATGCGCTTTTCGGAAAAATTAAGTATCTTATTGATAATACAGAAGAACAGAAACGGTTAGGCAATGCTGCATATAAAACAATCTGTGATGAATGGAATGCAGAAATTGCAACAAAGCGTTTAATCAAATTAATTAACAATATACTTCAAGACAACAAATTTCCCGATTTATATGAAGAGGGACCGTGCAGTAAATCATTGATATTGAATAATGACTGGTATTCTGAAAATTAGTCTTTCTTTGAGTTGTTGTCATTAATGTGTTTTTTGGAGGACTAAAATGTATTCAGCGTATTTGTGTGGTAATACCGGTGGAATAAACAG
Source organism: Ruminococcaceae bacterium UBA7127 (assembly GCA_002493005.1). Taxonomy (GTDB): domain Bacteria; phylum Bacillota; class Clostridia; order Oscillospirales; family Acutalibacteraceae; genus Ruminococcoides. The sequence continues at coordinate 1,502 of DKXL01000029.1, forward strand.
AGGTTGTGAGGCGATTGTAAGGTCTTCAGCTAAAATATTACGTGAATGTGGAATTGATAAATTGTATCTGATGACATTTAATCGCATTTTTGATGAATCTATCGGATTGGACAAAATTTCGACTTTGGTTGAATATCCTAAAAAAACATTATTTCAAAGAACTCTATCCTATACTATCAGAGAACTTTTTAATAATGGAACGTTTGGTTGTAAATATTTATATAAACCTTTGTTCAATTCTATCGATAGGAACTCTTTTGTTATGAATATAGGCGGAGATACATATTGTTATCATACACCGTACAGTTCTTATGCGCTTAATTTACTTGCAAATAACCATTCTGTACCCTCAATATTTTGGGGGTGTTCAGTAGATGAACGAATCTTATCTGATAAACAAATGCAGGAAGATATTAACAGATATTCTTACATTATTGTAAGAGAGTCAATGTCATATAACATTTTAAGTCAGGTTTATAAAAACAGCGACAATCTTATATTAGCCTGTGATCCGGCTTTTCATCTTGATGCAAAGCCGGTAAAACTGCCTGAAAATTTTAAATTTAATAATACTGTCGGTATAAATTTAAGTCCGCTTGTTTTTTTAGATTCTGAAAAAACTGACGATTTAATGTACATTAATATTTTTAATCTTATTGATTATATAATTAATTTTACAGATTTAAATATTTGTTTGATACCTCACGTTTATAGCGTAAATGATAATTTGCAGGATTTTAAAGTTTTAAATAAGATATACGCTCATTATCCGGATTCTGACAGGATTTCAATTATAAATGAAGAGTATACTTGCGAAGAACTTAAGTTTATAATATCGAATTGCAGGTTTTTTATTGGAGCGCGGACGCATTCGATGATTGCAGCTTATTCTACATGTGTGCCTGCTTTAGCTATAAGCTATTCAATTAAATCCAAAGGCATAGCAAAAGATTTGTTTAATGATTATAACAAGTATTGTATAAGCTACAAAAATTTAAAGTCTGATATTGATTTAAAGAATGCATTTTGTGAAATTCTTGTTAAAGAAGAGAATAATATATTAAAAAGATATAATGATATTTTGGATAACTATAAAAGCAGTATTCTGACTGCCGTTGATGTATTATTAAAAGGACTATTGTATGAATAAAAGACAAAAAGGCGTATTACTTTCTTATGCTAATTCAATAATTAATATGATAGTAGGGCTTGTGTTATCAACTGTTTTATTGAGACTTTTAGGTGATACAGAATACGGCGTTTATCAGACAATCGCCTCATTTGCTAACTATCTTGTTTTATTGGAATTCGGAACCGGTACAGTGATGACGAGAAATATAGCTATGGCAAGAAGCAAAAATTTCTCTAAAGATACAATTGACAGTAATACATCAACTATATGGACAGTTACTAATATACTTTCATTCTTAATTTTAATTGTTTCGATTGTATTTTATTTTTTGATTGATATTATATATTGTAATTCAATGAATCAACAGCAAATATCCCATGCTAAGAATATTTTTTTACCAATAGTAGCATATTTACTTCTGTCTTTTTATTCACAAACATTAAATGGAGTTATTTTAGCAAATGAGCACTATTCCTATGCATCAATAATAAATATATTAAGAACAATTATCAGAGCGACAACACTAATATTAATGTTGTCATATATAAAAAATGCAATAGTCATTGCCTTTACTGATGCAATTTTAACAGGAATTATAGTTATAGTTACATATATATACTGTAAACATAATTTCAATATTTGTTTATCGTTTAAGAAGTTTCAATTTAATATTTTTATAAATGTTTTACCACTTTGCATTGCAATATTCTTGCAATCTATTGTAAATCAAGCAAATAATAATGTTGATAAATTTTTAATAGGTATGATGTTATCTCCCGAAGCAGTTACTATGTATTCAATTTCATTGTTTATTTACAATACATTTTCTTCGTTAACAACTATTCCTATTTCTTTATATGCTCCTCAGATTGTGAAAGATGTGGCATCCGATATAACCCCGGACAAACTGACTGAAACATTGATACAGCCAAGCAGATTAGTTGTATTAACCGGCGGTACGATATTATTTGGTTTCATCAGTTTCGGAAAACAGTTTATTAGCTTGTTTTATGGTGTATCATATACCGAAGCGTGGTTGTATGCAGTAATCTTAATGATACCTGCATTTATTAATATGTCAAACGGTGTTATTGTAAATGTATTAGATGCAACGAATAAGCGACTCTTGCGTTCATTTGTTTTGTTGGGAACAACTACGTTAAATATATTGCTTACAATAGTATGGCTACAGCTTTTTGGTATGGTTGGCGCAGCAATAGCTACTGCTATTAGTACGTTGTTGGGTCAGATTATTATTATGAATTTATATTATTCAAAAAAACTTCATTTAAGAATTATGTATTTATTTTATAATACATTTAAAGGTATATTAATATCACAAATTTTATCTATGATATTATCTGTTTTATCTACTCTGTTAATTACTGATACATGGATTTCATTTATAGTTGGAGCTATAGTATATATTATTTCTTTCGGTGCAAGTTATTTTTTATTTGGCGCTAATAGCATGGAAAAGCAAATGATGAAGAAATATTTATTTAAATTCAAAAGGAAATAATAAATATGGTAGAAAAGAATTTATGTACAGGATGTACTGCCTGCGTTGCTGTTTGCAAAACAAAGGCTTTGAAGATGATAGTTGATACGGAAGGGTTTAAATACCCTGTGATAGATAAATCGCTTTGTGTTAACTGTAATTTATGTGAGAAGGTGTGTCCGGCTAAAAAAAGAATTTCTAGAGATAAATTCGCAGAGGTATATTGTGGATACACAAAAGATAAAAACAATTTATTAAGCAGTTCATCCGGAGGAATTGCAACTCATTTTGCAGAGCACTGCCTTTCAATGGGTGGTGTCGTTTGCGGTTGTGCGATGGATGATAATATGTATGGTGCTAAACATATATTTATAACTAAATCTGATGATTTAGATAGAATTAAAGGTTCTAAGTATCTGCAAAGCAGTTTAGATGATGTATTTTTGCGTATAAAAGAATACCTAAAAAATGAGATAAAGGTACTCTTTTTTGGAACGCCTTGTCAAGTTGCCGGATTAAACGAATATCTGACCACTGAAAATATTACAAAAAAAAATTTAATATTAGTTGATTTTATTTGTCATGGGGTACCTTCTCCTCTCGTATGGGAAAAATATCTTAAAGAAGAGGAACAATTAAATGCGTCAAAGGCTGAAAATGTATTTTTTAGAAATAAATCGTCAGGTTGGAAGAATTATTCACTTTTAATTAATTTTTCTGACGGCAGTTCTTTTTGTCAGCCTGTAACAGAAAATTTATACTTAAGAGGATTTGTGAGTAATTATTACTTAAGACCCTCGTGTTATCATTGCAATTTTAAGAAAGAAAATTATTATAGTGATTTAACACTCGGTGATTTCTGGAATGTTGAAAAATATGCTCCGGATTGTGATAACAAATCGGGAGTATCCTTGATATTTACAAATAGTACAAAAGGGAGCAGATTTCTTTCTCTTTTAAATAATGAAGTCACTTATAAAAAAATAGATTTTGATAGTGCAATTAAGAGTAATCCGTCATATTCTTACAGCGTTAAAGAGAACTATATTAGAAAACATTTCTTTAGTAAGCTAAAAAGGAAATCGGTTTTAAAATTACTTAATAGATATTGCAGCGATAGATTTTTATCAAAAGTTATTCGTAAAGCAGTGGTTATTTTAGGAGGCAACTGATGTCACTTTTTAATAAAAAAATTTTATTGATTACAGGAGGCACGGGTTCATTCGGCAATGCCGTACTTAACCGTTTTCTCAAGACCGATATAGGAGAAATCCGAGTTTTCTCCCGTGATGAAAAGAAACAGGATGATATGCGACATGAATTTCAGGTAAAAATGCCTGAGGTTGCAGATAAAATCAAATTTTATATCGGAGATGTACGTGATATTCAGTCGGTTAAAAATGCTATGCACGGTGTTAACTATATATTTCACGCTGCTGCCTTAAAACAAGTGCCTTCATGTGAGTTCTTTCCTTTGGAAGCAGTAAAAACAAATGTTATAGGCACAGATAATGTTCTTACTGCTGCAATAGACGAGGGAGTTGAAACAGTTATTTGTCTTTCAACCGATAAAGCTGCTTATCCTGTAAATGCAATGGGAACATCAAAAGCAATGATGGAAAAGGTTGTTGTTGCAAAATCAAGAACAACCAAAAATACAAAAATATGTTGTACAAGATACGGAAATGTAATGTGCAGCAGAGGTTCGGTAATACCTCTTTGGATTGAACAAATCAAAGAAGGTAAACCAATAACAATAACCGACCCTAATATGACCAGGTTTATTATGTCATTGGATGAGGCAGTTGATTTAGTCCTTTTTGCATTTGAAAACGGCAGGTCGGGTGATATTCTTGTTCAGAAAGCTCCTGCTTGTACTATTCAGACACAAGCCAAAGCTGTTTGCCGAATTTTTGGCGGAGATGAAAATAATATTAAAATTATTGGTATCAGGCACGGAGAAAAGATGTATGAAACTTTGTTGACTAATGAAGAGTGTGCAAATGCTATTGATTTAGGTGGTTTTTACCGTGTTCCTTGTGATAAGCGCAGTTTGAATTATGAAAAATATTTCAGCAAGGGCGATACTGAGAGAAGCAGACTAAATGAGTTTAATTCTAACAATACAGAGTTGCTGACGGTCGAGCAGACTATGGAAAAAATTTCTGCGTTGGATTACATCCAAAACGAACTTTCTAAATAACTTTATATACATTATATAAGGAGAACAAATATGAAAAAGCTATGTATTTTTTGGGTGTCAGTTTTATTGTTAATGTGTTTTGCCGGTTGTAACAGCGATGCATCTGATAATAAATCCACAACTGCACAGCCAAGCACAGAAGAAATTAGTTTTTACACAACAGATGAAGATACTTTTGAAATAAAAACTGATTATTGTTCTTTGTACTATCCTAAAAAATGGGAAAAGAACATTAAAACAAAAATAGACGATAAAGAACCTTATACGGTTAAGTTTATTGCCTTGGAAAATAAAGAGGAGATTCCTATATTTGATGTAGTGTTTGGAAAGTCAAGCACCGGTTCAAAATTAGGTAAGTTAAAAATTGATAATGAAGAAATTAATGTCTATTTAGTTGATCATTCAGGAGAGTGGCCTGAAAAGATTACTAAAGACAGTGAAAGTAATTTGTATGCTATGAGCGAAGATGTAAATGTTTTGATTTCTAAACTGGTATATGATTCTAAAATGGTTTTGGAAAACTAAGGAGAAAAAATGAACATACTTGTAACCGGGGCGCAGGGGTTTGTCGGCAAAAATCTTTGTGAAGCGCTGAAAAACATTCGTGATGGCAAAGACCGAACTCGCCCTAATCTCAAAATAGATAATATATTTGAATTTGACAAGGATACTCCCGATAATTTACTTAGTGCTTTTTGCAAAGATGCTGATTTTGTTTTCAATCTGGCAGGGGCGAACAGACCAAAAAACACTGATGAGTTTATGCTGGACAACTGTGACTTTGCAAATAAATTGCTTAATATTCTAAAATCTAATAATAACAAATGTCCTGTTATGCTCTCAAGCTCCATTCAGGCAACCTTATGCGGTAGATTTGCCGACAGCGAATACGGCAAATCAAAGCTTGCCGGAGAAAATCTCTTTTTTGATTATTCTTCACAGACCGGCGCAAAGGTGCTTGTGTATCGATTCCCTAATTTATTTGGAAAATGGTGTCGCCCGAATTACAATTCGGCTGTTGCAACTTTTTGCAATAATATTGCCAATGATTTACCAATTACTGTTAATGATAAATCAACAGAGCTTGAACTGCTTTATATTGATGATCTTGTCAATGAAATGCTTGACGCCCTTGAGGGCAGGGAACATCACTGCGAGTTTGACGGCGTGAACGCAGTTATGTGTGAAAGCGGTCATTTTTGCGCTGTCCCGAAAACTCATCGCGTTACACTCGGCAAAATTGTCGAATTGCTTGAATTATTTAAAATGCAGACATCAACACTTGTTGTTCCCGAAATTCCAAATGATTCGTTTGCAAAAAAACTGTATTCAACTTACCTTTCTTATCTTCCAAAAGATAAGGTGGCTTTTGATTTAAAGATGAATACAGATGAGCGAGGTAGTTTTACCGAGCTTATAAAAACTATGAATTGCGGTCAGATTAGTGTGAATATATCCAAACCAGGCATAACAAAAGGTCAGCATTGGCACAATACAAAATGGGAATTCTTTATTGTTGTTGCAGGGCACGGCTTGATTGAAGAACGCAGAATCGGCAGTGATGAAGTGCTGAGATATGAAGTCAGCGGAGAAAAAATTACTGCTGTGCATATGCTTCCGGGATATACGCACAATATCATAAATTTGTCTGATACAGAAGATCTCGTTACTGTGATGTGGGCAAATGAACAATTTGATCCTAATCACCCGGATACTTTTTTTGAGAAGGTTTAAAAAATGCAGATTAAAACAGATTATTCAAACATATCATTTAAAAATGACGGAAAACTTAAGCTTTTGATAATAGTAGGCACACGCCCTGAGATTATACGACTTTCTGCCGTAATCACAAAGTGCAGAAAATATTTTGATGTAATCCTTGCTCACACAGGTCAGAATTATGACTACAATCTGAACGGGATTTTCTTTCGTGATCTGAAACTTGATGAACCTGAGGTGTATCTTAACGCGGTCGGAGATACATTGGGCGACACTATGGGCAACATTATTTCAGCCTCATATAATCTTATGACAGAGATAAAACCCGACGCTGTGCTTGTGCTCGGTGATACCAATTCCTGCCTTTCTGTTATTGGAGCAAAGCGCCTGCATATACCTATTTTCCATATGGAGGCAGGCAACAGATGTAAGGACGAGTGCTTGCCTGAGGAAACCAACAGGCGAATTGTTGATATCATTTCTGATGTAAATATGGCTTATTCGGAGCACGCAAGGCGTTATCTTGCTGATTGCGGATTGCCAAAAGAGCGAACTTATGTTACCGGTTCGCCTATGTCAGAGGTTCTCCATTCTAATCTTGATGAAATTGAGTCCTCCGATATACTCGAAAAGTTAAACCTTTCACCTCAAAAGTATATTTTGCTGTCTGCACACAGAGAAGAAAATATTGATACCGAAAAGAATTTTCTTTCTTTGTTCTCTGCAATTAATAAATTGGCAGAGAAATACGATATGCCTATACTGTATTCCTGTCATCCACGCTCAAAGAAGAGAATTGAGCAATCGGGCTTTACGCTTGATAAGCGTGTTATTCAGCACGAGCCTATGGGATTTCACGATTATAATAAATTACAGATTAATGCTTTTGCTGTTGTATCTGACAGCGGCACATTGCCGGAGGAAAGCAGTTTCTTTACGAGTGTAAATCATCCTTTCCCTGCGGTTTGCATAAGAACAAGCACAGAGCGTTCCGAAGCACTTGATAAGGGATGTTTTGTCCTTGCAGGAATAGACGAAAAGAGTTTGTTGCAGGCTGTTGAAACGGCTGTCGAGATGAATAAAAACGGAGATTACGGTATACCTGTACCTGACTACGTTGATGAAAATGTGTCTTCAAAGGTTGTCAAAATTATCCAAGGCTATACGGGCGTTGTGAATAAAATGGTCTGGAGAAAAAATGATTTATTTTGATGATAACGCTTGTAAATTACAATAAAGCAATTTTAAGGGGCTGTCGAAAAACGGTGAATATTTCGACAGCCCCTAATTATGCAAATGATAATATAAAACACTTAAAATTCATTGCTCCATAATTGATTTTATGACAGTATTTAGGTGGGTGAACTAATTTATGAACATACAATACAGAAAAGCAACACCTGATGAAGCGGAAAGAGTATGCTATATAGTTCAGCACACAAAGGCTGAAATTTATCCCGATTACTATACAAAGGCTGTTGTAGACTTTTTCGGCAGACTTCACAGCATTGATAATATAGTTAAAGATATTGAAGCAGGCAGAATAAGCGTTTTAATAAAGGACGGCGAGATTATCGGCACAGGCAGTCATACCGATAATCATATTACAAGGGTTTATGTTCTGCCTGAATTTCAGGGGCAAGGTTACGGTAGCCGTATTATGGACGAGTTGGAAAAAGAGATTTTCTTGTCATACGATTACTGCGAGCTTGACGCTTCTCTTCCTGCTTGTATATTCTATGAAAACCGTGGTTTTAAAACAGTAAAGCATATCAAATACGATATCGGCAACGGTGCATTTATGATTTATGAGATTATGAGAAAGTGTAAAAATACATCTTTTCCCGGGTGATGTAATAAGAAATGCCTATGGAAGATTGAAAGGAATATAAAAATTGAAATACAAAAATATTATTTGGGATTGGGACGGAACAATTCTTAACGACACGCCTGTTGCTTTTGAAGCGACAAATATCCTATTGGAAAGATACGGCTATTCTACAATTACGTTAGAGTATTATCGGGATAATATTGACACGCCTATTGTGAATTTTTACAGTAAAATCTTTGACCTGAATAAACACGATATGCAAATGCTCGATGATGAGTGGGGCGTTTTGTATAATCAGCTTTCCGATAAAATCGGATTACACGAAGGCGTTAAGGAATTACTGCGTTTCTTTGCCGAAGAAAACTGTCGTCAGGCAGTATTGTCTGCTTTCAGAACAGAGGAAATCATAAAATACGCAAAGAAATTTTTGGTAGATAATTATTTTGCTGACATTCTCGGTACACAAAATATTGTAATGGAAAGTAAAACTATGCGTGGCGGACGATATATGAAGGAACACAAACTTGCTCCCGAACAAACGCTTTATATCGGTGATACTGTTCACGATTGTGATACAGCTCTTGAGTTAGGTGTGGATTGTGTGCTGTTCTCAGGCGGACAACAATCGCCGAAATTACTTGAGCAATGCGGTGTGCTTGTATTTGACAGTTTTGAGAAAATTAAAAATCATAAAGAATCATAATTTGTATCATACATAAAACAACCCTCAATCAGAATGTAAAAGTTGATTGAGGGTTGCTTTTATTTTATTGGATTTTAATCTATTTTTTCATCGCTACATATCTACTTAATAATAACATACAGCAACATTAATACAACAAGAAAAATGATATTAGCAATGGTAAAGTACAAGACATACTTACCGGTAGATATATTTTTCTTTTGCACTATGAATTTGTATGAAATCAAGCTTGCCATAGATGCAATCAAAGTACCTAAGCCGCCTATGTTAGTGCCGATAATCAAAGCAGGTAGGTTATCAGTGAAATTTGACAAAAGCAGAGCTGACGGAACATTGCTCACAACCTGAGAGGTAAGCACAGCAGTAATAACCTCATTGCCTGAGATGATTTTTTGCAATAGTGATGAAAACATTGGTATTCTTCCCATATTTCCAATAAATATAAAGAACCCTACAAATGTGAGCAGTAATGAATAGTCTACTTTTTTTAGTATTTTTCTGTCGAAAATTGCAACTACACAAAGTGTAACCGCAAATGCAATGATTACACTTATAACACGCAATACTGCAAGAATACAGATGCAAAACAGTCCAACATACATTATTATCTTGCAGATGTTTTTATTTTTGCTATTTTGGTTGAGGTTTACGATGATATTCTTGTTTTTGATAGTGCCTATGGTGAAACTGCTGACTAAAAGCATTGCCAGTGAAACGACTGTATAAGGCAACATCAAGAAAATGAAATCTAAAAAAGTCATACCCGATTTTCCGTACAGATACAAATTCTGCGGATTGCCGATAGGTGTAAGCATACTTCCCAGATTAGCCGCAATGGTTTGCAAAATTACCACAGGAATAAGCAATTTTTTCTCTTCATCCTGTCCGAGTATTTCAAACAGTATAATGGTAAACGGGACAAAGGTTATCAGTGCTACATCATTGGTAATTATCATACTGAAAAAGAAGCAAAGCAGAGTAAGCACTACCACAAGCTAGCGAATATTTTTTACTTTGTTTAGTAGCTTTCGTGATATATCTTCAAATATGCCCATATTCTGAAAACCTGCAATCAACGCCATCAAAGAAAAAAGTATTCCAAGCGTTCTAAAATCGATATACTCAAAATATTGTGTGTCAGGCGTTATAAAAAAAGTCGAGATTATAGCAAGTACACAGGCAACAATAAGCACGGACTCCTGTTTAATAAAACCAAAAATCTTTTTCTTCACATTCTACTCCAAATTTTTTACATATTCATTCATAGTGTGATTTATAGTAAGTATATGATAGCAAATATGCAATAACAAGTCAATTATCTAAAAGTACGATGAATGAGTAATATTATGTTACTGTAATAATTGATTCAACAGAGAAAAATAATAGAATACAGACAATCTGTAACTGCATAATTTTTATTGAGGTGTTTAAGGTGAAAACAAAAATCATCTTTGAAAACCAAAATGAAAATGCAGAGCAAAAAGATGTCAGTAAAAAATTTGAAAACGAAGTTAAAAAATCAATCTTCCTTGTACTACAGGAACGAGGTTATCTTACTCAAAATCAGTATGAGAAATGTACAGAGAAATTAAAAGATTAAAATAAAGGAAATTAATATTATACTTGTGTTGCAAAGGGGGTATTAAAACGTTTAGCAACGCTGAAAGCAGAGTCAAAAAGGTTGCAGCTTACTGTCGTGTGTCAACCGATAATCTTGATCAGACAAATTCACTTGAAAGCCAACAGAGATATTTTAATGAATATATAAAACGCAATCCGTTGTGGGAACTTTACGAAATTTATGTTGACGAGGGAATCAGCGGAACGAGCACAAAAAATCGAGCCTCTTTCAACCGAATGATAGAAGATGCAAAAGCAAAAAAGTTTGATTTGATTATCACAAAGGAAATCAGCCGATTTGCTCGAAACACTCTTGACAGCATTGGTTACACAAGAGAGCTGAAAAGCTACGGCATAGGTGTAATATTTATGAATGACAATATAAATACGCTTGACGCTGACGCAGAACTTCGCCTGACGATTATGTCCTCAATCGCTCAGGAGGAGAGCCGAAAAACCTCTGACCGAGTAAAGTGGGGGCAGCGCAGAATGATGGAGCAGGGCGTTGTGTTCGGCAGAGATATGCTGGGTTACGATGTCCGAGACGGAAAGCTGTACATAAATCAAGAGGGAGCTGAAACCGTCAAATTAATCTATCACAAATTTCTGGATGAAGGAAAGGGTACCCACATTATAGCAAAGGAGCTTAAAGATGCAGGAATCAAAACCTCAACCTATATGAAAGATTGGTCGTACACGGTAATCCTTCGAATCCTTAAAAATGAAAAGTACTGTGGTGATTTGATTCAGCAGAAAACCTACACGCCCGATTATCTGTCGCACAACAAAAAGTACAACAAGGGTGAGATTGAGTATGTGACAATCCGTAATCATCACGAGCCGATTATATCAAGAGAAATGTTTGAAGAAACGCAAAGAGAGCTTAAACGCAGAAAAAATCTTCAGACAGTAAAAAACGGATTTGCAAACAGATACGCTCTGTCCGGTAAAATAATCTGTGCAGAGTGCTGTTCAACCTTTATCCACCGCAAAAAGACTTCATCAAATGGGAATCAGAATGAAAGCTGGGTATGTATTCAGAATCAGAAGTACGGCAAGGAGCGAACTAACAAAAATAATGAAAAGGTTGGCTGTTCAAATGTTTCAATAAATGAAAAAGACATTCGTTCAATCCTGCAACATATTATTTCAGATGTTTTGAAAGATAGAAATAAAATTTTAGAAAGCGTACTGCAAATCGTGTCCGATGTTCTGAAATCCGATAAAGAGAAAGACAACATAACTTATTTTGAAAACGAGCTTGAAAAGATAGAAAACAAAAAGCAAAAGCTTCTTGATATGTGCCTGTCGGGTGATATTGAAACCTCGGATTACCGCAAAGCCTGTGAACGCCTAAAAACAGAATACGAAAAAATATCCGAAAAACTGCAAAAAGAAAAAGCCCACAGCAGTATGTTTGCGGACAAGGAAAAAATAATCAGTGAAATTAAAGCTTATGTAAATTCAATCATCACAGGCGAAGAGTGGAGCGATACATTCTACCGCAATATAGTAGATAAAATCGTAGTCAGCAAAAATCGTGAGCTTGACATTCATCTGAAATTCATTCCCGACAAGTGGAGAGTGAAAATTCTCTGCGGTAAGGCTGAAATTGACCAATATAATGAAAAATTTTCCAACCAAGGCACTTCTGAACCTATATCGGTAAGTGTTCCTTTAAGCTCCGGCAGAGGCATTGTGAATCTTTGACTAAGGTATCTGAGTGATGCGCCAAGTTCTCCGTCTGGTCCACCGTATTGTGTGATGATTATTTTGGCGAGCTTAGGGTTGGTTTGTTTTATATTTACAGGGTACTGTAATTTTTTTTCGTATACAAACATTAATTTTCAGCCTCGCTTTCCCACGGCCACGGGCCTTTTATCCAGCGCCAGTTGTTTGTGCTTGTCATATTTTTGGTAAGCGGTCCGTATTTTTTTTCGTATTCTTCAATAAAAGGAATAGATTTATCACGATATTCTTTCATCTTTTCCAGCACTTTTTTGTCGTTAGGATGAGTGTTTAAAAATAGCTGTAAATCGAGGGCTGCAAACTGATAAGCGGATATTTTTTTGAGCAAAATTTCTCTGTCAGTCACCGTTTCCACCACACTTGCTTCCGTAGAACGGCTTGTTGAGCGAGGGGAACATTGTTCCTGATTCGAGTCCCTGGTTTGGGGTGTAGGTTGGCGAATTGTACTGTTGAAAGGGCACAAATGCCATTGCATCGGGAGTTTTTTCGGGAAACTTTGGTATTCCGTATTGTTCAGCAATAATATCTTTTATCTCCAATTCCATTCTCCTTTCAAATTTATGAGCAGTTATAATGGCTCGTTATATATTATGTCTGAAAGCAGTATTTTGTTAAGATTAATGCGCCCTTGTTGATGTGGGAAAGGCTTTAATTGCGGAAATGGCACAACGATTATAAGATATATCGGTATCAGCATATAACAAAAGGATAGCAATTCAACACGGACTGCTATCCTTAATTTATTTGTGATTTTAATATAATTTGCTTATTGTGCCTGATGATATGTGACGCTATTTTAGTTTGACACTTTACGTTAATGTGCAAAGACAAATTACAGAGCGAATACATAGAATTTGAATAAAAATTTCAAATTATATTTTATTTTAAGCTGTTTAGATGCTCCTTTAGCGCAACAAAGGTTTCGTCGCTGATTACATGCTCAATTTTGCACGCATCGGCAGCGGCTGTATCAAGGCTTACGCCAAGCTTTGTAAACAGCTTAGTCAAAACAGTGTGGCGTTCATAGGTCTTGGATGCAATTTCTTTGCCGAGAGCAGTGAGATTAAGCGAACCGTCAGTACCTACAGTGATGTAGCCGCCTTCCTTTAGAAGCCCAACAGCCCTGCTTACGCTCGGTTTGGAATAGCCCATTTTTTCACCAACGTCAATAGCTCTTACATAACTGCTTTTTTGACTTAGAACATATATAGTTTCAAGGTACATCTCACCGGATTCTTTTAATTGCATAGTGTACACTCCTTTAATAGTCACATAGTATCATATTTTAGGTGAAAAATCAATCGTTTTGGCTCGTTTTTGAGTGCATAAGAAATGAATTTACACAAAATGATTACGTAACAAAATGCTTATGTTAATAAAAAGTAACAAAATTCATATTTGTATTATTTTTAGCATAAACTCTATTGACAGATTTTTGAAAATACTGTATAATGAACAAGGTTAGCAAAAACTAACTTATATTTGCAATATCTTGTTAGCGGTGGCTAACCTGATATCGGATTAATGTTTTGGAGAATGGTCAATATGATTCCGTTGATTTTTGCATCAGTAGGAGAAACCAATATAATAAAAAAGATCGGGGGTAATCCCGAAACTAAAAAGCATCTCGAAAACCTTGGATTTGTTGCAGGGGGAGAGGTTACAATAATTTCTATGCTGAGCGGAAATGTTATTGTTAAAGTCAAAGAAGCCAGAGTTGCTGTCAGCGAAGAAATGGCAAGGAAAATTATGGTTTAATATTTATTTATCAGGAGGTCAAGTATGAATACGCTAAAGCAGGTTAAAATAGGCGAAACCGTCAAGGTAGTCAAAATTCACGGTCAGGGTGCGGTAAAGCGCAGAATTATGGATATGGGTATCACAAAGGGCGTTGAGATTTCTATAAGAAAAGTAGCGCCGCTCGGAGATCCGATTGAGGTTACCGTCAGGGGCTATGAGCTTTCTCTTAGAAAAGCTGACGCCGAAATGATTGAAGTTGAATAAAGCGGGGCGCTTTTACTTTTATGCTAACCCGGATAAATGACGATTAGTATGACAGTAAAGTGCCTATATTAAAAAATGGCGGTTAGCAGTTGCTAATTGAAGAAAGGATATTGGATATGGACATTAAAATTGCTCTTGCAGGAAATCCAAACTGCGGAAAAACAACATTGTTTAATGCGCTCACCGGTTCAAACCAATTTGTGGGTAACTGGCCCGGTGTTACCGTTGAAAAGAAAGAGGGAAAGCTGAAAAAACACAGTGATGTGACTATTGTTGATTTGCCGGGTATTTATTCGCTTTCACCGTATACTCTTGAGGAGGTTGTTGCTCGAAACTATCTTATAGATGAGCGGCCTGACGCAATTCTCAATATTGTTGACGGAACAAATCTTGAAAGAAACCTGTATCTTACAACGCAGCTTACAGAGCTTGGTATCCCTGTTGTTGTAGCGATAAATATGATGGATGTTGTGCGCAAGAACGGTGACAAAATTAACGTGGAGGAGCTTTCAAGGCAACTGGGCTGTAAGGTCGTTGAGATTTCTGCGTTAAAGTCCTCAGGAATTATTGAGGCTGCCGAAATATCTGTTGAAGTGGCAAAGTCGGGTAAAACTGTTCCTATGCACAGCTTTAGCGGTGCAGTTGAGCACGCTATTGCTCATATAGAGGAGGCGGCTGTTCACGATATGCCGGAGGAGCAGCAGCGCTGGTATGCTATCAAAATCTTTGAGCGTGATGAAAAGGTGCTTGAAAAGCTAAACATCGCGCAGAACAAATTAGACCATATTGAAAAGGATATAGCGGCGGCAGAGACAGAGCTTGATGATGACGCAGAAAGCATAATCACAAACGAAAGATATATTTACATAGCGTCTATCATAAAGGGCTGCTACAAAAAAAGGGGAAGCGGCAGACTTTCAACCTCGGACAAGATTGACAAGGTGGTAACAAACCGTTTTTTGGCACTGCCGATATTTGCACTTATTATGTGCATTGTTTATTATGTGTCGGTCACAACTGTGGGTACAGTTTTTACCGATTGGGCAAATGACGGTGTGTTTGGTGACGGCTGGCACTTGTTTGGTATCGGACAAAGTGAGTATGAAGATGCAACCAATGCATATGCCGAAACAAATTTGTTTACTGATGAGTTTGAAAAAGAAGTACATACTGCTGTTGATAAAGGTGCTACAGGTGCAGATGAGATTCTTGCGGCAGTACAAGACGGTGATTATGCCGCATTCGACGAGGCTTTCAGCTCATACGGTGACGCTATGGCAGAGGTAGGTGTAGATCTTAGTGCTCAGGTGGATGAAGTAATGGGAGCTGATGATGTTCCTGCTCCCGAAAACTACGGAATATGGGTACCCGGTATTCCCGTACTCGCTGATAATGCACTTTCAAGCATAAACTGCGCTGACTGGCTTCACAGTCTTATTGTTGACGGTATCATAGGCGGCGTAGGTTCGGTTTTGGGATTTGTACCTCAGTTGCTTGTTCTGTTTATCTTCCTTGCATTCCTTGAGAGTTGCGGATATATGGCTCGTATAGCCTTTGTTATGGACAGAATTTTCCGCAAATTCGGTTTGTCGGGCAAGTCGTTTATTCCAATGCTTGTCGGTTCAGGTTGTGGTGTGCCCGGCATTATGGCTTCACGAACAATCGAAAATGATCGTGATCGCAAGATGACAATAATTACAACAACATTTATTCCCTGCGGAGCAAAGCTGCCGATAATTTCGCTTATTGCAACCTCATTATTCGGAGGTGCATGGTGGGTAGCTCCAAGTGCATATTTTGCAGGAATTGCCGCAATAGTTGTTTCGGGTATTATGCTCAAGAAAACCAAGATGTTCGCAGGCGAACCTGCACCTTTTGTAATGGAACTTCCGACATATCATCTGCCGACAGTAAGCAATGTTCTGCGTTCAATGTGGGAGCGCGGCTGGTCGTTTATCAAGAAGGCAGGAACAATTATTTTGCTCGCCTCCATTATAATCTGGGCAGGTTCACATTTTGGAGTAATAGACGGTGTGTTTGGCTTTAGCCTTGATATGGAGCTTTCAAACAGCGTGATGGGTATGATAGGTAACGCAATTTGCTGGATTTTTGCTCCGCTCGGTTTTGGCGATGCAAATGCGGCGGTGGCAACAATTATGGGTCTTGTTGCCAAGGAAGAAATTGTCGGTGTATTTGGTGTAATCGACTTTGAAGGTATGACCCCGCTTGCAGGATATTCATTCCTCATCTTTAATCTGCTTTGTGCACCTTGCTTTGCCGCTATGGGCGCAATCAGAAGAGAAATGAATTCTGCAAAATGGACCTCTTTTGCAATCGCTTATCAGTGTGTTTTCGCGTATGCAGTATCACTGATGATATTCCAGTTTGGTTCGATTTTTACAGGCAGTCTGAATATTATGGGCGTTATTGCTTCGCTTGCGGTTCTTGCATTCTTTATTTATATGCTTTTAAAGCCTTACAAAGAGGCTGACAGGTTGGGAACAAAGGCTTAAGACGAATGTAATGAACGGCTTTGCGCCGACAGAGAATTAATTGGTATTGATTTTTTGCGATATCAAAATGAAAAGAGGAACAAAATGATAGAATGGATTACAAATAATATCGGTACAATTATTGTAGGCTTGATAGTTCTTGCCATAATTGCCGCCGTTGTTATAGGTATGATAAGAAAAAGGAAAAACGGCAAGTCAACGTGCGGCTGCGGTTGTGCAAACTGTCCGCTGAGCGGTGACTGCCATAAAAAATAAATGTTTTGGAGATGCAGACAAACTCTGCATCTCTATGTCTGCTTTTAAAATGGTGATGATTATAAAATACTTGATTTTATCGCCCTATTGTATTAAAATAATAAAAGTGCTATAGAAAAGGAAGATGGTTATGCTTACACTGGATAAGATATATCATGCGTCTTATGTTTTAAAGGATGTTATAAGACCGACTAATCTCGTTCATGCCGCAGGCATCTGTGATGACTGCGATGTTTATCTCAAGCCTGAAAATTTGCAGATTACAGGTTCATTTAAGGTAAGAGGATCGGGCTACAAAATTTCTCAGCTGACAGACGAAGAAAAGCAAAGAGGCGTTATTGCCTGTTCTGCCGGCAACCACGCTCAGGGTGTTGCTCTTGCCGCTACAAAATACGGCATAAAGTCACTCATTTGCTTGCCTGACGGTGCTCCAATCTCAAAGGTTGAGGCTACCAAGAACTACGGTGCTGAGGTTTGTATGGTGCCGGGTGTTTATGATGATGCATACAATGAGGCGCTTAGACTGCGTGATGAAAAGAACTACACATTCATTCATCCGTTTGATGATGAAAATGTAATTGCAGGTCAGGGAACAATAGGTATTGAAATTATGAATGAAATGCCCGATGTTGACGCTGTTGTATGTGCAATCGGCGGCGGCGGACTCATTTCAGGTGTTGCCTGTGCAATAAAAAGTCTTAATCCAAACATCAAGGTTTATGGTGTTCAGGCTGACGGTGCACCTTCAATGTATGAGTCAATCAAAAACGACGAGCCTGTTCGCCTTGATAAGGTTTCAACTGTAGCCGATGGTATTCAGGTTAAGGAGCCGGGTGAGCATACCTTTGATTATGTAAAACAATATGTTGATGAAATCGTTACTGTTTCTGATGATGAAATTTCATCTGCAATACTAAAGCTTATTGAGTCGCAGAAGATGATTGCTGAGGGTGCAGGTGCTGCTCCGTTGGCGGCTGTTATGTTCAACAAGCTCCCTGTAAAGGGCAAAAAGGTTGTATGCGTAGTGTCAGGCGGTAATATTGATGTTACAATCCTCAACAGGGTCATCAAAAGAGGTTTGCTTATGTCAGGCAGACAGCAAACTGTTTGTATTGAGCTTCAGGATAAGCCGGGACAGTTGCTTGCAATATCCAAAATTATTGCTGACAAGGGCGGAAATGTAATTTCGATTCATCACGAAAGAGCAAGCGAGGGCTCTGATGTAACAGGTTGTTACCTGCGCATTGTGATGGAAACAAGAAACTTTGACCACGTTAAAGAGATTACTAACGCTATTGAAGAAGCAGGTTTTAAGTTAGTTTAATACATATTATTTTTTGGAGGAATTACAGATGGAAAAGATATATACTAAAAACGCTCCCGACGCTATTGGTCCGTATTCACAGGCTGTTAAAGTAAACGGACTTGTATTTACCTCGGGGCAGATTGCAATTAATCCTGAAAGCGGCAATGTTGAGGCTGTAACTATTGAGGAGCAGACCGAACAGGTTTGCACAAACCTTAAGAATGTTCTTGAAGAAGCAGGCAGTTCACTCGAAAAGGCTGTAAAGACTGTATGCTTTCTCAAAAATATGGAGGATTTTGCAGCGTTTAACGCAGTATACGGCAAGTATTTTACAGAAAAGCCTGCCAGAAGCTGTGTTGCGGTAAAACAGCTTCCTAAGGATGTACTTGTTGAGGTTGAGGTTATTGCTGAAGCTTGATTAAATAATTTTGCAAAGACAAAACCACCGTTTTACGGTGGTTTTATTTTTTGCGTTTTAGAAAATTGATTTCAAACGGTCGATAAAAGAAGTGGTGTTACAATCAAGTCGTCCATTATTTACTGCTTGCGTTTTGAAGTTAATTTAAACGATACAAGATTCAAAACGAGGAACAAGATGATTGCGGCAACCGAGAATATCATCATAAACGGTATTCCGACTTCTTCACCAAATATATTTAAGTTCAGCGCAAATGTGTTGTCAATTCCTTCAGCGAATAATCCGTTGTCAACGCCGCCCAAAATGTCATTGATGTTATTAATTGCAGGCGTCATCAGCACATTTCTCATCATTCCTGCAATCTGTGATCCGGGCACAAGATTTACTATTGTTTGTACCGATTCACCAAACTGTGACACAGGAATGTAAGCGCCGATAATAAATCCGATTGCGGCTGATACAAGCACGCCGAATGAGCTTAATGTAGAGTTCTTTTTGAAGAATGATGCAATAAACATTAAAATCAATGTTGCCGAAACCGAGCCGAGCGCTACAAGCCCGTAAATTTGCAAAATATCTGTAATGCTGTATATAAAGCCGCCTGTAAGTCTGATGAATACAAATCCTGCTGTCAGCAAAAGTGCACTGATAAAAAATGTGTTGACTACTGCACCGGTAAAGTACGACAACACTACCGTACTGCCTCGCATTGGAGTTGCATTGTAGTCAAAGTCGATTTTTTCATGCTTGTCGCTTACCATAACCGACAATGAGTTGAGTGCAACGGTAACAACTGATGTACCGATTACGCCTGCTATAAGCCATGAGTTTACAAGCGCTTGAATGTCCCTGTCTGTTACAAGTTTGGAAAGCTCGCCAAGCCCCTGTGTTACTGCATCAACATAGTTTTGCTTTAAAAACAGCAGATAAAGTCCCAGTACGATAATCTGAGTCATCATCGACATAATAATAGTCATTCTGTCCTTTAGATATACTTTAATATTTCTTGCAGTCATACCCTTGTATGCGCATAATGCTTTTGAAAATCCCATATCAGTCACCCAGCCTTTTTCCTGTTACATTAAGAAATACATCGTCCATATTTCCTTTGATTACTTCAAAGTCGTCAATGTTTTTGTGTTTTTCAAGTAAATTGACTGCCTTTTGACAATCTTTTACTTTGATTTTGTATGCGTCACCGATGTATTCAAATTCAGCCTCTTCACTCATAAGCATTTTTTCAGCAGTATTGCTTTTTTGAGTGTACCAAATAAGGCTGTTATGTGAGTAGTTCTTCTTTAGATTATAAGGTGAGTCGTTTGCAACAATTTTGCCGGAATCGATTATCACAACATTGTCGCAGTCGATTGTTTCCTCCATATAATGAGTGGTGAGGAATACCGTAAGTCCTGTTTCTTTTCTCAGGTTGTGAATGATTTGCCATACCTGCATTCTTGTCTTGGGGTCAAGTCCTGTTGTCGGCTCGTCAAGGAACAGTATTCTCGGTTTGTTTATCAGTGCTCTTGCCACATCAACACGTCTGCGCTGACCGCCGCTGAGCTTGCCGTAACGTCTTGACATAATTTCTGTCAGGTCAAAGGTCTTTTCAAGCTCTTTAATTCTTTTGTTTATTTCACTTTTTGAAAATCCATAGAACGCTGCACGGCTTGTAAGATTTTCTTTTACTGTCAACTGCTTGTCGAGTACCGTTCCCTGAAACACAATTCCTATCAAATCTCTAATCTTTTCCTTTTGCTTATCGAGGTCATATCCTCCGATAATCACCTTGCCATAGGTTTTCTCAATTACAGTGCAGAGAATATTGATGGTTGTCGATTTTCCCGCACCGTTAATTCCGAGAAATGCAAAAAACGAACCTTCTTCAACTTCAAACGAGATATCCTTTACTGCATTTACATCTCCGTAGTTTTTAACAAGATTTTTAACTTCAATTATATTTGCCATTGCCTTTCCTCCTTTGCAAATGCATTTTATCACATTATAAAGCATAATAAAAGACACTTTGCACTAAGCTGTAACAAGCAACGTGTAAGGTGTCTTATTTCTAATGTAAAATGCATTAAGGCTAATCTTCATTTTCATCATGAAAACGATTGAGTGCATTGTTGATGTTGTTTGCCGTGTCCGAATCTACAAAATGTGAATACAGAAGAACAATAGCATACACAAGCATAACAATTACAAAAACTATTACTGCATTTAAAATATCGCTATACCATCCAACAAGTGCGCCCTCGGTCATAACAATAGCTTCTATTATGCAGAAGTGAATGAAAAATCTAAGGTAAAATTGTTTTTTGGTGGGTTCATTTCTAAAATAGAACAAGAGAGAGGGAACAGCGGTCAATATACCTGTTATCATAACCTGAAACGGGTATGCAATCGGCAGAGCTGTAACTCCTTCTAAAAGATTACCGACACTTGTAAAAAACAGCATTGCAACGCTGATTACAAAAAAGTGTGTAACGACCATTTTTATTGCGTCCTTCATTTTAAGCACCTCACATTCCAAGTTTTCTCTTTAGCTGCGGCACATATTGCCGAGAAATGATTACCGTTTCTCCGTTACTGAGCTTTGCTTCAAATCTGCCGTTCAGCGACGGTGATACCGAACGTATTTTTGCAATATTCAAAATCATAGCTTTAGAACATCTGAAAAAGTTTGTATTTTGCAACAGATTTTCAATCTCATACAACTTTAGCTTTGAATCATATACGCTTTCTTTCAGACATATGAAAGTCTTGTTGTCAACAGACTCAATATAGAATATATCCTTAAGATTAAGCCTGAAAACCTCGTTGTTCTTACTGCCGAGCAAGATGTTTTGATTCTTTTTTAGCTTATCAACAAGCGCCATAACCTCTTCATCAATCTCGTGACAGCGTATAACGATTTCTTCATTTTCATTTTCGTCAATTTGTTTTATAGTAATTTTATACATTCGTCTGACCTCCGCTTTGATAAATTAATTCTATCACAAGTCAGCTAAAAAATAAACTAAATTCCGGTAACCTGCATTTGCGGCCATGTAAAATGTAAATTAGATGTAATTTTGCACAGCCTTACATTAAAATCCCACACAAAAAGTGTGGGATCTAAAAGTTTACAAAACAGCTATAATTTTGAAATAGAGTTTTTTGATAGGGGAAAGGTTATTTGAAAATTCCGAAAAAGAATTTTCAGCATACTTTCTAACCGTCTGTACCTCTTCATCTGTGATAATATGATGACTGAATTTAGCTTTGTTGCAAATCCTTGTAATGTCGTCGTCAATCACAAGATGAGAGTGATCTGACAACCTCATAAGTTTGCGATAAAGAATTATCACCGTTTGATTGTTGGTTGCATTTTGAAGCCGATTTTTGCTTTTATTCAAAATTAAATTTCTTCTAATGAAAATTAATGCAATGGATAAAGCTATAAGTAAACAAATCAAAGCTACGCCGATAATGGCTATTGATGATGAGGTGTTTTTGCTTTTGCCGTTATTATTTGGCGAGGTCGACGCTTGAGTGACAGTTGTTGGACTTTGTGTGCTTGGTGCAATCGTTTGACGTTCGGTTGCGGACGGAATTTGCTCGTTTAAAAATGATGACGGAGTGCATTCCAACGTAACCCAGCCGATATCGTCATCAAAATACTCTACCCAGGCGTGAGCATTGTCAGAACTTACGGATACAGTGCCTTCTTCATTAAGATATGCATAGTAACCGGTGACGTATCTTGCAGGCACACCGAGGGTACGCAACATAAGCGTGGCGGCAGTTGCGTAGTGAACACAGTAGCCTGTGTCACATTCATTAAGAAACCAAACAGGAAAATCCTTGTCGTTTGGCAGAGTGTCCACATCAAGCGAATAAGCGGCTCTTGACGAAACAAAATTTTTGACAGCATTTGGAATTTCTTTTTTATCAATATCTGTAAGGTCGTTTTTTAATGCTATGCTGTACAAGTCAGTCATAGTTCTGTTGGGAATCTGAAGATAGTTGTCATAGACGAAATCAACATAGCTTTGAGAACTGACCAAGTGCAGTCCATACAAGCTGTTTGTATTTTTATTATGCATAAACTCATACGATTTTTGTTTACTGTCATTGCTTATGCATACATCGCCTATAATATCCATATTATCAGAAGTATCGGTGATATACATTGGGGTATATAAAACAGGTTCGCCGCCAACGGTTTTTATGCTGACCTTTGACAAATATTCAGTATTGCTTAGTATGCTTTGAGTAATTGTAAACGCGTTGATGCTTTGCGGATAGAGTTTAAGCTGTGAGTCAGTGAGTATCTGCCACTTATTATTGTTATAATTTGCATAGGCAACACCCTTGAGATAAAGCAGACCGCTTTCGTTATCAGCGCTTACCTCCATAACCTTATCGTGAGTTCTGACGGTGCTTTGAACATTGTTTAAATCCTGTTCCTTTTCAAGCTCGGACGGTATGTCTGCACCGATTTGTCCGTCACGATTCATTGATATATTCGGCAGGCTTTTAAGCAGAGTTTCCTGCCACTCAAATCGTTTGTAATCCTTAACAGGGTTAAGCATAAGTATAATCATCAGTAAAATTCCCGTAATAATTGCTGCAATCAGTGTTGCCGCTCCGCTTTGCTTTTCGTTGTGACGGCGCAAAGCAGATGTGATATACAATGTAAGCAGGATTGTAATAACCAAAATAAGCGCGCTCAGATTGGGCAATGTATTTACAAGTAAAAAGCAGGGAATAAGGCTGAGTACAGAAAGCGGAATGATAATAAAAATCTTGTGGTATCTTATAAGGCTCACTGTAAACAAGCCGCTGAAAACCGCTGATAAAAATACAAAAAACGCAGTTGCGTTTGTCGCACTTTTTGTGCCGATTGTTATTGAATCCGCCACAGGCATATATACTGAATATTTTGAGAATAATTTTGTTAATACATAGCTGAGCTCAGCAAGAAAATTACCCAGAGATAAAATCATTATTAACGCAAACACCAAAGCCAACACGCACAAGCTTACAAAAAATTTCTTTTGCTTTTTGACAAATACTGAAAGTAACCCGTAAACACAGCAGAATAATGCAGTGCACACAGTAATTACAAATATATTTGCGTTGATTTCAAATGACGATATAAGACAACTGAAAATGCCGATTATCAGCAGCATACACAAAAGCAGATTGACAGCATATGTGACAATATTTTTCATCAGGAGTACACCCCCTCAAAACCGACAGTATATACTGCAAGCTCACTTTCATCGGGTGCAGCTTTATTGTAAACATCACCGCGATAAAGCGCGTCAATAAAGCCCATAACATCACGCTTGCTTTTGATGTGCGAAATGCCGTTTGTCTTGCGGCACATAACATAAAAACTTCTTCCTCTGTCCAAAAGGGCAAGACAAGCAAACATAAATTCGGCGAGAATTTTGTCGTTTTCTGCGCAGTTGTCGGTAAGCTCCAGCCTGATTGCAGGCTGACTGTAAACAGGCTCATATGGTTTGCGAACAATAGTCTGGTCAAGCTTTGATGACAGTTTCCAGTGAATTGACCGTATGCTGTCACCGGGTTGATACTCCGCAAGCTCATAAAAATCGGCAATGCCGCCGCTTTTGGGCTTGTAGCCGATTACTGATTTTTCATCAAATTGCGGAATGGTAACGTCGGTGTTGTTTTTGGGCATAACATTAAACGAAAACTGTTTATTTGTCTTTATCGGGATAAAAAATATTCCCATCAAATCGTAAACTCTACAGCTTTTGGCATTTACAATTACCCTGCCGCAGTGTTGGCAAAGATTTTTGTGGCTTAGTAGAATTTGACCCGAAAATTTGCCTGCATAGCTTAATGTGCCCTTGTAGTTTGTATTTGCAAAAGCGTTGTATGCTTTTATTTTAATTCTTATAAGTGGACACACAACAGTGTTGTGCTTTTTGCCGCAAACTGCTATGCGGCATTCCTCGGTATTGTCGGCAACACCTGCAAAAGTAAGATTTAGTCCGTTTGATGCTGTAATAATCATAAACGGCAGGCTTACAAGTACAGACAATACAGGTAAGCACAAAATGCAGAGCAGCAGATACCACGAAAACCACGCATAATAAAATATGCTGAAAACAAATGCCGCCAAAAGAATAGATAGGTAGACAATAATATTTTTAATCATCTGTCAAATCCTCGGCTGTTTTGTTGTCTTTAAAATGTCATTTAATATGTCTTCGGTGTTTAAATTGCGTGCTGTTGCTTCTGAGCTCAGAATAATACGATGATTCAGCGTGCTGATAAATACGTTTTCAACATCCCTCGGCACGATATAGTCACGGTCGTCGGCAAATGCAAGAGCCTTTGCCATATCGGTAAGCGACAAAGCGGCTCTCGGACTTGCACCCCTCGACACGAGGCCGTGTGTTCTTGTGCGTCTAATCAGCGCTACAATATATTCAGCCATTTCATTGTGAACATAGACTTGCTTTGCCTTTGACTGCATTCCGGCAAGTTCTTCTTTTGTTACCACACATTTTACGTTGTCAATAGGGTTAGACGTGCTTCTGTTTAAAATCATTTTACATTCGGCATCCTTGTCGGGATAGCCCATTGAAATTCTAATCATAAACCTGTCAACCTGCGAGTCAGGCAAAAGCTGAGTGCCTGATGCGCCTGTCGGATTTTGAGTTGCAATTACAGAGAAAGGCTTTTCCAACTTAAACGATTTTCCGTCAATAGTCACCTGATGTTCCTCCATTGCCTCTAACAAAGCGGATTGGGTGCGGCTTGAGGTACGATTCAGCTCGTCCGCAAGGAAAAGATTGCAGAATATCGCGCCTTTGTTGAATATCATTTTTCCGCTTTCCTTGTGATATACGGAAAATCCCGTAACATCAGAGGGGGAGAGTATCCGGGGTAAACTGAATGCGCTTGTAGTCAAGTCCCAATGCTTTTGAAAATGCAACAGCCATTGTGGTTTTGCCCACTCCCGGAATGTCCTCAATCAAAATGTTACCCTCCGCTATAATTGCCAAAAGAGAATTAATAATAGCTCTGTCTTTGCCGTTAATGACCTTTTTTATTTCTAAAATTACTTTTTGAAATTCATTCATAATTTTCCCCTTAAATATAAATTAAAGTGATTGTTTTTATTCTATATCAGTATGAGTCTATTATATTTCATAAAGCGCAATATTGCAACAAAAATTAAAAAGCAACGTGACGGCGGCATGATGCCGCCCACAATTCGAGCAGACAGCTTGATAGTATCTACACTTCTCCGCCCGACCGTTTTCGAGCAATTACTATAATGTAAAAAAGCCGACCCTAATTTTTAAGGTCGGCATTTATCAGTCGATTATTAACTTTTTTTGCATTTGATTTTCGTCATACAGCGCGTCGCTTACCGCCATTTTTTTAATGATGTTTTTTACGGTAATGTCAAGTCCCGTATCAATTCTGTAGTCGGCGGGATAAATAAAGTCAACTCTGTCGCTTTTAAGAAGTTCCTCAACCTTGCTGTCTTTGTTTTGATAAACTGCGATTGAGTACCCTCCGTAGGCTTTCATCATCTTCATACAAGGAACGTCGGATAAGCCGTCGCCAATATAAATCATATTGCAAAACGGAACTCTTTTGCTGTCATCAGGCATAGAACGGTTAAGGTCAATGTCGTTGGCAATGTCAAGCACGCCCTTGTTAATTCTGTACACAAACTGTGTTTTGTTGGTATAGTTTACATCTGTTTTGGGCCACACACCGTTTCCGCTATCGTCATATAGAAATTCACAGGCGAATATACTTTTAAAGAATTTGCTGATTGATGTGCCCTCAATAATTTCTTTCATTCCCGACGATATAACATAGTGTTCAACCTGCATACCGTATTGTTTGCCAAATTCGGTAATGCGCTCAAACCAATCCTCAACACCGTCAAAAAGCTCAACATTTTTACCCATATCAACGAGGTTTTGCCTAAGGAGCGGAAGATTTTTGTCCTTGGAAATTTTGACCATAGCATACATATACGCGAGGATTGAGTCCATATGTTCATTCCTGCCGAGTAAATTTGCATATTGCCAAAACTCGTTTTCGGTCATACCGAGGCTTGGAATAAAGCTATAATCCTGCATATCCTTTGTACAAAGAGTACGGTCAAAGTCATACATTATTGCAACAATAGGCAGCTCATTCATAAAATTCTCCTTAATTATTTGGCAGTGCTTGCAGCGGTATTGCCTGAATAGGCAGTAATCTCAACGGACTCAATTATAACGGATTCATTAGGTATTCCTTCTTCATTTGTCTTGACCAGTGCAATTTTGTCAACGACGTCCATTCCGTCAATTACCTGTGCAAATACGGTATATCCTCTGTCTACGGCATTGTATGCACCGTCAAGATAAGGATTGCCGCCGTTTTGGTTATATAACTGTTTTACCTCATTTGACACTATGTCGGTGTTATAGCAGTTTGTGCCGTTTTTGTCAATAAATGCAGACAATAGATTTGAGTCTTTGTAATTTTCAAATTGGGTTTTAAGTGTGTTCCATTGCTCTTCAAGATGCGTCCATCCGCCCTGCGATTTAAAGGCATCAGCGCTTGTTTGGTTAATAAAAAAAGCGCTTTCGTTTGTGTCGCATCCTGTGTTTGACATTGCAACTGCGCCCCTGATGTTAAAAAGCTTGTTGCAAAACTCATCTTCAAATTGAGAGCCATAGGAGCTTGTTCCGCAATATCCGCCGTTTATCATAAAATCATTTGTTACCTTGTTGAACAGTGTATTATCATATTTGCCGTCCTTTGCAAGGTTAATAAAGTTTGTAACAGCCTTTGGCGCCTGAGTGGGGAAAAAGCGGATTGTTATGTCACCCATAGATGTATGTATGGTTGCAATGGTGTCGCCCTCGTCGGGGGCGTCAAGCTGAAATCCGACCTTGTTTGCGGTGTCATTGTACACGTTTGGTTCAATTCCGAGTGAAACCGCATCGATTCCAATGGATTCAAGAAAGTCTACAGGATTTGCCTCGTCGTCAGTGCTTGCAGTGTAAGTTGCAGCAGGTTCGTCAGCGCTTGCATTTGATGGTTGCTTGTTTTCGTTACAGCCGCTTGAAAATGCAGTGACAGCAAGAAGACCGGCAACTCCCAAAACAGTACATAGTGCTCTGGTAAATCTGTTAGTATTCATAACTTGTTTTCCTTTCAGATTTATACTAAACCTCAATAATAATCGGCATATTCGGCATTTATTCTTCAATATACTGTCGTCACAGCCGAGTACAGCGAAAAATAAATTTAAAAATCATTGCCTGGTTAAAATTAATGAATAGTATTAATTCTAAAACACACAATTATATGATATCACAAAATGACCAAAATTGCAAGTTAGACGGATTTATGACGGAAAGCGCAGTATTTTCTATCTGTAAAAATGTTCTTTTCGAGTAATAACTCAAACAATAATTTCATATGCTTATGTGTAACCAAATATAACAAAGCATTAGTGTAAAAAGTTACATTATGCTTTGAGTACCGCTCTCTGAATTTAATTTAAGTTTATATTTTAGGGGGCAAAATCTCCGATACGCCTTATATGCCCACAATCAGGCGTCAGGATATTTTAAGTTAAAACTTAGATGAATACTGTGGGCAGAAAGGCTATGGAAATTAAAATGTCAGAATATTTACCCGAAGGAAAACTTATTTCGACTCAGGAAAATATAAATATAATCCGCTCGTTGCAGCTGTTAAAGGAAGCCAAAAAAGAAGGCAAAATTCTTGAGGCACGTGCGTGTGTATGCGACTCAGGACACAACCTGATTGTTGACCTCGGAGGTATCAAGGGAATAATTCCCAGAGAAGAGGGCGCAATCGGAATACGTGACGGTTCGGTGCGTGACATTGCAGTTATCTCAAGAGTCAACCGCCCCGTCTGCTTTGTGGTTACCGATATTTGCAGCGATGAAAATGGTGAACCCTATGCGCTTTTGTCAAGGGAAATGGCACAGCGCAAGTGCTATAATGAATATATTTCAAAACTCAGGTGCGGTGATGTGGTAAATGCTTGCATAACCCACCTTGAAAATTTCGGTGCATTCGCAGACATAGGTTGTGGCATAGTTGCACTTATGCCGATTGATACAATATCGGTATCTCGTATTGAGCATCCAAGGGAGCGCTTTGTTGTCGGTATGGATATTAAAGCAGTGATAAAATCAATAGAAAACGGTCGAATAAGCCTCAGCCACAAGGAATTGCTCGGAACGTGGGAGCAGAATGCGGAGAACTTTTGTGCAGGCGAAACTGTTGCAGGAATTGTGCGCAGTGTTGAAAATTACGGAGCTTTTGTCGAGCTTGCTCCAAACCTTGCAGGACTTGCCGAAAGTCACGAGGGAGTGTGTGCAGGTCAGCAGGTAAGCGTGTACATAAAGAGCATAATTCCTGACAAAATGAAAATCAAGCTTATTATTATTGATACCTTTGACTATAAATATAACCCTCAAAAGCCAAAGTATTATTGTGACAGCAGTCATATAAGCAGCTTTTTGTATTCACCCGAGCACTGCACAAAAAAGGTTGAAACAGTCTTTGGTGAATAGGATATAGCAAAAAATAACCCGACCAAAATTTTGGTCGGGTAAATTTGTTTATGAATATCGAAAAATAATTTACAATTATTTAAATAAGATTAATGACAGCCGCAATCGTCGCATTCAGGCACACAGCCGACAATAGGGTCAGGGTCAATGCCCATTTTTTGATAGTAGTCGGAGATAGCAGCCTTAATTGCCTGCTCAGCAAGCACAGAGCAGTGAACCTTAACAGGCGGAAGTCCGTCCAGAGCCTCCATAACTGCCTTGTTGGTGAGCTTAAGCGCGTCGTTAATTGACTTGCCTTTAATCATCTCGGTAGCCATACTGCTTGTGGCAATAGCGGCTCCGCAGCCAAATGTTTTAAACTTTACATCTGTTATGATATCATCTTCAACCTTGATGTACATTTTCATAATATCGCCGCATTTTGAGTTGCCAACCTCACCGATACCGTCGGCGTTTTCAATTTCACCAACATTGCGCGGATTAGCAAAATGATCCATAACCTTCTCAGAATAAGCCATTATATAAACCTCCTAAGTTATAATTAAGCGTTTTGTGCTGCTTCATCTTTTTTAATTTTTTCCCAGAGGGGGGACATTGCTCTAAGGTAATCGACAATCTTTGGAACTACCTCAAGAATATAGTCGATATCCTCCTCGGTAGTGCCGTCAGAGAATGAAAGACGCATACTTCCGTGAGCAATTTCGTGCGGAAGACCGATAGCAAGCAGAACATGGCTTGGGTCAAGGCTGCCTGATGTGCACGCAGAACCCGAAGAAGCCGATATTCCGTTCAAATCAAGCCTTAAAAGCAAACTTTCACCCTCAATGCCCTCAAAGCACATATTAACATTGCCCGGCAGACGGTGAACCCTGTCACCGTTAATTCTTGAACGCTCAATCTTAAGAAGTCCGTCAATGAGTCTGTCCCTCATTTTAGTAAGCTTTGCGTTTCTTTCACTCATTGTGTCAATTGCGAGCTGTAATGCTGCGTCAAGACCAACAATGCCTGCAACATTTTCTGTGCCTGCACGTCTGCCTCTTTCCTGAGCGCCGCCGTCGATAAGATTTTCTATCTTAACGCCACGTCTTACATAGAGAAGTCCACAACCCTTAGGACCGTGAATTTTGTGAGCAGTCATAGAGAGTAAATCAATGTTTTGCTCTGTGACATTGATTTTTACAAATCCCGCAGCCTGAACAGCGTCAGTATGAAAAAGTACGCCGTGCTTTTTGCAGATTGCGCCAATCTCTGAAATTGGCTGAATAGTTCCGATTTCATTGTTGGCATACATAATAGAAACAATGGCAGTGTTCTCCTTAATAGCGTTTTCTACGTCCTCGGGATGAACAATACCGTTTTCATATACATCAAGATATGTTACCTCAAAGCCCTCTTTTTCAAGCGACTCACAGGTGTGCAAAATTGCGTGATGCTCAAACTTTGAAGTAATAATATGATTTTTGCCCTTTGCCTTTAGAGCGTGGCAAACTCCCTTGAGCGCCCAGTTGTCAGATTCACTGCCGCCTGATGTAAAGAAAATTTCGTTCGGAAACTTTGCGCCAAGGTTTTTGGCAATGTTTTCTCTTGATTTTTCAACAGCTTCTTTAGCCGCTCCGCCGATTCTGTAAAGGCTTGACGGATTGCCGTAAACCTCTGTAAGATACGGCATCATTTTTTCAAGCACAACAGGGGACAGAGCAGTTGTAGCCGAATTATCAGCATAGATATTTCTCATATATTTCACCTTTCGCAAAAAGTTATGAATATTGTTTTGACGCGGCTACCGCGAGTCGGTCGCATCTCTCGTTTTCAGGATGTCCTGCATGACCCTTGACCCATACAATATCAATATCGTGGATGTCATATAGCTTAAGAAGTTTGTCCCATAATTCAGGATTGAGGGCAGGCTCCTTTTTGTTACGCATCCAGTTGTTTGCCTTCCACTTTTTTGCCCATCCCAGCTTGAGTGCGTTACAAACATATTGTGAATCACTGTAAAGAATGACTTTGCAGGGCTCTTTTAGCAAAGCAAGAGCATTGATAACAGCCGAAAGCTCCATACGGTTGTTTGTTGTGTTTGCCTCACCGCCCGAAATTTCTTTTTCGTGGCCGTTGTAACGCAAAATTGCGCCCCAACCTCCGGGACCGGGATTGCCGCTGCAAGCACCGTCTGTAAAGATTTCAACCTGTTTCAATCGAATTCTCCTCTTGTAGTAGTCGTAGGGGTCTAAACCATACCAAAGTTTATTATAATACTCTCAAACGACAAATGCAACCATTATTTGGGATAATTCTATAAAAATGGTAGGTAATAGAATAAAAAACAATACAGACAAAGTGATAAAACAATATTTTGAATGCATAGACTTTGTTATTATTTTTCCATTTTTTGCACATAATATACTTTACAACAACTTCTTTATGATTTTGTTGCAACCGGTTTTTCTCAAATAAAACACTTGACATAATATGCAAAAGTGCGGTAAAATAATATGAATATATATGATAGGGTTGGTATATACTCTACACAATTTAGTAATAAAATTCGTGTATATAATACGGATTATAAATAATCGAAGTCAGGCTCTATTTTGGACGGACAAGGGCAAAGACTTCAAAAATAAATACATTAATGGAGGTAAATTTGTGAGTACAGAAAAAAACAAGAATAAATTTAATATGAAACAGTCAAAGTACTCAAACGGCAAAAGCACAACTAAGTATAAGAACGGTTCATTCAAGCACACTGATAAACAAAGGAAAAACGGTGATACGGCGCCATTCAAACCTAATAGTAAGTATAATTACGGTAATAATTACGGCAGAAAGCAGGGCAACAGAAACTATGTGCCAAGGCAGATTAAGAAGCCGTCGGTCAAGATAGCATTTTTGGGCGGACTAAATGAAATTGGCAAGAATATAACTCTTATTGAATGTGAAAATGATATTGTAATTATTGACTGCGGAATGGCATTCCCGGACGGCGATATGTTGGGTGTTGACCTTGTTATTCCGGATTTCACCTATATTGAGCAGAATTTTGATAAAGTAAAAGGAATAGTTCTTACTCACGGTCATGAGGATCATATCGGCGGGTTGCCGTTTTTGCTCTCAAAGGTAAATGTTCCGATTTACGGTACGCCGCTTACATTAGGTCTTGTCGGCAACAAGCTCAAGGAGCACAGCCTGTTTAACAAAGCGGTGCTTAATGTTGTAAACGCAGGACAAACTATTAAGCTTGGCTGTATGAGCATAGATTTCATTCACGTTAATCACTCAATCCCCGACGCGGTTGCTTTTGCAATCCATACTCCGGGCGGTACTATTGTTCACACAGGCGATTTTAAAATTGACTGCACTCCGATTACAGGCGGAATGATTGACCTTTCCGGCTTTGCACGAGTTGGCGACGAGGGCGTGCTTGCTCTGCTTGCAGAGAGCACAAATGCCGAACGTCCGGGTTATACGCCTACAGAGCGTACTGTTTCGGATAGTTTTGACAAGCTGTTTCGTGACGCGGAGAATTACAGAATTATTATTGCAACCTTTGCTTCAAACGTAAATCGTGTTCAGCAGATTATAAATTGTGCAGAAAAGTACGGCAGAAAGGTTGCGCTTTCGGGAAGAAGTATGGTCAACTATATGGATGTTGCCAAAAAACTTGGCTATCTGTCTGTGCCCGATAATATTTTAATTGATCTTGATATGCTCGACAAATATTCGCCTGAGCAGATTGTGCTTGTTACCACAGGCAGTCAGGGCGAACCTATGAGCGCACTTTCAAGAATGGCTTATTCTGATCATCGCAAGGTTATGGTCGGCGAGGGCGACTTTATAATCATCTCGGCAAATCCTATTCCCGGCAACGAAAAGACCGTTGGCAATGTTGTAGATGAACTGCTCAAAAAGGGTTGCCGTGTCGTTTATGAATCAATGTATGAGGTTCACGTGTCAGGTCACGCTTGTCAGGAGGAACTTAAGATTATTCACAGCCTTGTAAAGCCAAAATATTTTATTCCTGTTCACGGCGAGCAAAAACACCTGCGCAAGCACGCTGACCTTGCTGTGTTCCTTGGTATGGAGCGAAAAAATATCTTTATCGGCGATGTTGGAAGCGTTCTTGAGGTTAATCAGAATTATATGAAAGAGCTGCCGCCTGTTCAGGCAGGCAAAGTATTTGTTGACGGCTTGGGTGTCGGTGATGTAGGAAGCATCGTTCTGCGTGACCGTAAGCATCTGGGTCAGGACGGACTTATTATTATTGTTGCATCTCTTGACGTTTACGACGGACATGTTATCAGCGGTCCTGATATAGTATCGCGCGGTTTTGTGTATGTCAGAGAGAGCGAGGGTCTGTTGGACGAAGTCAAAAAACTTGCTTTGTCAATTCTTGAGGATTGTGCAGACAGAAATATACACGAGTGGGGTGTAATCAAAAACTGCATTAAAGACGAGGTTGCAAAGCTTATCGGTCAGCGTACCAGACGTGCACCGATGATACTGCCTATTCTTCAGGAAGTATAATAGTTAACGTATATGTAAATTGATAATTGTTAATTGTAAATTGTTTAGGGGTTTAGTATGAGAAAGAAGAACTGGACGTTAACTCCTTGGTTTATTATATTTGCCGCCGCAATGTTGTTTATGTCTATTGTGACTTACAACTATAATCAAACGTTGAGCTATGTTGAAATAGGCATTTCTGTTTTGGTATTTGTTGCGGTTTTTGCAATGTCGATAAGATTCGGCAGTTATATTCGCAGTATAGTAAAAAATGCAACCGACAATATAAAAGGGGTTAATCCCGATTATCTCGAAAAATTTAAATTCCCGATTGTGGTTGTCGGCAAAAAAGGCGATGTTGTGTGGTGTAACTCACGATTTCGCAAAACAGTTTGTAACGGCAAAAGCCCGGAGGGCGAAAGTGTTGTAAACTACATTTCGGGACACGACGCTCAAAGCCTTGCTTCGGGCGAGGGTACCGATATTGCCGTAAACGGCAGAGAATTCACGGTATACTGTGTTCCGTCAGGGCAGGGCGTTATCTGTCACTTTTTTGAGAATACCTATTACAAGCAAATTGCACGAGAACATTTTGCAAGCCGCCCAAGCGTTGCTGTTATTGTTTTTGACAATGCAGAGGATTTTTCAGATAATTCCGACGAGGCTGTGTCAGAGGTTATGCTAAATGTTGAGGTATGCTTGCAAAAGTGGGCTGCCCAATATAATGCTCTTTACAAAAGGCTGGGCAATAACCGATATATGATTGTGTTCAGAGATTCGGACGTTGAGAAGATGATTGGAGAAAAGTTTCCGATTCTGCGTGAAATTCGTTCAATTACTGTTGAAAGAATTTCTGCTACTGTGTCTGTCGGTCTTAGCAGGGGCGCAAAAAATATCAAGGAGAGCGAGGCTAATGCCCGCAAAGCACTTGAAATGGCACTCGGCAGAGGCGGAGATCAGGTTGCAATCATAAAAAAAGATAACAGCTATGATTTCTTTGGCGGCAAGGCTGCCGCAACAGAAAAGGCAAGTAAGGTAAGAATGCGTGTTGTTTCAAATGCAATCAGCAGAGCGATTGCTGACAGTGACATAGTCTATATTATGGGACACAGATTCTCTGACCTTGACTGTGTCGGCGCTGCAATCGGTATGCAATGCTTGATTGAAAAGTCACTCAAGCGTTATTGCAGAATTGTTATAAACAAAGAGTTGACTATGGCTCAGCCGCTTATAGATTATGCGAAAAATAATTTGAACAGCGAAATTTTCATTTCGCCCCAACAGGCAATAGAGAATGTAACTGCAAAAACGCTTTTGGTTGTTGTCGATACCCATCTCAGACGTTCACTTGAGAGCGCAGAGCTTTTTGATAAATGCAAAAGGGTTGTTGTTATTGACCACCATCGTAAAGCAGTCGATTACATAAACAATTCACTTGTGTTCTGTCACGAACCGTCGGCGTCATCGGCGTGTGAAATGTGCAGTGAAATTATTGGCTGCCTTGACGACAAGCCAATCGGTTTTGTGCAGGCTGACGCTTTGCTTGCAGGCATTATGCTTGATACCAAGAATTTTGCCGTAAAAACAGGCGTGCGCACGTTTGAGGCGGCGGCTTATCTCAGAAGAAAAGGTGCTAATACGCTGACTGTAAAGGAAATGTTTTCCGACAGCATTGATACATATCGTGAAAAGGTTGGAATTGTCTGCAAGGCTCACATATACAGGGGTTGTGCTGTGTCTGTGGCTGACTTTACCTCAGGCGATATCAGACTTGCATCGGCACAGGCGGCTGATGAAATGCTTAATCTTCACGGTGTGTCAGCTTCGTTTGTAATATTTAAGGATGCAAATACCGAAAATCAGATTAATATTTCTTCACGCAGCTACGGCAAAATTAATGTGCAGATTATAATGGAACAGATGGGCGGCGGCGGTCATCAGACTATGGCCGCAACCCAGATAAAAGACTCGACCAAGGAGCTTGTATATCAGCAGCTTTTGTCTGTTATAGACGAGGTTCTTGACGATGCCTCAAATAATTAAAATTTTTTGTTACAGCAAAGCAAAATTTCATTTTGCTGTATAGCTGTATAATGATAAAAAATGCAAATTCTCTGAAAGGATTGATTATAATGAAGGTAATTTTAATGCAGGACGTAAAGTCGCTTGGAAAAAAAGGTGAGCTTGTAGAAGCATCAGACGGATACGCACGTAACTATTTGCTCCCAAAAAAACTTGCAAAAGAGGCAAATGCTCAGGCTATGAACGAGTATAAAAATGCAGAAAATTCAAAGAATTTCAAAATCGCAACTCAAAAGGCTCAGGCTGAGGCTGACAAGAAAAAACTTGAGGGAAAGGTTTTTGCAATGAAAGCAAAGGCAGGACAGGGAGGAAAACTGTTTGGCAGTATTACCTCAAAGCAGGTTGCCGAAGAAATCAAAAAACAATACAATATCAACATTGACAAGCGCAAGGTTTTGCTTGAATGTGACATCAAGGAGTATGGCACATACAGCGCAGAAGTTAAGCTGTATACAGGAATTTCTGCGAAAATTGACGTTAAGGTGTCTGAGGAATAATTACAGTTAAATAATTTTGTGTCTGAGATTCATCCTTACTGCGAAAAGCAGATAAATTAAGGAAATTTCGACAATAGCGTATTAAAAAATAAGGTATAAATAATGGCTGAAACGACTTTTACTAACAGTTACGATGGTTTACATATGCCATACAGTCCCGAGGCAGAACAGGCAGTTTTGGGTGCGGTTATCCTTGACAGCAGTGTGTTTGACAAGGTGGTTGATTACATCAAACAGCCTGATTACTTCTATGTGGCTCTGCACAAAATCATTTTTGCAGAGATGCAGGAAATGACTGGGCTTGGACTGGCTATTGACTTTGTAACTCTTCTTGAAAAACTAAAACAGAATAAAGCGTTTGACGAATCAACCGGCAAGACCTATCTGATGGATTTGGTCAACAACTGTCCGTCTATCTCCAATGCGGAGGCTTATGCCAAGGTTATTGCCGAAAAGTACAACCTTCGCAGACTCATTACGGCGTCACGTGAGATTATTGACGATGCAACAGCTGCTAACGATGACACTGCGGTTCTCATAGACTCTGCCGAGCAGAAGATTTTTGATATTCGCAGGGGCAACGAAAAGCATGGTCTTGAGCGCATCAACTCTGTAATTTTGCAGACGTTTAATCGCCTCGATTCTTTAAACAGCGAGGTTGACAACAATCTCAAACCAATTCCGACGGGAATCGGGGATCTTGACAGAATGATAACAGGTCTTAACCGAAGTGACCTTATATTGCTTGCGGCTCGACCGGGTATGGGCAAAACGAGCTTTGCGCTCAACATTGCACGAAGTGTTGCCTGTCAGGCAAAAAAGACGGTTGCCTTTTTCTCACTTGAAATGTCAAAGGAACAGCTTGCAAGCCGTTTGCTTTCGACAGAAGCGTTAATCAGCGGCACAAAACTGCGTACAGGCAAACTAAGCGAGGACGAATGGAGCAGGCTTATTCCTGCAAGTGACGTGCTCAGCAAGGCTGAGTTGTATCTTGATGACACTCCGGGAATTACAATAGCGGAAATGAAGTCGCGCCTTCGCAGACTGCCAAATCTCGACTTGGTAATTATCGACTATCTTCAGCTTATGGCGAGCGGCAGAAGGATTGAAAACCGTGTTCAGGAAATTTCTGAAATTACCAGAAATCTTAAGATTTTGGCTAAGGAAATGAATGTTCCGGTCATTACGCTTTCGCAGTTGTCCCGTGCTGCCGAAAAGCGTGACGATCATAGACCTCAGCTTGCCGATTTGCGTGATTCAGGTTCAATCGAGCAGGACGCCGACATAGTGCTTTTCCTGTATCGTGAGGGCTACTATAATAAAGACAAGGACGGAGAACAAGCGGCACAGACAGCCGATATGAACGCGGGTGAATGTATCGTGGCTAAGAACCGTCACGGCGAAACCAATATCGTTAAACTGCATTGGCAGGGCGAGTTTATGCGCTTTACCGGTACGGAGGCAAGAAATGAATGAGCACGTCGAGCAGACAATTCGAAGGTACAATCTGCTTGAATACGGCGACACGGTTGTTGTTGCGCTGTCGGGCGGTGCGGATTCTGTTTGTCTGCTAGATCTTATTAATTCGATAAAAGAAAAATATAATCTTACAATATATGCCGCTCATATTAATCATAATTTGCGCGGCGATGAGGCAAAAAGCGACGAAAATTTCTGCAAAACTATTTGTAAGAAATATAACATAGAATTATTTGTAAAGAGTGCTGATGTCAAGACGCTTGCGGCAAAGCAAAAAATAAGTGAGGAGTTGTGCGGGCGCAATGTGCGGTATGAGTTTTTTGATGAACTTTCAAAGAACTTGAGTGCAAAAGTTGCCACTGCACACACAGCGTCTGATAATGCCGAAACGTTGATTTTTAACCTTGCAAGGGGTTGCTCGGTCGGCGGTATGGCGGCAATTCCTCCCAAACGCGGATATATCATCAGACCGCTTATTGAAACAACAAGGGCGGACGTTGAACGCTATTGCGCAGAACACAGCCTTGAATATGTTACCGACAGTACAAATCTTACTGATGATTACACACGTAATAATATTCGACACAATGTTGTTCCGGTGCTCAAGGGTATAAATCCAGCCTTTGAAAAGGCGGCTTTGAACCTGAGCAGCAATGCAAGAGAAATTCTTGATTTTTTGACAAACTGTGCTTATAAAGCTATTGACGATTGTAAAAACGACTTTGGTTATGATTGCAGTAAGTTTTTGGAGCTTGACAAGGCGGTTCTGAAACAAGCAATTATAATTCTGTTTAGGAATAATTACAATATATCTTTGGAGCAACGCCATATTTCACTAATCTGTAATATTATAAAAGACGGTGGCTCGGTTGAAATTTCCAAATCGTTGACGGCAGTATCAAAACAGGGGATATTCAGGGTAGTGCAGACAAATTTGCACGAAGATTTTGAAGATATAATTCTAAATAGGAATAATATATTTGACTATAACAACAAACTATATTCTGTATCGGAATTAAACAGTAAAATTGACATCAATACAATCAACGCGGACTTAGCAAATTCAGGCGCAGTTTTCAGAAACCGCAGACAAGGCGATACATTTACTTATCCTAAGTGTAAGGTTACAAAACCGTTGCGAAAGATACTCAATGAGCAAAAAATCCCGGCAGAGCTGAGAGATGAACTTTTGGTACTTGCTAAAGGAAGCACTGTTTTGTGGTGTGAATGTATCGGAGCTTCGCTTGAGGGACAAGCGCTATCAGCCCAAAATGCATTGAAAATTAATATAAAATATAATTAAAAAAGGGGGTGCATTATGCATAAGGATATTCAAAAAATCCTTTTTTCGAAAAAAGATATTGAAAATATTGTGAATTCTATTGCAAAACAGATTGAAAAAGACTATAATGGCAAGGACTTTATAATGGTTGGACTGCTCAAGGGCAGTGTAGCTTTTATGACAGATATTATGAAAAGAGTTAATCTTGACTTTGCCATAGATTTTATAGCTGCCTCAAGTTATGGCAGTGCTACAGAATCAAGCGGAAGAGTTAATATTCAAAAGGACATTTCACAGTCGATTGAGGGCAAGGATATTCTTATCATTGAGGATATTATCGATTCGGGAAACACTCTTGATTTCATTACAAAATATCTTGCTGTCAAAAAGGCAAAATCAGTCAGAATATGCACCCTGTTCAATAAACCCGACAGGCGAAAGACAGAAATACCTGTTGATTATGTCGGTGCAGTAATTCCCGACGTATTTGTTGTGGGATACGGACTTGATTACGATGAAAAATATCGCAATCTTCCGTATGTCGGCATTTTAAAGCCGTCGGTATATTCTTAATATATACATAATCAAATGATTACAATATATAATATACAGAGGAGTGACAAGCATTGGATAATAAAAAGAAAATGCGCAATCTGTTAATTTATCTTGGTATTCCAATTTTAATAATTATTGCAGTAGCGGCATTCTTGAATACGAATAAGGCAGAGAGCCCAAAAACTTCCGACCTTGTGCAATACTTTGTCGAAGACAAGGTGGACAGCTACAAGATTAATTATGGTTCGGGTGTGATTGAGATTACGCTCAAGGAGGGAGAAACTGCAATAGTTCCCACCTCACCGTCATCTCAGCCTACTACTGCTGCCCCTACTCAAAGCACAGATTCTTCAAACTCAAAGCAGGTCAAAAAAAATCAGGTAGTAGTCAAGGGTCAGCTTGCAGATATTCAGCGTTTTCTCGATGATATTGCGCCTTATCAGGCATCTGCCGACGAAGCCATTGAATATAACCTGATAAAAGCAAGCGACAATTCGCTGCTTATGGAAATTATTCCGACCGTAATCATTTTTGTTCTGCTCATTGTTGCATGGATATTTATAATGAAGAAGATGGGCGGCGGTCTTGGCGGCAAGGAAATGAACTTTGGCAAGGCTAAGATTAAAAATACAAACGACGAAAAGCGCAAGACAACATTTGATGATGTTGCAGGCGCAGATGAAGAAAAGGAAGAGCTTGCTGAGGTGGTTGAATTTCTTAAGGCTCCCGATAAGTACAACAAGCTCGGCGCAAGAATACCAAAGGGTGTATTGCTTGTAGGCCCTCCGGGAACAGGTAAAACCTTGCTTGCAAGAGCAGTTGCAGGTGAAGCAGGAGTTCCGTTCTTCTCAATTTCTGGTTCTGACTTTGTTGAAATGTTCGTCGGCGTGGGTGCTTCACGTGTTCGCGACCTGTTTGAACAGGCAAAGAAAAATTCTCCTTGCATTATATTTATTGACGAGATTGATGCAGTAGGTCGTCAGAGAGGCGCAGGACTCGGCGGCGGCAATGACGAGCGAGAGCAGACTCTTAATCAGCTGCTTGTTGAAATGGACGGCTTTGGTGCAAATGAAGGTGTAATTCTTATTGCGGCAACCAACAGACCCGATGTTCTTGATCCGGCACTTATGCGTCCGGGCAGATTTGACCGCCAGGTAATTGTAAGTTATCCTGATGTTAACGGACGTGAGGCAATTCTTAAGGTACATGCACGCAAAAAACCGCTTGCTCCTGATGTAAAACTCAAGACGATTGCAAAAACCACAGCAGGCTTTACAGGCGCAGACCTTGAAAATCTTCTCAACGAGGCGGCTTTGCTTGCGGCTCGCAAAAATAAAAAAGCTATTACAATGGACGAAATCAAAGAAGCAACAGTTAAGGTTGTTGTAGGCGCTGAGAAAAAGTCAAAGGTTATGAGCGACAAGGAAAAGAAACTTACCGCGTACCACGAGGCAGGACACGCAATTCTCTTTGATAAACTTTCTACTCAGGACCCTGTTCACGAAATCTCCATTATTCCGCGCGGTATGGCAGGCGGTTACACAATGCCGCTTCCAAGCGAGGATAAATCGTACAATTCACGCAATGAGATGCTTGAAGATATCGTAGTATGTCTTGGCGGCCGTGTGGCTGAAGCACTTATTCTTGATGATATTTCAACAGGTGCGTCAAATGATATTGAAAAAGCTACAAAGACGGCACGTTCTATGGTAACCAAATACGGTATGACCAAGGAGCTTGGCTGTGTTTGCTACGGAGCTGATAACGGCGCTGTGTTCCTCGGCAGAGATATGGCTCGTTCTCAGGATTATTCCGAGGCAACTGCTGCCAAGATTGACGAGCTTGTACTTGCAATCGTTAATGATGCATACGACAAGGCTGAGAAGATTCTTGGTGAAAACATTGATAAGCTTCACGATATAGCCGCATATCTTATTAAACACGAAAAGATGGGCAGCGAGGACTTTGAGGCTGTAATGAACGGCACTTATGTTGAGCCTGAAGAGGTTGAAGAAGCAGAGGAAGAAGTTACAACCGATAATACGGCTGAAAATACTGACGATTCCAACACTTCATCTACAGAAGAATAATTAATGAACATAGCCTCTCGTTTGAGAGGCTATGTGTAATTTTTAATTTCTGCAAACCTGATGTACATACACTGAATAGTAGCATTTGAACTATTAGTCGCAAGTCGGTGTTGCCTGAAATATATAAAAGAAACATTGCAGAACGAGTTAGATAAACAGACATAATTTTAAGATAAAGGGTAGATAAAAATGGCTCAGGAAAAAATAGTTGTGAGGGGAGCAAAAGAGCATAACCTCAAAAATATAGATGTTGAAATTCCGCGCAACAAGCTGGTTGTTATTACCGGATTGTCGGGTTCGGGCAAAAGCTCGCTTGCC
Organism: Ruminococcaceae bacterium UBA7127; assembly: GCA_002493005.1. Taxonomy (GTDB): domain Bacteria; phylum Bacillota; class Clostridia; order Oscillospirales; family Acutalibacteraceae; genus Ruminococcoides. Next base: position 43,857 of record DKXL01000029.1, read on the forward strand.
TTTGATACAATTTATGCCGAGGGTCAGCGCAGATATGTTGAAAGCCTTTCTTCGTATGCAAGAATGTTTCTCGGACAGATGGATAAGCCGAATGTTGAGAGTATAGAAGGACTTTCGCCTGCTATTTCCATCGATCAAAAGACCACGTCCAAAAATCCTCGTTCAACTGTCGGAACAGTTACCGAAATTTATGATTATCTCAGACTTCTTTATGCACGTATTGGTGTTCCTCACTGTACAGTATGCGGTAAAGAAATCCGTCAGCAGACAATAGACCAGATTGTTGACAAGATAATGACTTATGAAACAGGCACTAAGATTCAGGTGTTAGCTCCTGTGGTAAAGGGACGCAAGGGTGAACACGCCAAGGTGATTGATAGTGCAAGAAAGTCAGGCTATGTGCGTGCAAGAGTTGACGGAATTGTATACGATTTATCGGAGAAAATCCCATTAGAGAAAAATAAAAAGCATAATATTGATATAATAATTGACCGTCTTGTAATTAAGCCTGAGATAACATCAAGACTTGCTGACAGCATAGAAACTGCGTCAAAGCTTTGCGGCGGACTGGCTGTTGTGAATTTTAACGGTGAAGAGGATGTCACTTTTTCTCAAAAATATGCCTGTCCCGAGCACGGCGTAAGCATAGATGATTTGTCACCTCGTATGTTCTCGTTTAACAATCCGTTTGGAGCATGTCCAAGATGCACCGGACTTGGTGTGTTCCTTAAAATTGACGAGAACAAAATAGTCCCCGATATGGAAAAAAGTATAAAGGACGGCGCAATCAAAGGCAGCGGTTGGGCTATGGAGGGCAGCTCCATTGCGGCAATGTACTTTGAGGCGCTTTCAAAAAAGTATAAATTTTCACTTTCGGAGCCGCTAAAAAACATTCCAAGGGAAACTCTTGACAAAATACTTTACGGTACAGGTGATGAAAAGCTGACGATTAACCGAAAATCGGTCTATGGCAGCGGCACCTATGAACAGCCGTTTGAGGGTATTATCAATAACCTTGACCGCCGTTATAGAGAAACAAGCAGTAACTGGATTAAGGATGAAATACGTTCATATATGACTGAAATTCCCTGTGATGAATGTCACGGTAATCGTCTGTCAAAGGAGAGTTTGGCTGTAACCGTTGGTAATGTTAACATATCTGACTTTTGTAAAATGTCTGTTGTTGATGCACTCAGCTTTGTCAAAGGACTTGAGCTTACTGAAAAAGAGCAGATTATCGGTTCGGAAATCATCAAGGAAATCATTGAAAGACTTAATTTTCTCAGGAGCGTCGGACTTGGCTACCTTACACTTTCAAGAAGCTCAGGTACGCTGAGCGGCGGTGAAAGTCAGCGCATCCGCCTGGCAACTCAGATAGGCAGTTCGCTTATGGGCGTGCTGTATATTCTTGACGAGCCGAGTATAGGGCTTCACCAGCGTGACAATGAAAAATTACTTTCAACGCTCAAGCGCTTGCGTGATCTTGGAAATACCGTGATTGTCGTTGAGCACGATGAGGACACGATGTATGCGGCGGACTGCATTGTTGACGTGGGACCTGGGGCAGGAATACACGGCGGTGAAATAGTCTGTGTGGGAGATGTTGACAAAATTAAGGAATGTCAAGGCTCTGTTACCGGTCAGTATCTAAGCGGTCAAAGGTGTGTTCCCGTTCCGCAAAAGCGCAGAAAGGGCAATGGATTAAAGCTTGAAATCAAGGGTGCGGCGCAGAACAATCTTAAAAATATCGATGTCAAGCTTCCTCTTGGCGAGTTAGTCTGTATAACCGGTGTGTCGGGTTCGGGAAAAAGCTCACTGATTAATGAGATTTTGTACAAGGTACTTGCAAGGGATTTGAACAGGGCTAAAACAACACCCGGCAAGCATAAAGCAATAAAGGGCATAGAAAATCTTGACAAAGTTATAGCTATCGACCAAAGCCCCATAGGCAGAACACCCCGCTCAAACCCTGCAACCTACACAGGGTTATTTACTGATATACGCACATTGTTTGCCACTACTCAGGATGCAAAAATGCGCGGATATACTCCGAGCCGGTTTTCTTTTAATGTCAAGGGCGGCAGATGTGAGGCATGTCAGGGCGACGGTATAATTAAAATTGAAATGCATTTTTTGTCTGACGTTTATGTTCCCTGCGAGGTTTGTAAGGGTAAGCGCTATAATCGTGAAACCCTTGAAGTCAAGTACAAGGGCAAGTCAATTAATGATGTGCTTGAAATGTCGGTGGAAGAGGGAATGGAATTTTTTGCAAATGTTCCCAAAATCGCACGAAAGCTAAAGACCTTGTTCGATGTGGGGCTTGGTTATATCAAGCTCGGACAGCCTGCAACTACGCTCTCTGGCGGTGAGGCTCAGCGTGTTAAACTTGCAACCGAGCTTTCAAAGCGAAGCACAGGCAAGACGATTTATATTCTTGATGAGCCGACAACAGGACTTCATATTGCTGACGTTCACAGACTTGTGGATGTGCTTCAGCTTCTTGTTGACAGCGGCAACACTGTTGTTGTTATTGAGCATAATCTTGACTTGATTAAGACAGCCGACCATATAATTGACCTCGGACCCGAGGGCGGCGAAATGGGAGGACAGATTATAGCGCAGGGTACTCCCGAGCAGGTTGCAAAGGTAGAAGAGTCTTTTACAGGTCAGTATCTTAAGCCGTTATTGAAATGAAAACATAAAACTCAATTTTAAAACCACAGATTTATAAGTGGGTTTAACCCTTACAATGTTTTATTCTTCCCTTGCAGGCTGTAGATTTTTTGGAATATATAAGCACATCTTTGTGCTATAATAAGTTTTATGTCCGCAAAGAAATTTGATTTTGCATTTTTCAGAATATATACTGAAAATGAAAGGAAAATGATTATGCCATTTGATTATAAGAAAGAATACAAAGAATTTTATATGCCACCCAAAAAACCGAGTATTGTAAATGTGCCGTCTATGAATTACATTGCAGTTCGAGGAAAGGGTAATCCTAATGATGAAGATGGTGAATATAAGGCGTCGATTGGTTTACTTTACGGAATTGCTTTTACCATAAAAATGAGTTACAAAGGTAATTACAAGATTGATGGTTATTTTGAATATGTTGTGCCGCCTCTTGAAGGGTTTTGGTGGCAGAATGGCGTTGATGGTATAGACTATGCCCATAAAGAAAACTTCAACTTTATTTCACTCATTCGCCTGCCTGACTTTGTTACAAAGGAGGACTTTGATTGGGCAGTTTCTGAAGCAACAAAAAAGAAGAAGACAGATTTTTCCAAAGTAGAGTTTTTCACATATAATGAAGGTGTTTGCGTTCAGTGTATGCATATCGGTTCCTATGATGATGAGCCTGCTACCATTGCAGCTATGAACGAGTACGCTGAAAAAAACGGATATGAGCTTGACATTACTGACTCTCGCTTTCATCACGAGATTTACTTATCAGATCCGAGAAGGTGCAACCCTGAAAAACTCAAGACAGTGGTACGTCATCCTATTAAAAAAATTAATTCATAATAATTGACATATGTTTAGAGGAAATATACTAAAAAACGCTCTGCAAGAATTTTGTGTCTTGCAGGGCGTTTTTCTTAAGGCTTGATATATGTAAGAATATTTTTAGAGAAATTGCGGTGTATAATGCAATTTCTCTTTTTTTGTGCGTATATATGGAGGTGAGAATTTGACGGAGCAGGTTTTAATCACGCTTATATCGTTTGCAGGTACGCTTGTCGGCTCGCTTGTGGGCATATTTACAGCCTCAAGGCTCTCAGACTACCGTATCGGTCAGCTTGAAAAAAAGGTTGATAAACACAATAACCTAATAGAACGAACCTATAATCTTGAAGAACAATCAATTCTTCAGGAGGAGAAAATCAGAGTAATAAATCATCGCATTAATGACCTTGAAGAATATCATAAATAGTGAGGGGATTGATATAATGAAAAAGAAAATATTTACAAAAGAATGGGTAAAAGCAGCGGCAGTCAGAGCGCTCAAAACCACAGCACAGGCGGCACTCGGTGCAATAGGAGCAACCGCAATGATTACGGATGTTAATTTTTTGTTGATTGTTTCCACAGCGGCAATGGCGGGAATATGCTCAATCTTGACAAGCGTTGCAGGGCTGCCGGAGGTTTCACAAACAGATGAATAGTGTGGAAATCACACTGTCTAAAACTAAAATTTATATTGCCTGCTTTGTTTGCCGCAAGCTGCAACGAGCAATGGCAAGTTGCCGTTTACGTCTTATCTGCCCACAATAAGGCGTAAGGATTTTTAATTATGATTTGTGGGCGGAAAGGTATGAAAAAATATAATGTCAAAAAAAATTTATTTGAGTCCATCAAATCAATACAGTAACACCTACGCCACAGGCGGCACTAATGAAATGGCTCAATGCGACAAAATTGCTGAAGCAACTGCAAAAGCATTAAAAAGATGTGGGTTTGAGGTTAAGGTCGGCAAATCCGGAGATACCATGCAAAACCGCTGTGTTGAAAGCGACAAGTATGGTGCAGATATTCATATGCCGATTCATACAAACGCTTATAACGGAAAGGTGACAGGTGGCACACGCGTTTTTTGTTTAAATTCTAACGGTAAAAAAGCTGCTGACGCAGTGCTGAAAAATCTTGGTGCAATTTCGCCGGGTACAGCTGACAGCGTTACCTACCAAACAGGGCTTTATGAAATTAATGTACCAAAAGCACTCTCAGTTTATGTTGAATGTGAGTTCCACGATACCAAAACAGGTTCGGATTGGATACGTGCAAATACAGGCAAAATAGCCGAATCAATCTGCAAAGGTATTTGTGCTTACTTCGGTGTGTCCTATAAATCGTCCGACAGCGGCAAAAAGGAAGATACGGACACATCATTTAAGCGATATATCGTGAGAATAACGTCGTCAAACGGCGTAAATATCCGCAAAGGCCCCGGTACAAACTACGAGATTACAGGTGCAATTCCCAAAGGCGGAGCATACACCATTGTTGAGGAAAAATCAGGCGCAGGTGCCAAAAAGTGGGGAAAACTTAAAAGCGGCGCAGGTTGGATTTCACTCGATTATACAGAGAAGATAAAATAAGATTATATTATCAGTTTTACCGAAAAACAGTAAACGCAAAACAGACCGTCTTACGACGGTCTGTTTTGCGATTGTGTGTTTTATGAAAATGTATGTTTCAATATGAAGCAAACATTTTTGCCAAAATCAAATGAATTTCACATTCATTGCTACTTATTATACAACCAAATTTAACAAAATTCAAGGCGAAAACTGACGATTTGTCCTTTTCTAACAGAAAGAACGACACATTGCACAAAATATCGAATGCGATTTTGTTGATTATTTTTTTCAAAATTGAGATTTTTCAACTAAATCTTAAATTGACTAAAACGTGCCTGTACAAAACTAACAAAAAATGAAGACGTTTATTATGCAAATGTCAGTATTACGAACTTTTATGGCTAAAATAAAGTTTCTAAACTTTACAATAGTCAAATTTTTATTCATTTTTGCAAAGTCCTGACAATGGGACAGTCGCCGTCTACTGTTCTGAAAATCGAACAAATGTTCTTGATTTATTCTGATATTGCTTATATAATTAAATTAGGAGCTAAGAAATGCCCCGTCTTGAGCACCTATATAAAGATTGATGTGGAAGAAAGGAATATTGAATGGATTATTATAATTGGTCACTTGAATATGAAGACACAGCAAACTCTATTGCTGATGTAATAGAAAAGTTAAAAGCCTCCAAAAATGGCAAAACTGAAACTCAACGAAAGGAAATTGATTTAAAAATAGCTACATATAGAACCTATTACAATGAATGTAAGCAAATTGCAAATCACCTGATGGCAAGATATGAGGGAGTGGGATAATGAGAAATGACATAGTTCACTTTAATGATGATAACGCAAGACAGCTTTTTTTTGATAATTATAATTTTTTCGGTGCAACAAATGATTCAAGCAGAAGCAAGATGAAGAAGATATTGTTTAAAGCAATCGACACCGAGCTTACTGCAAAGCAAAAGAAATGTATGATAGATTATTATCTTATGAATAAAAAGGAGAAAGATATTGCAGCTGAGCTTGGCGTAAACCCATCTACTGTCTCGCGCCATATCACGCTTGCTAAGAAAAAGCTCAGGCATATTGCCTCTTATTATATGTAAATTTTATTTTATTTCAAATTCCGGCAAATACCAAAGCAGAGCATCTTCAGCAGTGGCACCGTTTTTGCACAGATAATTTACTCCGTTAATGCTAACACCGACGCATTTGGCGTCCTCGCTGAAATCGGAGCAATAACAGTCCCACGGCGATGCAACAGATTGCAGATAGCTGTAATCGTCGCTTTGTACGGTTGCACCGTTTGAAACAGGTGAAAAGGGAATATATAACGCTTTGCGATTAATGCAAAGCGTTTTTTCTTTTGCATAATCTGCCGCCTTTTTGATTTGCGAATAAATCTCTTTCATACTGCCCGAGGTGTTTTCCTCTATCAGATAATCTTCGTCACTAAAGCTGTTCGGATTGACCTTATAATTTGTGTTGAGAATTATAGCCAGTGCCTTTAGGGCTTCGGTACTGTAGCTTTTATCGTATTTTGCAGCAAGAAGTGCGCACAATGTTTTGCCGTAATCTTCATTATCAATAGGCTTTTTGGGGGTGTCGGCAGTTGACATTGTACTTGTGCTTGTGTTGTTATCACTGCATTTTGCTGCTGCAAAAGGGAGCAAAGCCATAAGAATAAACATCAGAATAAGCGCAATGATTTTTTCCTTCATTATAATACACCTTTATTTCATACAAAAAATTAGTTAAACTATTGCCAATTTGTGGCTTAATTATCCTTGACATAATGATTTAATTAGCTTAAAATAATATATGATTTAATATTTATGAAAATTACTTAAGTAACTGCTGATTAATTTTGACTGCTAAACAAATGACCGGATTTTGCAGTGAATTATTCAGAATTTGCTTAAATTGCATTTTTCGGATTTATACTGCCATTTAAAATTATGTCTGTTTTTAATCGGATATCGGTATAAATTGCCATTTACGCCTTATCTGCTCACATTAAGGTTGTAAATTTTTTATTTATTTGTGGGCGGAAAGGCTATGGCAATTATTATGAAAGTAAAACATTCTATTATTCCGTTTATACCGATTGCGCTTGCAATGGCAGTGCTGAAAATTATGAGTATTTTTGCTGTTGACAGCAACGGACTATTGTTTGGTATGAACAAGATAGGTATTTCATATCTTACCGTGCTTTTGGCATTAGGATTGTTTGTTGTTTGTGTGCTTCTCAATTTGTTTGACCGCAAGACTGCTCCTGTTTATAAAGTGAAAAAGAATTATATTTCGGGTGTTTTTGCAATTCTTTTTGGACTTTCGGTTGTATGTTCGTCTTTTATTATCTTAATGAACACCTCAAGGGATAATTCGGATTATTACTTTATGAGTATAATTCTTGCAGCGTTTTCAATACCTGCGTGTATTGCTTTTGTAATTATGAGCAAGGCTCATTTTACCGGCAGAACTACAGTTTCGGGTGTTTCTCTGTTGTATATTTTCCCCGCGCTTTGGGGCTGTTGTGCACTTGTGTATGAGTTTTTGACCGTAACTAAGGTATCTGTTTCGGCAACAGATTTGACTTCACTGTTTTGCTGCATTTTTATTACTCTCTACCTGTTTTCATATGCTATGATTTTATCCAGAGTAAAGGGCAGAAATCCTGTCAAAGCCTGTTTTATCTATGGTCTTCCGGCAGTTGCGCTGTCACTTTCATATGGCGTTTATGAGGTTGTAACAGCTGTGTATGAAAATACAGGTGTTCAGACTATAGTTCTTGGCGCACAGTTTGTAATTTTTGCTGTTTATGCTATTTCATTTATTATTGAGATGTTCACAGGCACACTCACCAAGGATGAGGTTGAAATCATTGACAGTCTTCCGGAGGAAGAAGATACCTACGAGAACAGCTACATCAAGTCAGGAGCTTATGACGAGTTGCTCAAAAGCGACAAAAGTAACGATGACAGTGATAAATTAGATTCGTCATATGGATATTTGGGCGATTTTGTAACCGGTTACCAAGAAGATAATGATGTTCAGTTTTCGGGTCAAAAGCCTGATGTACTTGACAGTGTGATTATGGACTCAGGTTCACAAAAGACTCCTGATTTGGTTGAGGATATTCTTGCTCAGGCAGCTGAAAGAAGGTCAGTCGAGCAAAAAAATAACGAGGCTAAAGAGGAAACTGATAATTCTGTGACTGCAAATTCCGAAATTTTGCAGGAAGAACCAAAATCCGATGCTGCAGCAGTGCCGAAGCCTGTCGATGAACCTAAAGAGGAAAAGGCTGAAATAATTGAACCGATGCCTACAGCAGAGCAGAAGTTAGCTGAAACTGCAAAAACTGCTGATAATGATTTAAGCAGTGACGATATAATCAGCCGCGACAGATTAAGTCAGATTGACAAACTTTTGGCTGAACTTGAAAATAAAAAATGATATTGACATTCTTAAATCAGAGTGTTATTATTAATAAAAATAATAGTGATTGCAGATAAGGACACGGTTTGCAAAAGACCTTTTTCAGAGAGCGGAGTAATTTGCTGTGATATTCCGCATAAGGATTTGCAGACTACCACCTTTGAAACTGTACAGGAAATGGTACGGCGTAAGACCGCGTTAAGGTCATTTGAGGACATTGCCTTGCGCGTTGTCAAATTTGGGTGGAACCACGATTTATTCGTCCCAATATTCCATTAAGGAATATTGGGGCTTTTTATTTTAATAATAATTTTTGCAAAGGAGCTTTAAAATGATTAATGTTGAACTTAAAGGCGGAGTAGTCAAGGAATTTGACTGCGGTACAACACCTGCTGAAATTGCAAAATCAATAGGAATGGGACTTTACAAGTCTGTATGCTGTGCAAGGGTTGATGATGAGATTGTTGACCTAAGAACGCCGCTTGAGAATGATTGCAGACTTGACCTGCTGACATTTGATGACCCGGAGGGTAAAAAAACTTTTTGGCATACCGCCTCTCATGTTCTTGCACAGGCAGTAAAACGACTTTATCCAAATGCTAAGTGTGCAATCGGTCCTGCTGTTGACAGCGGATTTTATTATGATTTTGACGTTGAAAAGCCTTTTTCAGCTGACGACCTTGAAAAAATAAAGGCGGAGATGAAAAAAATCGTTAAATCAGGTGCAGAGCTTGAACGCTTTGAACTTTCTCCCGATGCGGCAATTGAAAAGCTCAGTGAAATGAACGAACCGTATAAGATTGAACTTGTTAAGGAGCACGCCGATAACGGTGAAAATATCAGCTTTTACAAGCAGGATGATTTTACAGATCTTTGTGCAGGACCTCATCTTATGAATGTTTCTGTGCTCAAGGCAATTGAGCTTACAAACTGTACAGGTGCATATTGGAGAGGAGACGCAAACAACGCACAGCTTTGCCGTGTATACGGAGTTGCATTTCCAAAGGCTTCAATGCTTGAAGAGCATCTCAAAATGCTGGCTGAAGCAAAGCTTCGTGATCATAATAAACTTGGCAGAGAGCTTGAGCTGTTTACAACAAGTGAGGTAATCGGTCAGGGCTTGCCTATTCTTCTTCCAAAGGGTGCAAGAATTATTCAGCTTTTGCAGCGCTTTGTAGAGGATGAGGAGCAACGCCGTGGTTGGCTGCTTACCAAAACTCCGTTTATGGCTAAGAGTGATTTGTACAAAATCAGCGGACACTGGGATCATTATCAGGACGGTATGTTTATTCTCGGAGATCCTGAAAAGGATGATGAGGTATTTGCTCTTCGTCCGATGACATGTCCGTTCCAGTATCAGGCATATCTAAACCGTCAGCGCTCATATCGTGACCTGCCGTTAAGATACAATGAAACATCAACTCTTTTCCGCAACGAGGCAAGCGGCGAAATGCACGGACTGATTCGTGTTCGTCAGTTTACAATATCAGAAGGTCACCTTATGTGTCTGCCTGAACAGCTTGAGCAGGAGTTCAAGGGCTGTCTTGAGCTTGCCATTTATATGCTGAAAACACTAGGGCTATATGAAGATGTTTCATATCGCTTTTCACAGTGGGATCCAAAGGATAAAGAAAAATATATCGGCACTGCCGAACAATGGGATGAAGCACAGGGAATAATGCGAAAAATTCTTGATGACCTTGAAGTGCCTTATGCAATAGGTATAGGTGAGGCTGCCTTTTATGGTCCTAAGCTCGATATTCAGATAAAGAATGTTTACGGCAAAGAGGACACTCTCATTACAATCCAGATTGACCAAATGCTTGCAGAAAAGTTTAATATGGAATATGTAGACAGAGATGGCACAAAGAAGAATCCTTACATTATTCATAGAACTTCAATAGGCTGCTATGAAAGAACACTTGCTCTTCTCATTGAGAAGTACGCTGGCGCATTCCCAATGTGGCTTGCTCCTGTTCAGGTTAAGCTTTTGCCTGTTGCAGACAGACACCTTGATTATGTTTACGAGATTAAAAAGGTGCTCGAGGCGAACGGTATGCGTGTAGAGGTTGATTCAAGAAGTGAAAAGATTGGCTACAAAATCCGTGAGGCTCAACTTGAAAAGGTACCGTATATGTTTATTATAGGTGACAAGGATGTTGAGGCAAATACTGTTTCTGTTCGTCACAGAAAGAATGGTGACCTTGGCGCAATGCAGCTTGATGAATTTGTCCAAAAGGCTCTTGAAGAAATAAATAATAAGACAATTTAAGTCTACTAAAAAATTTGTTATTTTTTAATTTGTGATTATTATAAAGCAGGTGAGCTATGCCTTACGGCTACATTCCGTATGAAAAAACGCACTACAAAGTGAACCGACACAGCTTTAAAAAGCGGCGCATAATAATATCGGCAATAATTATTTTGGCGGTGGCAATAATTGCGGCGGGCATATTCTTCGCAATACGTGTGCATAATGATGACATATTGTCGTCGACTGATGATGGGACGGCGGATTCGTCACAGCTTCTTAGCGTTGTAGGCGCGCAGTCACCGCTTGAAAAAAGCTATGTTCCAATGCTTTGTGATTGTGAGGGATTCAGGGTGAATGTGCTTGTTGAGGATTCACTCTCGCAAATGATTTTGGACGCAGCGGCAAAGGGAATAAAGCTAAAAATTAAATCGGCTTATGTTTCTTATGAAGAACAAAACATTCTTTATGAAGAAACACTATCACAATACCTGAATGATGCAAAGCTGTCAAAGGTGAGGGCAGAAGCAGAAGCCCAAAAGCAAACACCTATTGCAGGATGCAGTGAGGCGCAGACAGGACTGCTGATAGATTTTGATTTGAGTGAAACGAGTGCAAAGGCATTTGTTCAGCGTGAATGTGTAAATTACGGCTTTGTACTGCGCTATCCGAACGGCAAAGAGGGCATAACTCATAAGACTTCAAGCGACACCTTGTACAGATATGTCGGTGTTGACAATGCCAAGAAGATGCGAGCATATGATATGTGTCTTGAAGAATATAACGATTATCTTTTAAAGCAAGGCTCTCAAAATTAAAAAAATATGCAAAAAACACTTGCTTTTTGCGGTAGTATGTTGTATAATAACTCTGTTAATTGTGTAACGTCAGGTAGGTGAAAATAATGAAAGAGAATATCCATCCTAAGTATGAGAAAACAACAATTACTTGTGCTTGCGGTAATGTTATTGAAACAGCTTCAACAAAGAGCGATATTCGTGTTGAAATTTGTTCAAAATGCCACCCGTTCTATACAGGAAAGCAGAAATTAGTTGATACAGGCGGACGTGTTGACAGATTTAAAAAGCGTTTCGGCATGGAAAAATAATTTTATTTGTAATTGTTCAGGCGGCACGCAGTGCCGCCTAATTTACTATCCGAGGTAATTATATTATGTCTAAAGACTACAAAACCGTAAGTCGCAGTGCAAAAGATGAATTTGTTGAAAAACGCTCACGCTTTATCGGGTATTGCAAACCGGTTTCATCGGAGCAGGAGGCTATAGATTTTATAAACGAAAAGCGAAGCGAGCACTGGAATGCAACGCACAATGTATATGCATATTCTTTGCGTGATGGCAATATAAAGCGTTACAGCGACGACGGTGAGCCGTCAGGCACAGCCGGAATGCCGACTCTTGACGTTATCACAAAGAATGAAATCTATGATGTCTGCGTTGTTGTCACACGTTACTTTGGTGGGGTGCTTCTTGGAACCGGAGGACTTGTCAGAGCTTATTCTCAGGGAGCAAAGCTGGCTTTAGAGGCAGGCGGTATTGTACTTATGCAAAGCTGTGATATTTGCAGTCTGAAATGCAGTTATAATCAGTATGGAAAAATATCTTCACAGATAATTGATATGGGTGCTGTTGTTGACGATACAATTTTTGAAACCGACGTTATAATAAAATTTCATATCAAATCTCAAAGTCTGCCGAGTCTTAATAAAATGCTTGCCGATTTAACCTGCGGTGAGGTGCAGGTCGCTTTAGACGGGAACGATTTTTTTCCTATGGTTGCCGATTAGTTCTAAAAATTTATAAATATGAGTTAATTACTAACAATAAAAAGAAAAATATTAAAAATTTTGCAATGTTTAAAGGAATATTAAAAAAAAAAGCGTAAAAAACTAATAGGAAACATGAAAGGAGGAGTTTTATGGCTTTCCCCGAAAGTTTTTTGCAGGATTTGAAGATGCGCAACGATATTACAGATGTTGTTTCGTCATATGTCAGCCTTAAAAGACGCGGCAGGAATATGGTCGGACTCTGTCCGTTTCATGGCGAAAAAACTCCGTCTTTTAATGTGTACACCGAAAACGGTTCATTTTATTGCTTTGGATGCGGCGCAGGCGGCGATGTCATTACATTTATAATGAAAATCGAAAACCTCGATTACCTTGAGGCGGTCAAATTATTGGCTCAGCGTGCAGGACTTGAAATACCGCAGGATTCATATGACGACAGTATGAGCAGATTGCGCACACGTGTTCTTGAGGCTAATCGTGAGGCGGCAAGATTCTATTATGATTCGCTTTATTCGCCGCAGGGCAGAAGCGGTCTTGATTACTTTCATTCCCGAATGTTATCCGACAAAACAATCCGCAGGTTCGGACTTGGCTTTGCCGATGATAATTGGTCGTCGCTGTGTAATCATCTGCGGCAAAAAGGATTTAAGGATCATGAGCTTGTAGCGGCAAACCTTGCTTCTCAGCGCAGAAACGGCAATGGGATTTATGATCGTTTTACTAATCGTGTTATGTTCCCGATTATTGATTTGCGAGGCAACGTCATCGCGTTCGGTGGCCGAATTATGACCGACCAAAAGCCAAAATATTTGAACACATCTGATACTCCCGTGTTCAAAAAAAGCGCAAATCTGTTTTCGCTTAACAATGCCAAAAATTCCGGTTCACGTACGCTTTTGCTGTGTGAGGGATATATGGATGTTATCGCTGTCAATCAGGCGGGATTTCACAATGCTGTTGCAACTCTCGGTACTGCTCTCACAAGTGAACAGGCTGTGCTGATGAAGCGTTATGCAGATGAGATTATAATCTGTTATGATGCCGATGAGGCAGGACAAAAGGCTACTGCAAGAGCAATTCCGATTTTGCGAAACTCAGGACTTAATGTAAAGGTTCTAACAATTCCGAGCGGCAAGGACCCTGATGAATTTATCAAATCAAAGGGCAAGGACGGTCCTGCGGCATTTGGTGCTCTGATTGACAAGTGCGGCAATGATGTTGAATACCGTCTGCAAAAGTTAAAGCAAAATTATAATTTGGAGTTTACCGAGGGGAAGGTTGCCTTTTTGCAGGATGCGGCAAAGGTTATTGCTACTATCTCAAGCCCTATTGAACGTGATGTTTATTCGTCAAAGGTTTGCAACGAACTTAAAGTTGATAAAAACGCATTTGTACAGCAGATAAACAGCATATCACGAAAATCAAACCGCGAAAACGCCAAAAAACAGGCAAGGCAAATTCAAACTGACTTAAGCGGCAGAAATGATAAAATTAATACAGAACACCGCCAAAAGCCCCGAAGCTCAAGTGCGGAAGAAGCACTTTTAGTGTATCTTATAAATAACCCTGATGCGTATTCTGAAATATCGTCACATATTGCGCCGTCCCAATTTCAAAATTCTTTTATACGGCGATATTTTGAATATGTGCTAAATCGCATACAAAACGGGCTTGACCCTTTGACCAATATTGCTGCCGATTTCAGTGCAGACGAGGTGTCAAAGCTGTATCAGCTTATGTCGCAGGCGATTCCGGCGGCGTCTACTCCTGATGCAATGAGGGAATACATAAAGGTTATTAACGAGGAAAGCTCAAAGCTGAAAAAAGAGGATCTTGATAATATATCCGACAATCAGCTTATGGATTACCTCGAAAGAATAAGGAAAAGCAAACAATAATATAAAGAGCAGGAAAGGAAAATGAGTATGGCAGTTCTACAGGATAAAAAAACTCTTACCAAAGAGCTTATCGAGCTTGGCAAACAGAAAGGACAACTGACAAATCAGGACATTCTTGATGCTATCGGCGAAATTGATTTTGAACCGGAGCAACTTGAAAAGCTGTATGATACTATTGAACAGCAGGGAATAGAAATTGTTGAGGATATCGGCGACATTAAAATCGAAGATATTGAACTTGATTTTAACGATCACAAAGACAGCAATTCTACAGCTGTTGCCGCTGATCCAAGCGTTACTGTTGATGACCCGGTAAAGGTATATCTCAAGGAAATCGGCCGTGTTCCTCTTCTTACTTCTGATGAAGAGATTGAACTTGCGATAAGAATTTCCGATGGTGATGTTGCGGCAAAACAACGTCTTTCCGAAGCAAACCTGCGCCTTGTTGTATCTATCGCAAAGCGTTATCTTGGCAGAGGAATGCAGTTCTTGGATCTTATTCAGGAGGGCAATCTCGGTCTTATCAAGGCTGTTGAAAAGTTTGACTACACAAAGGGATTTAAGTTTTCAACATATGCAACATGGTGGATAAGACAGGCAATTACCCGTGCTATTGCAGACCAGGCAAGAACAATCCGTATTCCTGTTCATATGGTTGAAACAATAAACAAAGTAAAAAAGGTTCAGAGTCAGCTTCTCCATCAGAATGGTCACGAACCGTCTGCTGATGAAATTGCAGAGGAAATAGATATGCCTGTTGATAAGGTGCGCGAAATTATGAGAGTGGCTCAGGAGCCTGTATCTCTTGAAACTCCTATCGGTGAGGAAGAGGACAGCCATCTCGGCGATTTTATTCCCGATAATGACGCGCCTGCGCCTGCCGATGCCGCTTCACACACAATGTTGCGTGAACAGCTTTCCGATGTTCTTTCAACACTCACTCCTCGTGAGGCAAAGGTTCTCAAACTGCGTTTTGGACTTGAGGACGGCAGAAGCAGAACACTCGAAGAGGTTGGCAAGGAGTTCAACGTAACACGTGAGCGTATTCGCCAGATTGAGGCAAAGGCATTGCGCAAGCTTCGCCACCCGTCAAGAAGCAGAAAACTCAAAGATTATCTTGACTATTAAGTTTTGTTATGATTACATTTGATGAATGTGCAGAAATGCTCGATGAAATTGCCGATTCAATGCCATATGAGCTTTATCGTGATTTAAACGGCGGAATATCGCTTTTGCCGCAGTCAAAAGTTCATCCGCAAGCGGTAAACAATGATTTGTTTATTTTGGGTGAATACATACGCAATTCGCTTGGCAATGCTATAGTGTTTTACTATGGTTCTATCAGCCGTGTGTACGGCAGACTCAGCAGGGAAGAGTATTACAATATGCTTGTAGGCATCCTGCACCACGAGGTGCGTCATCACAATGAATATCTCGCAGGATGCGATGACCTCGGAATTTATGATAAAGAGAGAATCACAGAATATCTTAAAAGCAAAGGTGTAAACTAACCTATAATAAAAAACAGTCTTGAAATTTATTTCAAGACTGTTTTTTTAGTTTCAGGGATAATCCTCGCACTATCGCTTAGCAACGGTAGCCCGGTGTAAGCATTTTTCTATCAGTAATGCAGGAATCCCTTTTGTTTTAGTTTCGTTTTAATTTCGGGCACTAAAGGTTATTTTAAAAACAAAGCTGTCTGCTCGAAATGTGAGCGGCGTCACGCCGCCTAGCCTATTGTTATAATTTGACCGGGATAAATAACGTTTGGATTATTAAGTCTGTTGAGATCAGAAAGTTGCTTGACAGTAGTGTTAAAACGTTGGGCTATTGACCAAAGAGTGTCGCCGGGGCGCGCAACATAGTAATTATTGTCGGCTGTTCCGGCAGGAATGCTCAGCACCTGCCCTACGTACAGGCTGTTCGGGTCTTGAATGTTGTTGTACTTCAAAATGTCGTTTATCGTAGTTTGAAAAAACTGTGCTATTGCAAATAATGTATTACCGGGTCTTACAGTGTATTGCACAAGCTCCATTTTTATCGCCTCCTTATGCTAATACATAATATGTAGTTTTCCTCTGATTGACACTGCGAATAAATTTTTCATAAATTGGTATGCTAAGTGTGGAGGTAATCAATATGAACATTACAATCGATAAAGTTTTTGGAAGAGAAATTATCGACTCAAGAGGTAACCCGACAGTCGAGGCAGAGGTTGGGTTGTCTGACGGCACATATGCAAAGGCATCCGTACCGTCCGGTGCTTCAACAGGTGAGTTTGAAGCGGTTGAGTTAAGAGATAACGATGCCCGCTATATGGGCAAAGGCGTAACTCAGGCGGTAAATAATATCAACAAGATAATTGCTCCTGCTTTGTGCGGAGATTCACCGTTTGACCAGTGCGCAATCGACAGCAAACTTATTGAACTTGACGGTACCAAGAACAAGCAAAAGCTTGGTGCAAACGCAATTTTGGCTGTGTCGCTTGCGTGTGCCAAGGCAGCGGCAGGGCATTTTAAGCTACCGTTGTTTAGATATATCGGAGGCAGTTTTGCCGTCAGAATGCCCGTGCCTATGATGAATATTTTAAACGGAGGCGCGCATGCTGCCAATAATATCGACATTCAGGAATTTATGATAATGCCTGTAAATGCGTGTTGTTTTTCAGAAGGGTTAAGACAATGCTGTGAAATTTATCATACATTGGGCAAAATTCTCAAAAAGAATAATATGTCAACTTCTGTCGGCGACGAGGGCGGTTATGCACCAAATCTTGATTCGGACGAGCAGGCAATCGAGCTTATTATCAAGGCAATCGATATGGCAGGCTACAGCACAAACGACATAAAGATTGCGCTTGATGCAGCTGCTTCGGAATGGTATAGTGACGGTATTTACAAATTGCCGAAAAGACGTGAAGAGCTTACAAGCGACAAACTTATTGAATATTTTAAGCGTTTGTCATCGCAATATCCCATAATTTCCATAGAAGACCCTTTGTCAGAACACGATTGGGAAGGCTGGACAAAAATCACCTCGGAAATCGGTTCAAAGGTTCAGCTTGTCGGTGACGATTTGTTTGTAACAAATACCAAGCGTTTAAAGCAGGGAATAGACTGCGGCGCTGCAAATGCAATTCTTATAAAAATTAATCAAATCGGCACTCTTACGGAAACACTTGATGCAATAGATACCGCCCACAAAGCAGGGTATAAGACTGTTATATCGCACAGAAGCGGAGAAACCGAGGACACAACCATTGCCGATCTCGCTGTTGCGGTCAATTCGGGTCAAATAAAAACAGGTGCGCCGTGCCGAACTGACAGAGTAGCAAAATACAACAGACTTTTGCGCATAGAAAGCGAGATAGTAAATACTTCGCAATACGGAATTTAGTATAAACTGACTTGAGGACAGTTTAATAAAGCTGTCCTCAAGCTTTATAATAAGCGGGCTTTTAAAAATTGCTGATTTTATGGAAGAATATGTAAATATTTCTTACATGTCGATAAATGACAAAAGTGTATTCGGCATAATGCACATAAAAACAGATAAAAATTCTACAATTTAAAAGCGCTCTTTACTACATTAATTCATTAACGGAATTAAAATTGATGTAAATATATGATAAAATTATACAATGAAATGCTAATAGTCAGGAGGCATTTTTATTGGTTTTTAAAAGGATTATCACAGGAGTAATGGCAGCAATTATGATGACAGGTATGTGTATTTCCAATGCTTCGGCAGCAACAAAGAATAAACAACAGGACTATCAGACCTATGCAAAAAACCTTGATAAAACTACATATTCAGGTAGTGATCTCGGTGCAACCTACAGCAAAAAAGCGACTACTTTCAAGGTTTGGTCGCCGAAAGCGTCAAGTGTTAAGGTAAATATTTTTGAGCACGGCAGCGACGATGAGGGAGATGCCGGTTCAATTTCATCAAAAGCACTTGTTTTGGACAAAAAAACAGGAGTTTGGTCTACTACAATGAATGGTGACCTCAAAAATAAATATTACACCTATACTGTAAAGCATGGTAAAACAGCCAAGGAAACTGCTGATATTTATGCAAAGGCTTGCGGTGTAAACGGCAAGCGCAGTATGATTGTAGACCTTTCCTCTACCAATCCAAAGGGTTGGGAAGACGACAAGCATGTTCTTGTTTCAAATCAAACCTCAGCTTCGGTGTGGGAAGTATCTGTCGCAGATTTTTCTTCGTCGGAGTCAAGCGGAGTTTCAGAGAAATACAGGGGTAAGTTTATGGCTTTTACCGAGAACGGAACAACCGTAAACGGAGTTCAGGGTGCAGCCCCGACCTGTGTTGATTATCTCAAAAAGCTCGGTGTTAAATATGTTCAGATTATGCCGTTCTATGACTTTGGTTCAGTTGATGAGAGCAAGGACATAATGGAGCAGTATAACTGGGGTTATGACCCTGTCAACTACAACTGTCCTGAGGGCTCATATTCGACAAATCCATACAAGGGTGAAGTCAGAATCAAGGAATGCAAGCAGATGATACAGGCACTCCATAATGCAGGCATAGGCGTTATTATGGATGTTGTTTACAATCATACCTACTCAACTGACTCTGCTTTTCAGGCAACCGTACCTAATTATTATTACAGAATGAATGATGACGGTACATTCTCAAACGGTTCGGGATGCAGCAATGACACAGCGTCAGAGCACGCTATGTTCCGCAAGTTTATGCGTGACTCTGTAACCTATTGGGCAAAGGAATATCACATTGACGGTTTCCGCTTTGATCTTATGGGACTTCATGATGTTCATACAATGAACAGTATTCGTAATGATCTTGATAATCTCTACGCTGACGGCAGCGGACAAAAAATAATTATGTACGGCGAAGCGTGGGATATGCCGACTAAGTGCGACGACGGCACTGTAATGGCAAATCAAAACAACCTCAAGAAGCTCAATTCACGTATCGGCGCATTTGACGATACAATTCGCGATGCAATCAAGGGCAGTAACGCAGGAACAGACAAGGGTTTTGTTCAGGAGGGTTCAAAGCGTGCCGCGCTGAAAACCGGAATTGCAGGTCAGTCTGACACAATTTCAGGCTGGGCAAAAGCTCCGTCGCAGTGTGTAACTTATACTTCCTGTCATGACAATCTCTGCCTTTATGACAAACTTGTCGATTCGGTATACGGCAAAGACAGCGAATACCGCAAGCGTTATGAGGATCTTGTTAAGATGAATAAACTTGCAGGCGCAATAGTTATCACCTCACAGGGTATTCCGTTTATGATGGCAGGCGAGGAGTTTGCACGCAGTAAGGACGGCGATGAGAACTCATATGCTTCAAGCAGAACAGAAAATATGATTGATTGGCAGAATGTCGATAACTATTCGGACATTATTGAGTATTATCGCGGATTATATAAAATACGCGATGCATTTGCGGCTTTTTCGGACTGCACTGCAATGACAGCCAACAACATTTCTTATATTCAGGATCCACCAAAGGGCGTTATGGGCTATGTGCTCAATAATACCGAGGATGATAAATGGAACAAGGTATGTGTGATCTTTAACGGCAGTGAGTCTGCCCAAGACATGACTGTAAAGGGCGATTGGGTAGTAATTGCCGATAACGAAAGTGCCGGTTTGCGCAACATCAAAAACATTACCGACACTGTAACTGTTGAGGCTCATTCAGCAGTCATTATGGTTGATACAGCAGGATATGACGCTGCGGGAATTTCTGACAGCGAGGGTATCGTAAAAGTAAATTATTATGATAACAAGACAAATAAGCTCATCAAAAAACAGGTTTTGTCAGGTGAGCTTGGTTCAACCTATAATGTTACAACACTTGCTTCATCGGTAAATTATGATGTTAAAAAAGCTGAGGGCGATTCTCAGGGAATTTTTTCCGACCAGATTCTTACTGCTGATGTATATGTTGAAGAATACAGCGGAGAACTGGCGACGGTTACATTTAAGTTTGTTGATGAAGAAAGCGGTGCTGAGCTTGAGGATGCGTACCGCATAAGAAACAGAATGGGACAGCAGTATTTTACCCCTGAAATTCCGACAATTAACGGATACAAACTTATGCTTGACAAACTTCCGGGTAACGGTGCAGGCAAATTTAATTCAAAGAACACCATTGTAACTTACAATTATGCCCGCATCACTGATAAAAAGGAAAAATCAACCTGCACAGTGAATGCTGTTTATATGGATGACTCCGGAAATATAATCGAAACAAAGACTATAACCGGAAAAGAAGGTGAGGAGTATGTTCTTCCCGAGAATGAGTACGAGGAAAAGCATCTTACTGAGGTGTCTGAGAATTCATACGGCAAATTTAAAAAAGGCGAAATCAACGTTATTTTCAGTTACTCATCCACTCCGGATCCATTCAAAGAAATGTTGGTTTACGTTGGTATAGGTACAGCTGTTATAATTGCACTGTGCTTTGGTTCAATGATTTATTCAAAAATTCAGCGCAAGCGCAGATATTGTGCCGCAATGGATATTGATGAATAATTTTGGTAGTTATTTCCGCGCATTGCGGAATAATATAGAAAAATAAGGAGGAATATTATCTATGAGAACTACAAAGAAAATTGTTTCTGCTGTTCTTGCTGTTTGTATGCTTGCCTCAACAAGTGTTGTATCAAGTTTTGCTGCAACTGTCAATGATGATGATATGGTTGGTATTACAACGCCGTATTCAACTGCTTGTGAAGCGCTTGACAAAGAATATGCTTACAGCGGAAATGACCTTGGTGCTACCTACGCACCCGAAAAGACTACCTTTAAGGTATGGTCACCAACTGCAACAGAAGTAAAACTTAACCTTTATGCAACAGGTTCAGATGCTGAAGAAGGTGCAAAAGACCTTGGTGTATTTGACCTTGAAAAGGTTATGGACGGTGAAAAGTTTACAGGTGTTTGGGCTGTAACTGTTGACGGCGACCTTAAGAATGTATATTATACATATTCAATTACAGCTGCTCCTACTACAGGCGGCAATGCTGTAAAGAGAGAAACACAGGACATCAACTCTGTTGCAACCGGTGTAAACGGCAACAGATCAATGGTTTGTGACCTTGATTCAACTGACCCTAAAGGCTGGGAGAATGATAAGCATGTTCTTCTTGATGATGTAACAGCTTCATCAGTTTGGGAACTCCACGTTAAGGACTTCTCATATGATCCTGCATCAGGTGTATCTGAAGCAAACAGAGGCAAATTCCTTGCCTTTACAGAAACAGGAACAACTCTTAACGGTGAGGGCGACTTTGCTACTTGTATTGATTATCTCAAGGAGCTTGGCATTACCACTGTTCAAATTAATCCTTTCTATGATTTCCAGTCAATCAATGAGGCTGGCTCAGACGCTCAGTTTAACTGGGGATATGATCCGCAGAACTACAATGTCCCCGAGGGTTCATATTCTTCAAATCCATATGACGGTAACGTAAGAATTACTGAGTGTAAGCAAATGATTCAGGCACTTCACAATGCCGGCATTTCAGTTGTAATGGACGTTGTTTACAACCATACATATTCAACTGATTCTTGCTTCCAGAAAACAGTACCTAACTACTACTACAGAATGACAAAGTCATCAACATTCTCTAACGGTTCAGGTTGCGGCAACGAATGTGCAACAGAGCGTGCAATGTACAGACAGTTCCTTGTTAACTCTTGCCGTTATTGGGTAGACGAGTACCACGTTGACGGTTTCCGTTTCGACCTTATGGGTCTTATGGACTGCGAGGCAATGAACGAAATCAGAGCAAACCTTGACGAAGTTAGCGAGAACATCTCTATGTGGGGTGAAGGCTGGACAGGCGGAACATCAACTGCTCCTACTTATACCTGCACAGGTGAGAGATATTACCCTGCAACCCAGGCTAATGCTGCAAAAGTTAACTCAAGAGTTGGCTTCTTTAACGATGCTATTCGTGATGCGGTTAAGGGCAGCGTATTTGAAACAACAGGTAAGGGCTTTATCCAGGGCGCAAAGAGCGTTGATAACATCAAGGGTCTTTACTATGGTATTACTGCAAATACTACTAAGAATAAGTGGCAGGCTTTGGCTCCTGAGCAGTGTGTAACTTATGCTGCATGCCACGACAATGCAACTCTTTATGACAGAATTATTGCATCAACAGGTATGGCTGATTACACCAAGAGATACACAGATGCAGTAAAGATGAATAAACTCGCAGGTGCAATTCTTTATACATCACAGGGTGTTACATTTACACTTGCAGGTGAAGAAATGTGCCGTACTAAGGAAGGCGACGAGAACAGCTACAAGTCATCACCGCTCATTAATATGATAAAGTGGCAGAATGTAGTTGACTATGCTGACGTTATTTCTTACTATAAGGGTCTTAACAAGATTAAGGCTAACTTCTCACCATTTACCTGCGACGACTCAACATATTCAAATTACACAACATTCAATGTTACAAATAATCTTTCTGTTCCGTCAGATTTATTCTCATTCACAGTAACAAATGATACACCGGGTGAGTGGAACAAAATGGCTGTTATCTACAACGGCGGAGCTAAAGAGCAGAGCGTTACTCTTTCTGACAAGTCAGTTACAGACTGGGTTGTAATTGCTAATAATGAGTCAGCAGGCGTTGATAAGCTCGGTGAGGTTACAGGCTCAAGATTTACTGTTCCTGCTCGCAGTGCACTTATCGCAGTTGATAAGGCAGGCTTTGAGGCTGCTGCTATTGAATCAACAACAGGTAAGGTAAAGGTTAACTTTGTTTATGAGCCGACAGGCGAAAAGCTTGAGGATTCTGTTGTTTTACAGGGCGAAATCGGTACTAACTACAAGACCGTACCAAGTCCGGGAATCCCTGACACATATGTACTCAACAGCGTTGAGGGCGTAGAAACAGGCAAGTATTCGTCAGATATGGCTGAGGTTACATACAAGTATGTTGACTATGTTCCGGAATCAATGACTAAGGCTGATTTTAACCGTGACGGAATTATTGACGCCAAAGATGTTACAGAGTATCAGAAGTATCTCGCAGAAATGGTTACATTTGACGAAGATCTTGAAGCTATTGCAGACCTTTCATATGACGGCATTAAGAACGTTCAGGATGCAACAATGCTTTCAAAGCACATTGCAGAACTTCCTGTATCTTCCGGTACAGTTACAATTAACTACTACTACACAGATGCCTCAGGTGTACAAAAGAAGCTTGATGATTCAATCGTAATCAATGGCAAGGTTGGCACACCGTATACTTCTGAGAAGTTTAAGGTTGTTGGCTATGATGTTGATCCCGACAGAGTTCCCGATAATGCTGAAGGCGTAATTCCTTACGGCAGCATCAACGTAGATTACTATTACGTTCCGTCAAGTCTTGATATTAACATCCATGTTAAGCACAATGGTAGCCTTAAGTGGGCGCCAACACTTTGGATTTGGGGTTCAGATCTTGGTGGAAAGGATTCTGGCAACTTTACAGGCGGCACAGCTGCAAAATGGCCGGGCGTTACTATTGCTGACGAAGACGGCGACGGCTGGTTCGAGTATAACTTCACATATGAAGGTGCCGGCACATACAATGTAATTGTATCAAACAACGGTTCTACTAAGACTTCTGACTACAAGGGATTTGTTGAAAATGATCTGTGGATTGTAATTAACGATTCAGCAGTTTCAGGTGGAACATATCTCAGCTGCTATGCAGAAAATCCTGACCTTAACCCGGATGCAGTAGAAACATCTTACAGAATAGGTTAATGAGTTTAGATTTATCGTAAAACTTTATAACGCAATAAAGGAAGCCCTTTTTAAAGGGCTTCCTTATTTTCTCTTTATAGGGAAATTCAGAAGTTGGGGCGATTATTATACTAATCTCTAATAAAAAGTAAACAAAACGTATTGCGGGCAGTGTCATGCCGCCAAACTGTAAGCGACGACACGTTGTCGTTACAACGTTTATTCAATCAAGCCGATGTCCTGTTTCCACTTTAAAATGCGTTTAACCGATTGGTCAATCTGTCTTTCGGGAATTTCACCGTTTTGAACAGCCTGCAAAACAGCAGGATACTGTACATCAATATCCGAACAGCAGAGAATGTCATTACCGCATTTTGCTGCAAATACTGCGGCGGAATCAGTGCCTGTGTATTCTGTGATTGCGCTCATGGCTAAATCATCAGTCATTATTACACCGTTAAATCCCAGTTCGTTGCGGATTATATTATGCACGTTACTTGAAAGAGAAGCAGGGTGCTTGCTGTCCATACAGTCTACAATATTGTGCGACACAAGTATACAATCTGCGCCGGAGTCAATGCCTGATATAAACGGTTTGAAGTCGGCGGCTTCAAACTCGGAATACTCACGGTTATCATAAGCTATGCCTGTGTGTGTATCCTCGTTGTTGCCATAACCCGGAAAATGCTTGAGCACAGTTCCTAGCTTTTTTGCCTTGCTGATTTCTACAACAGTCTTGACGAATTTACATTCGTAGTCAACATTTGGACTAAATGATCTGTAATACATAAAAGCATCAGGGTCGGACGTTATGTCGCAGTCGGGAGCCATATTGACGTTTATCCCAAGCGACAATAGTAAATCTGCCTTTTCGGTTGCATCTGATTTAATCGCATCCCAGCCGCCTAAAGCATATGTGTCACTCGGGGAGAGAAACGGCTCGTCACGAAGATTTGGATTTGAGCTTACACGGACTACAGTACCACCTTCCTCGTCCACGCCGATAAGCAGAGGTATCTCAGCGGCTGACTGATAGCTTTTTATGTTGTCTGTAATCTCATCTTTTGTCTTGCCCTCAAAATCACGGCCGAATAAGATATAGCCGCCCAAATGATATTTAGAAACGGTTTCGACTGCGTCTATGTCAGGACAGCGTACATAGAACATCTGACCGACCTTTTCTTCAACAGTCATCTTGTCTATTATATCGTCAAGTTTTTGATTGTTAATTTCTTCCGGTGACTGAGTTGTCGGAGGAACGGTTGTTTCGTGAGCAGGTGCCTTTGTTGTTTGTAAAACAGTCTGTTTTGCAGTCGATTCAATTTGAGAATTGTCACTTGCACAACCGTAAAGCGATGAAGCAATGAGAGCGACCGTAATAGCCGAAATAATTATTTTTTTAAAAACTTTCATATTTTGTTCCTTAAAAAAGTGATTGGTTATCATTCTGTGACAGTGACAACGCAGTGGGATTTTACACCGTTGGAGGTGCGGCAGGTGATTGTTACTGTCCCGGGAGATATTGCGGTAATATTTCCGTTATTCTCGCTGACATCAGCAATACTGTCGTCAGATGTATCAAAGGTTTTTGTCAGTGATGCCGTGCTGTCAAGAACATCTCCGCATAATGTGAAGTTCTCACCACATTTGAGGGATAGCTTTGATTTGTTCAGGTTTAAATTTACAGGCATCAGCTTAACATTAACAGTAAGACTGACGGTTTTGTCATCACTCGAACAGCCTTTTATGGTAGTCAAGCCAATTCCGCGGGCAGTTACCAAGCCGTTTTCATCAACACTTGCAACTTTATCATCACTCGACACCCATCTTATATCGTTTTTGCCGACATAAGACGAATAGCAAGCTTCAATCTGATATTTTTCAAGAAATCCCATACTGATTTCATTATCGTTAATCATCAGCGTTGTTTGCTCTTGAAGCATCCTGTTGAGTTTTTGCGCAACATACGGGCCATAGATTTTTTGATTTGTGTATGTCAATGGATGAATTCCGTCGCCTTTGTCATTCTTTAATCTAAAATACTGGTTTGAAATTTCTTCATTAACATCCGTAAGCTGTGTTTCTTCACTTAAGTCGATATAATCTATTTCCCATTTTTCAAGTATATCCTTAATGAGCTTCCAATATTCCGATTGCCTGTTATATTTGGTTTTGGTTAGCTTATGACAAAGCACGAACAGCTTTACGGAATCACGATAATTCTCTTGAAGAAAATAGCAGATACTTTCAAGCGCTCCGGCAGTTGTATATTCATCATAGTTGCCTGATTTGTCATCATCAGGTGTCACAGTGCCAATTTCTACCTTTTTGAATAAATCATTAAAGCCGCCCTCTAACAGAATTATGTCATAATGACCTTTCATTTGAGTTACTCTCTCAAGAATACTTTTTCTTGAGTCGTTCTTCATATTTTTTCGCCGTGCGAGCGTTGTACCGGGAACTGCGTTGTTTATTATATTGCAATTACAATTTTGAGCAATAAAGTTGCAATATGAGAAGCAGTCGTTTCCCAAAATATCGGTACCTGTGCCATAAGCTACGCTGTCGCCGTCACAGTATATTGATTTTCCGTTAAGATAATCGGGAGAAGGGTACAGGTTTTTGACAGCGGGAAGTGTGTAGTAGGAAGTGTCGTCAGAAATATATTTTTCCAAAAGCTTTTTGTCACTTTCCGTTACCTCAAGGTCATTATCAATATCTGCGTTGCACAACTGAATTTGGCTGAGTGCAATGTTATCTGTTAGATAACTGCTAATCAGGCTTGTATCTTTGTTGTCAATCCTGCCGTCACAGTTGACATCACCGTAATATACTTTATCGATGCTGTCAAAACTGAGCATATGCTCAGTTGCGTACTTTTCGGCATAGGTGCCGCTGTATCCGATGATTTTAAATGATGAGTCGGTACTATATTGTTGTGTGCTGATTTTCGTATTTTGCGTCGAGTCAAAAACGTCAGTGTCTACTGTACAACTGATAGCAAAAGCATCATCACCTATGATCGATATCGTAGGAGGTATTTCAATTGATTTAAGCTGAGTACAGTTCATAAATGCTCCGTAACCAATGGTTTTAAGTCTGTTTCCAAAG
This sequence comes from Ruminococcaceae bacterium UBA7127, assembly GCA_002493005.1. GTDB lineage: Bacteria > Bacillota > Clostridia > Oscillospirales > Acutalibacteraceae > Ruminococcoides. The sequence continues at coordinate 71,206 of DKXL01000029.1, forward strand.
CTTACGTGCGACAGATTTTTGCAACCGTAAAAAGCCCACCAACCGATCTCGGTAACAGTATCGGGGATTGTTATATTTTTGGCTGGGCTTGAGTAGAACGCAGCACACGAAACAGCGGTTACATCACAGCCTCCGAGCATAGATGGAATTTCAATGCTTTCGGCATTACCGCTATAGCCGATAATGCTTGCTTTTTTGTCACCTAATTTATACTGCCAATCACCCTCAGAATAAGTATCGTGTGTATCAGCGGCATAACAAACCGTAGTGTATGGAATTATAGTAAATAAAATTGTAATAGATAGTAATACAGAAATTAATTTTTTCATTGTGCAACACCCCAGTTGGATATAAATATATTTTACTTTAATACAGTCAGTTTGTAAATAGAAAACAGCAAAATTACATTAATCAAAAGTATCTATACTGTAAGTATACCCAAACTCTAGCCATCAAATTAATGATTTTTCGACAAAACAAATGACCGGCATTTCTGCCGGTCATTAGGGGTATATTGGGTTATAGAAGGAATATATCAAAATAATAACGAAATAAGCATTGAAAACTAAATGCATAAAAACTCACGCCTAATTTCAAAACTCCAAAACAAAATTACCTAAAAACAAAACTGATTGTTTCAATGCTTATTTCGTAAATTTTAACTGTGATTATATTTTACTATATTGCAACAGCAAAAATCGATTGCATTTGCAACGGAATTAAATTACGAGTGTAAAATGTAAAGAAGTCTTTTTGTCAATATTGCACAAATAAGCAAAGATTACCTTCGTTATGAGCACCGAGTAAGCAAAAAACAGGCGGCTTATAACAAGCCGCCCAAATAACACAAATATAATTTAAGCTAAAATTTCGTCTGCAAGAGCTTCAAGCTGAGTAACATTTTCGTCTTTCATTGCAGAGCGGATAGTAACAGTTGTCGGACAAATCTCAATGTCTTTCATTGATTCCATATATTCTTTCATGATCTTTCCTGCCATCGGACCCCAAGAACCGTTCTCTACAATAGCAACCTTTCTGTTCTTGTAACCCTTGATTTTGAGATGATGCAGAAAATCATTCATAATCGGGAAGATTCCTCCGTCATATGTCGGTGCGGCGAGTACCATTTTGCTGTAACGAAAAGCATCTTCAATATCTTCGGCAAGGTCGGTTCTTGACAAATCTGCAATAGAGATTTTTTTGTCAGTTTTTTCTTTAAGAATATCATAAAGCTTGAGTGCGGCTTTTTCGGTGTTGCCGTGAATTGATGCATATGCAATAAATATGCCGTCGGTTTCAGCTTCATATTTGCTCCATGTGTCGTACAATCCGATATGATAAGAAAGGTTTTCTGTAAGGATCGGACCGTGAAGCGGACAAATTGTCTTAATATCAAGAGCAGCCGCCTTTTTGAGAAGAGCCTGCACCTGTGTGCCGTACTTACCGCAAATGTTAAAATAGTAACGTCTTGCTTCGCAAGCCCAATCTTCATCGGTATCAAGTGCTCCAAACTTGCCAAAACCGTCAGCCGAGAACAAAACCTTTTCGGTGCTTTCATACTCAACCATAACCTCAGGCCAATGAACCATCGGTGCCATTGCAAATGTTAGCTTGTGCGCTCCAAGGTCAAGTGTGTCGCCTTCTTTTACTGTTATAGTTTTGTCAGTAAGGTCAATATCAAAAAACTGCGGCAGCATATTAAATGTTTTTGCGTTGCCGACAAGTTTTACATTAGGATATTTCTCTAAAAGAACTTTAACGTTAGATGAATGGTCAGGCTCAAGGTGGCTGATTACAAGATAATCGGGGGTTTTACCGCAAAGCTCGGTTTCAAGATTTTTAAGCCATTCGTCGGTTTTGCGCTTATCAACAGTATCCATTACGGCAATTTTTTCGTCCAAAATAAGGTATGAGTTGTATGACACACCATTTGGAACAACATACTGACTTTCAAACAAGTCAATAGTTTTGTCGTCAACTCCTATGTATTTAATTGAATCAGAAATTGTTACTTTCATAGTATCTCTCCTTATTTAAAATTCCACAGTTATTATACAACTAAATTTGACTAAAATCAATCTTTTAATTTATGCAGTGCTCTGATGGATTTTTAAAATTAAATTGTTCGTGCAAAAAATGGTAAGATATGTTATAATTATAATAAAATAACAGAAGATTAAAAATTCGGAGGAACAAATGGAGTATTCACAGCTTTTGTCACAACAGTTTAACATAAAACAGGAGTATGCATCAAACATCATATTATTGCTTGATGACGGAAACACAATTCCGTTTATTGCACGTTACAGAAAAGAAATGCATGGGTCAATGGATGACCAGTTAATCAGAGAATTTGCAGAAAAACTTGAGTATCTGCGAGGACTTGATAAGCGCAGAGAAGAAATCCGCTCGCTTATTGATGCACAGCAACAGCTCACAGACGAGCTGTCGGCGGCAATAGACAAGGCGGCAACGCTCAGTGAGCTGGAGGATATCTATCGTCCTTATCGCCCAAAGCGCAAGACCAGAGCTTCTGTTGCAAAGGAAAAAGGCTTAGAACCGTTTGCCATTGAAATACTCAAGCAGGAGAACGGCTTTGATCCCGCAAAGGCGGCTGTCAATTTTATTGACGAGGAAAAGGGAGTTGCGACATACGAGGATGCTATGCAGGGCGCAATGGATATTATCGCTGAGCAGGTGTCCGACAACGCAGAAATCCGTAAGCGTGTACGCAATCTTACCAACATATACGGTACAGTTTGCTCTGTTGCTGTTGATGCAGAAAAAGAAAGCGTTTATACAATTTATTATGACTTTAAGGAGCCGGTCAAAAAAATTGCAGGTCACAGAGTGCTTGCAGTCAACAGGGGAGAGAAAGAGGGCTTTTTAAAGGTTTCGATTGAAATGGACAGCGAAAGACCGCTTAATTCAATCTGCAAGGTGATGATAAACGGGGATAATGCATTGTGTGCCGATATCATCAAAGAAGCCTGTACAGACGCATATCAGCGCCTTATTTTCCCGTCAATAGAGCGAGAAATACGCAATGAACTCACCGACACAGCCGCAGAGAATGCAATGAAGGTTTTTGCAGTAAACCTCAAGCAGCTTTTGATGCAGCCGCCTGTCAAGGGAAAAACCGTACTCGGTCTTGACCCGGGATTCAGAACAGGCTGTAAGGTTGCTGTGGTTGACGGTACAGGAAAGGTGCTTGATACAGCGGTAATTTATCCGACTCATTCCGAACGAAAAATACAGGAATCAAAGCAGACAATTTTGAACCTCATCAAAAAGTATAATGTAGACATAATTTCTATCGGTAACGGAACAGCAAGCAAAGAAACAGAGATGTTTACCGCCGATTTAATAAAAGAAGCTGACCACAAGGTGTATTATATGGTAGTCAGCGAGGCAGGTGCGTCGGTTTATTCCGCATCAAAGCTTGCCGCAACAGAACTGCCTGAGCTTGACCTAACATTGAGAAGTGCAGTTTCTATCGCTCGCCGTCTGCAAGACCCTCTTGCGGAGCTTGTCAAAATCGAGCCAAAGGCAATCGGCGTTGGTCAGTATCAGCACGATATGCCGCAAAAACGCCTTGGAGAAACACTCGACGGTGTTGTAGAAAACTGTGTAAACTCAGTCGGAGTTGATCTTAACACAGCTTCTCCTGCACTTCTATCAAGAGTAGCAGGACTTAACTCAACCGTGTGTAAGAACATAGTAGCATATCGTGAAGAGAACGGAGCGTTTTCGTCAAGGAGCGAGCTAAAGAAAGTTCCAAAGCTGGGGCCAAAGGCATTTGAACAATGCGCAGGATTTTTGCGTGTTCCCGAGAGTCGTAATTCGCTTGATAATACAGGCGTTCACCCCGAAAGCTACAAAAGCGCAAAAGAGCTTTTAAACATACTTCAATATTCTGACAAAGAAATAAAGCAGGGCGATTTTGCCGATCTTCAGTTTAGAGTAAAGCAAAAAGGCACAAAGTCGCTTGCCGACATTCTCGGCATAGGACTTCCGACTCTTGATGATATAGTTAAGGAATTGTCAAAGCCGGGACGCGACCCTCGTGACGAACTTCCTGCGCCTATGTTAAGAAGTGATATTCTTGACATCAAAGACCTCAAGGACGGTATGGAGCTTAAGGGCACAGTGCGCAACGTAATTGACTTTGGCGCATTTGTCGATATCGGAGTTCATCAGGACGGACTTGTGCACATTTCTCAGATTTGCGATAAATATATCAAGCATCCGGGCGAAGTCCTCAAGGTCGGCGATGTAGTAAATGTCAAGGTGCTTAGTGTTGACCCTGATAAAAACAGAATTTCTCTCACAATGAGATTTTAATTATATAAATACGTATAAATTTAATCGGAGGCTGTATGAAACTTAAATTTTCTGCTCCCTGCATATTCGGGCTTGAGGGACTGTGCGCAAACGAGTTGCGATTTCTCGGCATAGACGACGTCGTAGCCGAAAACGGCAGAGTAACATTTTCGGGCGATTATTATACGCTTGCAAAGGCAAATATTAATTCTCACTACGCAGAGCGAATCCAAATTCTTCTTGCTGAGTTTGAAGCACATACATTTGATGAGCTTTTTGATAATGTAGGCAAAGTCAACTGGGAGGATTTTATCGGCATTGCTGAGGCTTTTCCCGTAAAGGGAAGCTGTCTTAATTCGGATCTTATGAGTGTTCCCGATTGCCAGAAGATAATTAAAAAATCAGTTGTAAAGCGCCTTTCGCAAAAATATATGCTTCCGTGGTTTGATGAAACAGGCGCAGTTCATCAGATACAATTTTTGATAATGAACAACAAAGTCAGCATTATGCTTGATACCTCAGGTGCAGGTCTTCATAAGCGAGGCTACAGAGCCGACTCAAACGACGCTCCGATTAAGGAAACTCTTGCAGCGGCAATGGTTGAGCTGTCAAGAGTCAGGGCAAATCATTTTGTAACCGATCCAATGTGCGGAAGCGGCACTATTTTGATTGAAGCGGCGATGAAAGCCCTGAATATTGCTCCGGGACTTAACAGGTATTTTGCCTGTGAGCGCTGGCAATGTGTACCCAAGGGCATTTTTGAATCAGAGCGAGATCTTGCACGCAGTAAAATCCGCAGTGATTGTACCTTTAGAGCAACAGGATATGACATTGATGAAAATTCTCTTTCAATAGCACGCAAAAATGCTGAGATTGCAGGCGTTGCGGACAGAATTACATTTGAAAAGCGTGACATAAAGGATTTTGTTCCCGAAAACGGTTTTCAAACAGTTATCACAAATCCGCCTTACGGCGAGAGGCTCCTTGATGTAAAGTCGGCAGAGCAATTATACAAGGTGATGGGCGAGAGGTTCAAACCCGACAAAACTAAGATCTATACCATCATAAGCCCTGATGATGATTTTGAAAAAATATTCGGAAGAAAAGCCGATAAGCGCCGTAAGCTATACAACGGAACATTAAAATGTCAGCTTTATATGTACTATAAGTTTTAAGAAACTGCTAAATAAATTACACTGCAAGCTGTTTGTACATTTTGCTTGCATATTTTTGCCGGCTTACACAAAAAATCACAATGTCAAAATATTAATCAGATAAAATTTAATTAGTTTTTCGGGAGGTAAATTATGAAAAAACTACTTGCACTTTTATTGTCAATCGTTATGGTTGCATCATTTACAGCGTGCACGAATTCACAAGATAACTCTGACTTGAAGGATACACAGGATACACAGGCAACCACATTAAGTAACGAAGATGTTAACGCTGAAACGCTCGATACCGATGTGCTTGAATGGGTTGATTTTGCGCAGTATAATCTTGACGAAACTGCACAGGTAAAGAATATAATTCTTATGATTGGTGACGGAATGGGTGAAAATATTATAAAGGCAAGCGAAATTGTAAAGGGAGATAGGCTTGTTATGAGCGGACTTCCTTACCAAACCCATGTTACAACATACTCCCAGTCTGTGACTGACGGCTTGGCTGAGTTTACCGACAGTGCCGCCTCTGCAACTGCGCTCAGCACAGGAGTAAAAACCTATAACAAATATATAGGAGTTGATAAAGACGGCAACAAGCTCGAAACAATCTGTGAATTTGCAAAGGGATTAGGTATGAAAACCGGCTTGGTTGACAGACATTATGTTTGTCACGCTACGCCTGCCGGTATGGCGGCTCATACAGACAATCGTGACAATTATCCCGAGATAATAAAAGAAATGCTCGCATCAGAAATTGATGTTATGTTCGGCGGCGGAGCACAGCACTACAAGGATATCAAAAGCGTACAAAGGACTGCTTCCAAGCATAGCTACAAGTTTATTGATAATGAGGAAGATTTGCTTTCAGCTACATCTTCCGACGGCAGATTACTTGGATTATTTGCCTATGCTAATATGGACAGGGCGTCAATGAACCCTTCGCTTACTACAATGACTTCGAAGGCACTTGATTTGCTTGATAACGACAAGGGCTTTTTCCTGATGGTTGAGGGCAGCAACATTGATGTTTTTGAATCAGCGCAGGATATGACAAGCACACTTGAACAGATGCAGTCGTTTGACAAAACAGTAGATTTGGTTCTTAAATGGGCGGAAAAGCACCCGGGTACGCTTGTGCTTGTAACAGCAGACCACGAAACGGGCGGCGTTGTGATACCTGAAAATGCAACTGCAAAAGATATTAACGACAGCTGTTTTACCTCAGGCGGTGAGCACACAAATACAAATGTTTTGTTAATGGCAGGCGGCGCTCAGTCTGCTGAAATATGCAAGCCGGACTTGATTGACAACACAGATATCGCAAAGTATATGCGCAGTGTGTTAAGCAAAGAATAACTAAATCAACAGCCAAAACAAAAAATAAACAGATAAATTCAACAGGCGATTGCCTGGGAAAGACATAGAAGTAATAAAGGATTTAAATACAAAATAGTAAATAATTACAAATATCTGCCAAGATTTTGACCTAACAGGCAAAGTTAAACCCGCTCTTTTATTAGAAAGAGCGGGTTATTCTGTGTTTCTTGAAATCAACACCAAATCTTTGTTGTCGGTTACACCGTCAAGATTGTAGTCAGCCGCGGTGATGTTGACGGTTGACAGAAGTTTGGAATCGATAAAATACTCCATTAGCATCGAAATATCGTTTGATTTTATATTGCCTTCGCCCGTCACATCGCCTTTGACCGCAACAAGGTAAGTCTTTGAGCCGTATTTTACCTGATACCCGGTTTTCATTTTACCGCTTTTTACAACAGAGCCATCGGCGTCATAAACGGTGCAATCGCCTGAGAATTGCTTTTTAAACTGTGATACAGTCGTTTTGCTTTCAACGGCTGTTATTATTCCGTTTGAATTAATTTTATAGTTTATATTGGGAGGTTTGCCGTTATCACTGCTGTTTTCATTACTGCTTTGCGCAGATTCTTTCTTGTAATCGGAAGATGTCAGCACAAATACGTTATTGTTTGATGTAACAACGGCTGACTTGTTGCCATGAGCAAGTACTGATTTTATCGTATCGTCAAATTTGATTGATTTTGCATTTGAGTTAAGGTATGCGGTATCTCCAATCGAATAATATGTATAGCTATTGTGTACAGCAACGCAATTTGTTTGTACATTGGATAAATAGCTTGTTTTTCCGTCTGTCAAACAGACAAGTTCACCACCGCTTGTAAAAATGTAATCAACCCCTGCATTGTATATTTCACTGTTGCCGCTTGATATCCGAGCACAATATGTATAATTTGAGATTGTAAGTCCGTAAATTGAGCCGTCATACAGCACTAAATATGTTTTGCCGTTATTGTTGAAAATCGCCGTTACATTAGTGTTGAATTTATAATTTTTGGTTTTGCCGTTTGACAAATTAATTTGCTTTACATATGCGTATATATCATCTTTTTTGAGAAGATAAACGCATTTGTCCGATACCGAAAAATGCTTAGGAGTTATCTTATTTTCTCCGAGCAGTTCATATGATTTACAACTGCCGTTTAAAGCATTAAGTTCATAAAGCAGAATATTATTTTCAATCGAGTCGGTATGTGCAAGTGCATAGGAAAAATTACCGCTTTGACACATCGCTCTTACTTTGCCTTTTACCGAAATCTGTCTTGAACAAAAGTCAGGCAGTATTCTAACACAGCAAAAGCCCTGCGCGTTAAATCCATAAACAAATGAACCTTTCTCGTTGTTGTCACAGCGTAGGGTGGTACAGTCGTTAATAATATCAGGATTATATTCGGTTAAAGCGTGACTTGTGATTGAATTCTGTAAAATAATTGTGTATGCAATAAGCGCTATAGTTATAATTAATTTGAACTTCATTCCATAACTCATACGTGATTAATAATCACTACCCCTAAAATTATATAATTTTACTTAGTAGCTTCGGTTGTCACTGCAGTGGTTTCTTGTGCCGCTGACGGATCTACCTTTGTGTGTAGGTAATCATTAATCAAAAGACCCTTATCGTTTATCTCATAAGACATTTCCATTGGAACTTCTTCGCCGTTGTAATAATATGAAAGGGTAATTGTTTTGTCGTCGTATGTATAAATACCGTTGACAACAAGCATATCGTTTTGATTATATTCAGCCGTGCCGTCTTCGTTAAAAGTAAGAGTCTGGAAAGCCATTCCGTTATCGAATTTCCACGAACCTACAATTTTATCATTAGGTTTAAAATCCTTATCGGGTTCAAGCTGCGGAATATCAACTGCGGATTCTTTAAAAGTAAAGCTGTTATTACTTCCGTCACTTGCATTATTACTAATGGTAAGTGTTAGGGTTCTGCCCGTAAAAACATTGCCGCTGATTTCATAGTTGTATGCAATCTCTCCGTTTGGAGTGCTGCAAGTAAGAAGTTTTGATCCGTCGTCGCTAACATCTGTTGTGTATGTACAAAGCAACTGCATTGAATCTTCCTTGATAGTCAGTTTGCCGTCACTTTCAATTATAAAGTATTCTTTAATCTTAGGCTCTTCGCCGGAAGATGTTGATGCTTCGTCAGCAGAAGCTGTGGGAGTTGTGTCAAGTTCCCATGTGCCGACAACACTTTGATTAAAGAAGCACTTGAAAACGAGCAATACGATTGCCGCAACAGCAACTATAACTATAGCAATAATTATGGGAATCTGAAGAAGCGGCTTTTTCTTCTTTGCAGGTGTTTTATCGGTTTCTGCGCTCAGTTCTGTGTTCTGTTCAAAATCCTGTCCAACAAATTCGTTATTTTGCTCAATTTCTTGTTCAACGTTTGAATCAGCGTCCTGCACAGCATTTTCTGTAAATGTATCTTCTGTGGTTAACATATCTTTATTTTCGTCCAACAAAAAGACCTCCTAATTAATATCGGAATATTTTGATTATTCCATTTCCCAGTTATGCCATACGTTCTGAATATCATCATTGTCATCGAACATATCAAGCATCTTCTGCATCTTTGTCTGAGCTTCTTCATCCTCAAGTTTTGTGTATGTGCTCGGAACCATTTCAAGTTCAGCTGAAACAAATGAGTAGCCGAGCTTTTCAAGCTCATCTCTTACAGCGCCAAAATCTTCGGTTTCGGTGTAAATTGTAAACACATCATCGTCAGCCTCAAAGTCAGCCGCGCCGCATTCAAGAGCGTCGCCCATTACTGTATCCTCGTCCTTGTCAAGTTCTTCACGCTCAATCACAAGAACACCTTTTTTTGAGAACATAAAGCTAACACAGCCCTGTGTGCCCATATTTCCGCCAAACTTGTCAAAGTAATGTCTTACTTCTCCTGCGGTTCTGTTTCTGTTATCGGTCAAAGCCTCAACAATAACTGCAACTCCGTTTGGACCGTAGCCTTCATATGTAACTGCCTCATAGTTTGTTGAGTCGCTGTCGCTTGACGCCTTTTTGATAATACGCTCGATATTGTCATTTGGCACATTAGCAGCCTTTGCCTTTGCAATGCAGTCCTTTAGCTTTGAGTTTACTGATGGGTCAGCACTGCCGCCCTCTTTGATTGCAACAATAAGTTCTCTGCCGATTTTTGTAAACACTTTAGCTCTTGCTGCGTCGTTTTTACCTTTTTTCTGTTTAATCGTACTCCATTTGTTATGTCCTGACATAAAATCAATCCTTTTTAATAAAGTGAATTTATCTTTATAAGTATATCACAACCAATTTAAGTAGTAAACATAAAAAGTTATTACAATTTTGTAATAACTCCATTGTAATTTAATATTAATAATGGTATAATATTCTATAAATTTAAACACAGCATAAAATGCTGCCGAATATGCAGCATCAGCAGAGGAGAATATCTATGATAAAATCAATGACAGGTTTCGGCAGATGCCAGGCTGTTGTCAACGGCAGAGAAATTACCGTTGAAATCAAGAGCGTAAACCATCGTTATTTTGAATTTTTGTGCAGGACTCCGCGCAGCTACGGATTTTTGGATGACAAGCTGAAAAGTTATGTTAATTCAAGAGTTTCAAGAGGCAAGATTGACGTGTTTGTATCAATAGGCGCGTCTGACGAGATTCCTGCCGAGGTAACTGTAAACCATCAGCTCGTTTCCGGCTATCTAAATGCTTTTAAGGAATTATCGGATACTTACGGAATTACAAATGATGCAAGCGTAGTTGCTGTAACTCGTTTCCCCGATGTATTAACGGTTCACAAGCCGATTGAGGATGAAGAACAAATTACAACAGATGTTTTGCAGGTGGCACAGACTGCTATGGATTCGTTTGTTGATATGCGTGAGGCAGAGGGCGAGAAGATGAAAGATGACATCCTAAGCCGTGCCAATACGATTATTTCGATAGTAAATGAAATCGAAAAGCGTTCGCCGCAGACAGTTTCGGAATACGAAAGCCGTTTGCTTGAACGCATTAAGCAGACACTTGCAGAAAACGATATAGACCTTGATGAACAACGTGTTCTTACAGAGGTTGCAATTTTTGCAGATAAGGTTGCCGTTGCAGAGGAAACAGTTAGGCTTAAAAGTCACTTTGAACAGCTAAGCGAGTTTCTTGAGTACACAGAGCCTGTCGGCAGAAAAATCGACTTTATCATCCAGGAGATGAACCGCGAGGCAAATACAATCGGTTCAAAAGTTCAGGATGCAGTGCTTGCTCACAAGGTGGTTGACATCAAAAGCGAAATTGAGAAAATCCGTGAGCAGGTTCAAAACATTGAGTAAGGTGATATAATGAAGCTGATTAACATAGGATTCGGCAATCTTGTAAGCTCTGACAAGCTGATTGCAGTTGTTGCTCCCGACTCCGCTCCTGTCAAGCGAATTGTGCAGGACGCAAAAGCAAACGGCTTGTTGATAGATGCTACGTGCGGACGCAAATGTAAGGCTGTTATTATAGCCGAAAACAATCAGATCGTTCTTTCTGCTATATCTTGTGAAGCGATACAGAACAGGGCAAATGAAAGCGAGGAGCATAAAGATGAGCAATAAAAAGAGAGGCAAGCTTGTTTTATACTCGGGTTCATCGGGCGTAGGCAAGGGCACATTACTTGGTGAGCTTATGAAAAAAGACGAGTCAATCCGCTTGTCTGTGTCAAACACGACCCGCAAGCCGCGTGAAGGCGAGATAGACGGTGTACACTATAATTTTTTGACGCGCAAGCAGTTTGTCGATTTGATTGACAAGGACGGCTATCTTGAGTATGCCGAGTATTGCGGCAACTACTACGGTACTCCCAAACAACAGGTTGAGGATATGCTCAGTGACGGCTACAACGTTTTTCTTGAGATTGAGGTGCAGGGCGGACTTCAGATAATGGACAAATATCCTGATGTACTCAGTATCTTTATCTTACCGCCGTCTATGGAGTCGCTTGAGCGCAGACTCAGACGCAGAGGAACAGAAACAGAGGATGTTATTTTTGAAAGGCTCAGTGAGGCAAAACGGGAAATGAGCTTTAAAAATCGTTACAAATATAATGTTGTAAATGACGATATAGACACAGCTGTTAATGAAATACTTGATATACTTCACAAAGAAGCCTAACAATAGTATTACTATGGATGCAAAAGCATCTGTAATTATAAACCAAACCGTTTAATGAAAATTTATTTTAATTATGAGGAGAATTATTATGCACAGAGTAGACGTTGATGAATTATTTGCAGGCAAGCAGAGTAAGTATGCACTTGTAGTCGGTGTATCAAAAAGAGCAAGACAGATTACACAGACCTTTGAAGAAGAGGGCGTTGTAACAGAAGACAAACCTGTATTGCTCGCTATCGACGAAATCAAAAGCCACAGTATAAATATCATAGAGCCTGACGAAGATGAGCTCTGATTTGACAGCAAGAGTTGCAGTAGAAAAAACTACCTATACTTTTGATAAAATCTTTGACTATGCCGTTCCCGAATTTCTTTGTTCAAAGGCAAAAATAGGGGCAAGGGTACTTGTGCCGTTTGGCAGAGGCAACCGAAAACGTCAGGGAATTATATTTGAAATTCAAAACAAAAATCCTGACGGACTTAAAAGTGTTATAAGTGTTCTTGATGATGAGCCTGTGCTGTCGTCAGAAATGATTAGTATGGCAGGTTTTATGAAGGAGCGTTACTTTTGCACATATTACGATGCAGTAAAAACAATGCTTCCAACAGGCATCAACTACACAATAACCACGCTTTACGGCGCAAAACAAAGTTCTGATTTTGATGAGAGCGTTCTTGATGATGAACAACAGCGCATTTATAATTATCTTGTTTTAAAGCGTAAGGCTGTAAAATCCGACAAGATACTTGATGATTTCGGATTTTCAAATACGGAAATTCTCGACAAAATGGTGTCGTTAGGCGCATTGTATAAGTCTGATGAGGCTTTTCGCAGGATATCCGACGCAGTTATGAAGATGGCGGCGCCCACAGAGCTTGCCCTGTCAGCTTCAATTAAACTTACCGAAAAACAAAGCAATGTGCTTGAACTGCTCAAGACGACCGGCGGCACTTCCGTAAAGGAAATCTGTTATTTTACAGGGGTTACCACCGGTGTAATTAACACGCTTTACAAAAAAGGTCTTGTATATTTTTATGACGAAGAAGTTTTCCGAATTGGCAAACGCTTAAAAGATTTAAGTCTTGAACCAATAGCTTTATCAGACCAACAGCAGACGGCGTGCAACAATCTCTACAAAGAGTATTGCGATTTACAGCCGCACACAAGTTTGCTCTACGGAATAACGGGTTCGGGTAAAACCAGTGTGTTTATGAAGCTGATTGAAAAGGTGATTGACGATGATAAGGGCATTATAGTAATGGTGCCCGAAATCTCGCTTACACCGCAGTTTGTTTCATTGTTTTCAAGACGTTTTGGTGATAAAATTGCAGTTTTTCACAGCGCTTTGTCACTTGGTGAACGTCTTGATGAATACAAAAGAGTAAAAAAAGGTCTGGCAAAAATTGTAATAGGAACTCGCAGTGCCGTGTTTGCTCCGTTTGAGAAAATCGGACTTATTATAATGGACGAGGAGCAGGAGTACAGCTACAAGTCAGAAAACTCACCACGCTATCATGCACGCGAAATTGCAAAATTCAGATGTGCGCACAACAATGCGCTTTTGGTGCTCAGCTCGGCAACACCGAGTGTAGAAACCTTTTATTATGCGAATAGCGGACGTTATTCGCTCAATACTTTGACCTCTCGCTACGGCAGTGCAACACTTCCGAATGTAGTGACTGCCGATATGAATGTTGAGGTGCAAAACGGCAATGCAACGGGATTTTCAAATGTTTTACTTGAGAATCTGAATAATAATCTTGAAAACGGCAAGCAATCAATTTTGCTTTTGAACAGACGAGGATACAATACCTTTGTAACCTGCCGAACATGCGGCGATGCGGTTGCGTGTCCAAACTGTTCGATTTCGCTGACATATCACAGGGTTAATAACAGGCTTATGTGTCACTATTGCGGTTATTCCGTGCCGTATTCCGACGAGTGCCCAACCTGTCACAGCAAAACGCTGCGCTTTGGCGGTGCAGGAACTCAAAAGGCAGAAAAAGACATATCAGAGATATTCCCCGACGCTCGTATTTTAAGAATGGACACAGATACCGCCTCATCAAAATCGTCTTATGAAAAGATGATTTCAGCGTTTTCAGATGGAAAATATGACATACTCATTGGCACCCAAATGGTTGCAAAAGGTCTTGATTTTCCAAATGTTACGCTTGTAGGAGTATTAAATACCGACCAAATGCTTTACGCTGACGATTATCGCAGCTATGAGCGTTCGTTTTCGTTGCTTACACAGGTTGTTGGCAGAAGCGGCAGAGGAACGTCAAAGGGAATGGCTGTTATTCAGTCGTATACCCCCGATAACCTTATAATTTCTATGGCGGCAAATCAGGACTATAACGCATTTTATAATACAGAAATCAAAATCCGTAAGGCAATGCTGTATCCGCCGTTTGCCGACATTTGTCTTGTAGGATTTGTGGGAGAAAAGCAACACCTTTCCTTAAAGGCGGCGAACGCATTTTTGCAGTCGTTTATCGAGCTTGCAAAAAGAGATTATCCGCAAATACCTCTCAGAATATTGGGACCGTCACCTGCAACCGTGGTAAAGGTCAGCAATAAATTCAGATATAAGTTAATAATAAAATGTAAAAATAACCGAGAATTCCGCAAGCTTTTGTCAACACTTTTGATTGACTTCGGCGAAAACAAGGAATTTTCAAATGTTACGGCTTATGCCGATATGAATGCTTTGATTTGTTAAGCAAACACTATTAGTAAAATTTATTAGTGCTTGCCGGCAAATTAATAATTGATTATGATTGAAAGAGGAAACATAATGGCAATCAGACAAATTGTAAAAGAAGGAGATCCGGTACTCACCAAAAAGTGCAGACCGGTAGAAAAATTTGATGCTCGGCTTGCTCAACTGCTTGACGATATGGCTGAAACTCTGCATCTTGCAAACGGTGTAGGGCTTGCCGCTCCGCAGGTGGGAATATTAAGACGTGCAGTAATAGTTGATGTGGGCGAGGGAGTAATTGAGCTTATCAACCCCAAAATCATTGCTTTCAGCGGCGAACAGGAGTCACTTGAGGGTTGTTTGTCGTGTCCGGGTGAGTGGGGAATTACCCGCCGTCCCGATTACGTTAAGGTTAAAGCACAGGACAGAAACGGCAATGAATTTACCGTTGACGGAAGAGAACTTCTTGCTAAGGCTTTTTGCCATGAGCTTGATCACCTTGACGGAATTATATACAAGCAAAAAGCAATCAGAATGTTAACACCCAAAGAGATTGAAGAATTGGGATAATCTTTGGTGCTGATATTGCTTTTTGATTTAGCTTAACTATAAGAAGGAACGATATGAAGATTATTTATATGGGCACTCCTGATTTTGCAGTGCCTTCACTTAAAGCACTTGCAAATTCAGAACACGAGGTTGTCGCCGTATTCACTCAGCCCGACAAGCCAAAGGGCAGAAAGATGATTTTAACTCCGCCTGATGTCAAGGTTTGTGCCGCAAAGTTGAACATTCCCGTTTATCAGCCGACTACATTCAAAGACGGAAAGGCGCTTGAAATTATAAATAGTTATAATCCGGATGTAATCGTTGTTGCAGCTTACGGAAAAATTTTGCCAAAGTCGGTGCTTGACGCTCCAAAATACGGTTGTGTTAATATTCACGGCTCACTGTTGCCAAAGTACAGAGGTGCCGCGCCGATTCAGCAATCCGTACTAAACGGCGATAAGATAACAGGCGTAACCACAATGCTTATGGATGTCGGACTTGACACAGGCGATATCCTTATGACGGCTCAGACTGAGATTGGCGAAAACGAAACATCGGGAGAATTGTTTGACCGCCTTGCAATTTTGGGCGGTGGTTTGATACTCGATACACTTTTCGCTCTTGAAAACAATACAGTAACGCCGCAAAAACAGGATGAGAGCAAAGCGTGTCACACTTCTAAAATTGACAAAAGCTATTGCCCGATTGATTTTACAAAATCAGCGGCAGAGGTTCACAATCAAATCAGAGGGCTTAATCCCTGGCCGATAGCAACAACACAGATTTGCGGCAAAAATATCAAAATATATTCCTCTCGTTTGTGTGAAAAAAGCGGTAAATCGGGTACTATAATCAGTGTAAAGCCATTTGTTGTAGCCTGCGGCGAAGGTTCGGTAGAAATTCTTGAACTTCAGCCGGAGGGAAAAAAGCGAATGTCGTCAGATGCATTTATTGCTGGGCACAAGCTGTGTGAGGGCGACACAATAGGCTGATTGAAAGGAGAAAATTATGCCTTTTTTCTATGGATTTGACTGGACATATATCGTGTTTATTCTTCCTTGCATTATAATCACGCTGATATGTCAGATTAATGTAAAATCGACTTTTTCAAAGTATTCAAAAATCAGAAATTCACGTAATCTTACAGGCGCTCAGGCGGCTGAATACGTACTCCGCCAAAACGGAGTAGCAGGTGTAAGGATTGAACATGTTGCAGGCAGTATGACAGACCATTTTGACCCGCGCACCAATGTAATCAGACTTTCTGACACTGTTTACAACAGCAATTCGGTTGCAGCTGTAGGTGTTGCCTGTCACGAGGCAGGTCATGCAGTTCAGCATGCACAGAACTATCTTCCAAACCGCATAAGAACAGCAGTATTGCCAATGGCAAGACTCGGTTCGGGACTTAGCTGGATTTTTATCATTATCGGACTTTGCTTTACGGCAAAGGTAGGATTTACATTTTTGTACATCGGCATCATTTTGTTTTCGCTTTCTGTTTTGTTCACACTTGCAACATTACCTGTTGAATTTAACGCGTCAAAGCGTGCGCTCGACACAATCAAAAGCGGAGATTTGCTTTATGGTGATGAATACACAGGTGCAAAACGCACATTACAGGCGGCGGCAATGACTTATGTTGCGGCTGCACTCACTGCAATTATGCAGCTTTTAAGACTTGTTTTAATTGCACAAAGACGCAGATAAATAAATTAACGGAGTAAAGAAGCAGACTATGGCTAATTCACGCAACACAGCACTTGAAGTGCTGCTGAAAATTGAAAACGAAGACGCATATTCAAATATTGCTTTGAATAATGCCATAAAAGAAAATAAACTGAATGGTATAGACAGCGCTTTTGTATCTGCGCTTGTTTACGGTGTGCTCGAGCGAAAAATAACACTTGATTACATCATCAAAACCTACTCCAAAATTCCATTAAGGAAAATAGAATCAAAAACAAAAAATATACTCAGGCTTGGTATTTTACAGCTTTTGTTTATGGATAAAGTTCCCGACAGTGCCGCTGTCAACGAAAGCGTGAACCTCGCCAAGAAGCATAAACTCCAAAAATCCTCAGGTTTTATTAACGGTATCCTGCGCTCAATTACAAGAGCCGAGATAAAATATACCTTGCCCGACAAGAGCAATTTGTTAAGATATTTGTCAGTCAAATATTCAGTTCCCGAGGATATAATCAGACTTTGGATTAATTCTTACGGAGAATTAAATGCAGAGGAGCTTTTAAAATCGCTTGGCGGCAGACCACAGATTTGCTGTCGTGTAAATACACTCAAAACCGATAAAGCAAGGCTTACGGCGGAGCTTGAAAAGCAAGGGGTTAAAACAGAAGAAGTAAAGTTTCTTCCCGATGCTCTTTATCTTGAAAATACAGGCTCTGTAGAAAGGCTCAACGCTTACAAAAACGGATTATTTCACATTCAGGACGCTTCATCACAGCTTTGTGTAAGCTGTCTTTCGCCAAAGCCTCGCCAAATTATGCTTGACATATGCGCCGCCCCCGGCGGCAAGTCGTTTACTGCCGCTCAGCTTATGAACGACAGGGGCAAAATTTTTTCCTGCGATATGTTTGAACATAAGCTAAAGCTTATAAACAGCGGCGCAAGGCGGCTGGGCATAAACTCAGTTGTCACTCTTTTGCGTGACGGTGAAAAAGATGAGGTGACTTTGCCGCTTGCCGACCGAATACTTTGCGATGTTCCTTGCAGCGGACTGGGGATAATGGCACGTAAGCCAGAAATCAGATACAAAAAAGATGTTATTACTGCGCAGCTTCCTGAGCTTCAATATAAAATTCTCAGCAACAGCGCAAAATACCTTGCAAACGGAGGGGTGCTTGTCTACTCAACCTGCACGCTTAATCCTGCTGAAAATAACGAAAACGCAAACCGTTTTCTGTCTGAGCATCCTGACTTTTACGGAGTAAAAATCAAACTGCCAAACGGTATTGAACGCGCATTTGATGAAGAACCCTACGAGATTACTCTGATGCCGCACAAGGCAAAAACAGACGGCTTTTACTTTGCAGTATTTGGAAAGAAGGTTTGATTTTGAATACGCTTGTTGACCTAAAATCAATGACTACTGCCGAAATCTGCGAGTTTGCCGTTGCAAATAATTACCCAAAATTCAGGGGGAAGCAAATCAGCGAGTGGCTGTCAAAGGGCGTTGAATCCTTTGATGAAATGAAAAACCTGCCGTCAGACTTACGGCAGTTTCTTCAAACAAGTTGTTACATTTCTGTTGCAAATATTGCAAAAAAACTTGTTTCAAGGTATGATAAAACAGTAAAATATCTTTTTTCGTTTTATGACAGTGAATGTGTTGAATCTGTAATAATGAAATATAAACACGGATATACAATCTGCATTTCAACTCAGGTCGGATGTAAGATGGGCTGTACGTTTTGCGCCACAGGCAAAAGCGGATTTTCACGGAGTCTTGCACCGTCCGAGATGTTAGCTCAAATTGAATCGGCACAAAAGGATTTGAATATAAGAATTTCCAATATTGTTTTAATGGGAATGGGGGAACCTCTCGACAACTTTGACAATGTAGTCAAGTTTTTGAATTTAGTTTCGTCAGATGAGGGTCTCAACATAGGAATGAGGCACATTACGCTTTCAACCTGCGGAATAGTACCAAAGATTTATGAACTTGCAAAACTGCATTTGGGAATAACGCTTTCGGTTTCTCTGCACGCTCCAAATGATGAAATCAGACGGCAGACTATGCCGATTGCACGTAAATATTCTATGGAAGAATTGCTCAAAGCTTGCAGAGATTATTTTAATTCGACAGGCAGACGAGTAACATTTGAATATTCAATGATAAGCGGAGTAAATGACAGTGACCACAATGCTCACGAGCTTGCCAATCGTTTGCAGGGAATGGGCTGTCACGTTAATCTTATTCCCGTCAACTCGGTTGAGGGTACAGAATACATAAAGAGTAATATCAAAAGGCAGCAAGCCTTTATAAATATACTTGCATCAAAAAAAATAGGAGCCACCGTAAGAAGAACGCTTGGCAGTGATATCAACGCTTCTTGCGGTCAGCTCAAAAGAAAGCATATAGAAGAAGGAGGTAAATAACTTGGAAGTATTCAGCAAGAGTGATATCGGACTTGTAAGAAAAGAAAATCAGGATGATTGCCGCTTCGGAGTTATATCTCCCAGCTGTGTCTGGGCGGTTGTGTGTGACGGAATGGGCGGCGCCAACGGAGGCAACATCGCCAGTGCGGCAGCCGTTGAGTATATCAGCACCAAAATTACTGATTTGTACAAGGATGATATGACCAAAGAGCAAATAGGCGAGCTTATGGCAGAGATTGTTGTCAATGCAAATATGAGGGTGTTTGAGATGTCCACACAAGACCCCGAGCTTGCAGGAATGGGCACAACCTGTGAATTTGTATTTGTAAAAGACACTACTGTTCATGTTGTGCATGTAGGTGACAGCCGCACATACGCAATCAGAGGCGGCAAAATCAAACAGCTTACCGAGGATCATTCCGTTGTTCAGGAGATGGTCAGAAGGGGCGAGCTGACATATGAGCAGGCTCAGAATCATCCCAACAAAAACTTTATCACACGTGCTTTGGGTATCAAGCCCTCTGTTCGTCTTGATTATATTGAAGCCAACTTTATCTATGGTGATGTGCTTTTGATATGTACCGACGGACTTTCAAACTGTGTGACAACAGGTGATATTGTAAAGATTTGTCATGAAAACCGCGGTGACAGTTTAATTACCAAACTTGTTGACAAGGCTAAAGATGGCGGCGGAACCGACAACATCACCGTAACTGTAATTTACTAACGAAGGGAGCCCATCGTTTTGGATAAATATATAGGCAAGCGACTTGACGGCAGATATGAAATACATGAGCTTATAGGCGTTGGCGGTATGGCTAACGTTTATCGCTGTACCGATACTATTGACGACCGAGAGGTTGCTATTAAGATATTAAAGGATGAGTACCTTAATAACGAGGAATTTATACGCAGATTTAAAAACGAGTCCAAAGCCATTGCAATGCTTTCACATCAGAATATTGTTAAGGTGTATGACGTAAGCTTTGGCGATATGATTCAATATATTGTAATGGAGTATATTGACGGTATTACCCTCAAGGAATATATTGACCAGCAGGGTATTATTGAGTGGAAGGACACAATTCATCTTACAATTCAGGTTCTTCGTGCACTTCAGCACGCACACGAATGCGGCATAGTACACCGTGACATTAAGCCGCAGAATATTATGCTTTTGCAGGATGGCACAATCAAGGTAACAGACTTTGGTATTGCAAGATTTTCCGATAAGTCAACACGTACAATGACAGAGCAGGCGATAGGTTCGGTACATTATATTGCGCCCGAGCAGGCAAAGGGTGATGCTACCGACGGTAAAACGGACATATATTCTGTCGGTGTTATGTTGTATGAAATGCTTACAGGCAAGCTGCCGTTTGACGGCGACAGTGCTGTGACAATCGCGCTTATGCAGCTTCAGTCCACACCAAAACGTCCTCGCGAGGTAAACCCCGGTATTCCAATCGGGCTTGAACAGATTACTATGCGCGCAATGCAAAAACTTCCTGCTGACCGCTACAAGTCAGCGGCTGAAATGCTCAGTGACATTGAGCGCTTTAGACTTAATCCGTCTATTGTGTTTGATTACGGCAAGAACGTTGTCGATAATCAGCCGACAAGATTTGTTAATTCTTTAAAAGAAACAAAACCGAGCGAAATTAAAAATTCAGACAGAACACGAGTTGTTGATATTCCTAACGCGTCAGATCAGCGCGATGATGATAAGTTTGCTGACGAGGAATATGCAAAGGAGCACAGCTCGGCATACTATGCAATCAAGGGAATTTTGATTGCGGCGGTAGCGGTATGTGCGGTGTTCTTTGCGCTTGCCTTTTTCAGAGGATGTTCTGTATCTCAGTCAAAGGATGTAGATGTTCCGGATTTTGTCGGCAAATCCTTTGTTGAGGTAAAAGAAAATAACCCAAATAACTTTGTGTTTGAAGTCAAGAGTGAATTTGATGAAACCAAAGAAATCGGAGCTGTTCTTGAGCAAGATCCGCCTGCAAATTCAATGAAAGTAAAATCCGGGTCAACAATCACACTTACAGTAAACGGAACAGACACAGAGGTTTCGATTCCTTATGTAATAAACAGTGACGAAAAAGCAGCCGTAAAGGCGCTTAAGGATAAAAACCTTATGACTGATGTTGTTTATGTTGAAAATACAAAAACACCAAAGGGCTACACTATTGACACATTCCCAAAGGCGGGCGTGAAAACAACAATCGGTTCAACTGTAACCGTATTTATTGCCAACGGTGCAAAGCCGGAGCAGGTAAAGCTTCCGTCTGTTGAGGGATTGATGCTTGCGGAGGCTCAGCAAATGCTTACAGAGCTTGGACTCACAGTTGAAACTCAGCTCGACGATGAAAGCAAGGAGCCAAAGGATACTGTGCTCAGCATGTCGCCTCTACAGTACGGCAAGGTTGACAAAGGCTCTGTTGTTACACTTCTTGTAAGCTCAGGACTTGGGGATAAGAACACAGTAAATATTGTTGTTGACTTGCCTGATAATTCGCCGGAAACTGTTGAGATGACAGTTATTGTTGACGGAGTTATTGATCAGCAATACAGCAAAACACTTGTCCCGATGTACAACAAAACCTGTACGCTTGAATTTACAGGCTCGGGTACATCTTCAATCGTGGTACAGCTTGACGGTCAGGTTTATCGTGAGTACTCAATTGATTATGCAACTTCAAATGTAAGCACAACGGCTACTCACGAATATGTTGCTCCGACAACTGCGCCGCCTGAAACAGAGCCGTCTACAACGAATGAATACAGTGAAGGCGACGATCCTGATAATCCTGTTACTCCGACAGGAAATCCGACTCCGTAATGAGTGTGGCTGGTTTTTATGAATAAATTAAACGGTGTTCTTATGAAATCAATCGGCGGATTCTATTATGTTCGCTGTGACGGCAAAGAGTATGAATGTAAAGCAAGGGGGAGCTTTCGCAAAAGCGGAAACTCCCCGGTTGCAGGTGATAAGGTTGTTATAAACGTGCCTGAGGACGGCTTTGCTTCAATAGAAGAAATCCTGCCTCGTGCCAATAAACTTAAACGACCTGCGCTTGCCAATATAGATGCACTTGTAATTGTATGTTCCACTGTAGACCCAATGCCGAATTTTGCTGTAATTGACAAAATGACGGCGGCGGCAGTCAATAATAATATGGAGCCGATAGTTGTCATTACAAAAAACGATTTAAAAAACGGCGACAGGCTTGCAAAGATTTATATGAATTCTGACATTAAGGTCTTTCAGTGTTCACCTGAAAATACGGACGAGATATCAGCACTCAGAGATTATCTAAAGGGCAAGGTGTCGGCATTTACCGGTAACAGCGGAGTAGGCAAGTCTACGCTTTTAAATCTTCTGTTTAATAATCTTGAACTTCAAACGGGACAAATCAGCCAAAAGCTCGGCAGAGGACGACATACTACACGTGTTGTTGAGCTGTTTGAACTTGACGGATGTTTTGTTGCCGACACTCCGGGATTTTCAACAGTTGATCTTCAGCGTTATGAGATGATTGACAAATCTCAGCTTCAATACTGTTTTCCTGAGTTTGAAAAATATCTCGGTGAGTGCAAATTTACATCGTGCTCCCACACCTGTGAAAAAGGATGCAGGATTTTGCAGGCACTCTCTGACGGAGATATTGAGCAAACCCGACATCAAAGCTATGTGTTGATGTATAATGAAGTAAAAGATATAAAGTCATGGCAATTTAAGGAGTAAAAATGCGTTGTGTAATCATTTCGGGCTCACCCGACACGGATGTCAATTTCATAAAAGAACAGGTTTTGCCCGATGATTACATCATATGTGCAGACAAAGGCTGTGAATATGCCTTACTTTCAGGCATTGTTCCAAACCTTGTTGTGAGCGATTTTGACTCGTGCAGTCAAAAAATTTTCCCAAATTGCGAAACTATAACGCTAAATCCGCATAAAGATGATACAGATACTATGCATGCGATTGATATTGCGCTTGAGAAGGGCTACAGAGAAATTGTGTTACTTGGCGCTACGGGCGGCAGACTTGACCACACCATAGCTAATCTGTCCGCTTTGCAGTATATTTCTTTGAAGGGCGCAAAAGGATATGTATTGTCAAAAACGGAGCATATCGAGTATCTCCCAAAAGGCTGTTATGAATTTGACGGACTTAACGGTAAAACTTTTTCACTGTTTCCGTTTGGATGCAGTGAAGTTTGCGTCAGCTATTCAGGCGCGGAATATCCGCTTGATCATTATCGATTAAGCAGTGCTGTGCCGATGGGAGTATCAAATATTTTTTTAAGCGACAATGCAACTATTAAAATTTATGACGGAAATGCAATACTTATAATTAATCTGCAAAAATGTTAGCGAGAAATTAATTTTTCTTTCTAAAATTCTTTTATATCAGTATGAAATACGCATATTGTGTATAATAAAAATAACTGTAACATTATATGGGGGTATAGCTCAGTTGGGAGAGTGTTTGACTGGCAGTCAAAAGGTCACGGGTTCGAGCCCCGTTATCTCCACCACAAGTTATTTATGTGTAATAATCAAAAAAATTACAGTTTCTCTATAACAAAACTGTAATTATAATGACATTCTTAAGTCTTGAAAAGAATAATACTATTGTGCTATAATTCTTTTTAGACAAAATCTGACAAGAAATAATTTGGAGTTGAATTACAATATGTCATTGTGTATGGGATGTATGCAGGAAATCGGCAATCATAAGATTTGTCCGTCCTGCGGCTTTGATACAACTGAAAAGCAACAAGCTCCTTTTTTGCCATACGGCACTGTTCTTGCAAACCGATATGTTGTCGGTGCAGGACTTGATACAAACGGTGAAAGCACCCGATATATAAGCTACGATAAGCAGACAGGCGATATCGTCATTGTGTGCGAGTTCTTGCCAATCGGACTTTTTAACCGTGAGGAAGGCACCACTGAAATTAAAATTAACTATGAGAATCGTCTTGTTTTCAGCAAACTTAAGGACGAATTTGTAAATTATTTTAGAATTCTTTCCGAACTTCGCGAGCTTTCTGCGCTTATGAATGTTCATAATATTTTTGAAGAGAACAATACGGTTTATGTGATTGAGGAAAACGAGGATCTTATTCCGTTTGAGGAATATGTTGAGCGCAGTAACGGTCACCTTGAATGGGATATTGCCCGTCCTTTGTTTATGCCGGTGATTTCTGCTCTTGAGGCATTGCACAGACGCGGCGTAGGACATTATGCTATTGCGCCCAAGAATATGTATATCACTGCTTCAGGCAAAATTAAAATATCAGGCTTTGCAACCGAGAACGAGCGCAAACGCGGCACATCTCTTAAGTCGCAGCTGTTTTCGGGCGGCGCGGCTCCCGAGCAGTATGACGATAACTTTCCGCTTGATGACATAACCGATATATACGGCTTCTGTGCAACTCTGTTCTTTGCCCTCACCGGTCATATGCCAAAGAATGCTGTTGAGCGCCGCAAAGACAGCCGTTTGCTTATGAGCACAACCACCGTTAAGCGTTTGCCTCCGCACGTTGTTTCAGCACTTGCTAACGGCTTACAGGTTGAGCGTGAAAACAGAATAACCGATTTTGATGAACTTCGTTCACAGCTTTCTGTTGCACACACAGCTAAAGTAATCCAGGATGAAATTTCAAGAACTGCAAGTATGAATCTTTCAAAGTCTGAGCACCAACGCAAGGCTTCGGGAATGTCGCATACTTCAATCGTTATTATTGCGGCTGCTGTTACGGTACTTGTTTTGGGCATTGCAGGTGTATTTTGGCTTATGCAAAATCCGCTTGCGGGAATGTTTGACTCCAATGTCAACCCAAGTGTAGAGTCAACTCAGAGCACCGAGTGGACGGGACCTACTGTTCCTAATTACGTCGGAATGAATTATGATGATGTTGTCAAAAAGGATGAACAGGACGATACCGTTACAGTTTATAAGAATTATGCTGACAATTACAGTGATGAGTATAAAGAAGGTGTAATTATCTCTCAGAGCCCGGCGGCAGGTTCAAAAGTAACGCAGGATGACGCTGTTATAATCAGTGTTTCGGTCAGCAAAGGACCTCAGATGAGAACTTTGCCTAAGGTTGAGGGAGAAAAACTTGACACTGCGGCGGCTGATATTGCAGAACAAGGCTTGCTTGCTCGCGCTGAGTATGAATACAGCACAGAGGTTGCTGAGGACAGGGTAATCAGATACAAAGAGCACGTTGCCGGGGATACACTTGAATACGGCACAACCGTAGTCCTTATCGTCAGCAAAGGCAGTGAACCTGCCAAGACAAATCAATAAAACATTTTAGAGCGGCTTTTGCCGCTCTTATTTTTTCAGGCATTATAGGTTGTTTTTAAACTAACCTATCTACCCATAACATTGAAATTGACTGATGTTTGTATTAATTTCGGGCACTATACGTTATTTATTAAATTAACATATCTACCCGTAACGCAGTAATCGATTGATATTTGTCTTAATTTCGGGCACTATACGTTAT